>JAAXQN010000262.1 GCA_012974305.1 Candidatus Methylomirabilis sp. | reverse complement strand
CAATTGGGGACATTCCTCAACAAGCACAGGGACAGATTTGAAATCTGTCCCTGCCTGTCCCTGCCTGTCCCTGTGTCCCTGCCAAAAAAAAAGGCCCCGCCACGGATGGCGGGGCCTTTTTCGGGGCATGGGCCCGGGAATGATTTACATCATGCCCATTCCGCCCATTCCACCCATTCCGCCCATATCGCCACCAGGCATTGCCGGCTCATCCTTCTTCGGAAGATCCGCCACCATGGCTTCGGTGGTGATCATGAGACCGGCGATGGAGGTCGCGTTTTGAAGCGCCGTGCGCACGACTTTGGTCGGGTCGAGAATACCCATCTTGACCAGGTCGCCGAACTCCTCGGTAGCTGCGTTGAAGCCGAAGTTGCCCTTGCCTTCCTGGACCTTGTTGAGGATCACGGAGGCCTCGGCGCCGGCGTTCTGAACGATCTGACGCAGGGGCTCCACCAGGGCACGACGGGCGATGTCGACGCCGACATCCTGATCGTGATTGTCAGTCTTGAAGTCGTCGAGGCAGGACATCGCACGAATCAGGGCCACGCCGCCACCGGGGACGATGCCTTCCTCGACCGCCGCACGGGTCGCGTGCAGTGCGTCTTCGACGCGCGCCTTCTTCTCCTTCATCTCGATCTCGGTGGAGGCACCGACCTTGATGACCGCCACGCCGCCGGCGAGCTTGGCAACCCGCTCCTGCAGCTTCTCGCGATCGTAGTCCGAGGTGGTCTCTTCGATCTGCTGGCGGACCTGGTTGACCCGTGCCGCGATGTCCTTGGGCGCTCCGGCACCGTCGATGATGATGGTGTTCTCCTTCGTCACCTGCACCTTCTTGGCGCTACCCAGGTCATCCAGGCTGGCCTTCTCCAGGCTCAGGCCGACTTCCTCGGAGACCACGTTACCGCCGGTGAGGACGGCCATGTCCTGCAGCATTGCCTTGCGGCGATCACCGAAGCCGGGGGCCTTGATGGCGACGACCTTGACGATGCCGCGGATGGTGTTCACCACCAGGGTGGCGAGAGCTTCGCCTTCCACGTCCTCGGCGACGATCACCAGCGGCTTGCCGGATTTTGCCACACCTTCGAGGAGAGGAAGCAGATCACGGATGTTCGAGATCTTCTTGTCGTACAGGAGAATCATCGGATCCTCGAGCTCGGCGCTCATGCTTTCCTGGTTGTTGATGAAGTAGGGCGAAAGATAGCCACGGTCGAACTGCATGCCCTCGACCACTTCCAGCTCGTTCTCGAGCGCCTGGCCCTCTTCCACCGTGATGACGCCTTCCTTACCGACCTTGGTCATGGCCTCGGCGATGATGTCACCGATCTGCGGGTCGGAGTTGGCGGAGATGGCGCCGACCTGGGCGATGGCTTTGTCGTCCACGGTGGGCTTGGAAATACCCTCCAGGGCCTTGACGACGGCGATTACGGCCTTGTCCAGACCACGCTTGAGATCCATCGGGTTCATGCCGGCGGCCACGGACTTGAGGCCTTCCTGGAGCATGCACTGGGCCAGCACGGTGGCGGTGGTGGTGCCGTCGCCGGCGACGTCGGAGGTCTTGGAAGCGACTTCCTTCACCATCTGGGCACCCATGTTCTCGAACTTGTCCTCGAGCTCGATCTCCTTTGCCACCGAGACACCGTCTTTGGTGACGGTGGGGGCGCCGAAGCTCTTGTCGAGAACGACGTTTCGACCCTTGGGGCCGAGGGTGACTTTCACGGCGTTGGCGAGGATATTGACTCCCCTCATCATGCGCTGACGCGATTCGTCACTGAAGCGTACATCTTTTGCAGCCATTATTAGCTCCTGTGAAATTCGGTATTTACTGGTTCGACATTCGTGATTGAGTGTTTATCGGGGGTGTGGGGATTCGATCAGCTCTCGATGACCGCCATGATGTCTTCTTCGCGCATCACCAGCAGCTCGTCACCGTCCATCTTCACCTCGGTGCCGGAGTACTTTCCGAACAGCACCTCGTCGCCGACCTTGACGTCCAGGGGACGTATGTCGCCACCCTCCAGAATCTTGCCTTTGCCGACGGCGGTTACCTCGCCGCGGATGGGCTTCTCGGCCGCGGAGTCAGGGATCACGATGCCACCCGGAGACGTCCGCTCCTCTTCTTTTCGCTTGATGATCACGCGATCGTGTAAGGGCCGGATTTTCATGCAAATTTCTCCTGATCTGAATTCAATCGACAGAACGTTGTAGTTGCGCACACAAGTCCCGGAAGCGTGTTATCGGGAATTGTTAGCACTCTCTTTGAGTGGGTGCTAATAATATGGGCACATGGCCCGAAGTCAAGGGGTCAAGGGAAAATCAGTACCCCGGAAGGCTCGAATCACTCGTCTTCGCGGCGAAATTCGCCCTCGATGACCCGAACCCGGCCCGGGCCGCTCTGCCCCGAGGCCGGGGCCGCGCCGGTAGCCACCACCCGCCGGGCGAGAAATGAGTGGATGACCCGGCGCCTGAGGGGCGGCACCAGAATCAGAAAGCCAATGGCGTCGGTGACGAATCCGGGGGTCAGC
>JAAXQN010000038.1 GCA_012974305.1 Candidatus Methylomirabilis sp. | reverse complement strand
AGATGTGTATAAGAGACAGCCTGATGAACTCCCACAACCCAAATCCTGCACCCCCCATCATCAGCAGGGCAAAGCCCGCCTCTCCTCCGTAGACCACAACGAGGAAAAAGAGGGGAATGAGGATCAGCGCGCTCAGGAGTCTTCTGCCGTGCACGACCAGATCCTCTTACGAGACGTCTTCGCCAACCGGGGGTACGGGAACCTATCGAGCGTACAGGGAAAGGGAGAAGAGAAAGGACACCAGATGGAAAGATGACGAGCAGTCTTCAAGAGCCACGCCTGGCCGACGCGGGAAGCCTGTCAGAACTCAAGGATCTCCTTCTCCTTGCTGGCCAAGGCCATCTCGATCTCCTTGATGTACTTGTCGGTCAGTTTCTGGACCGAGTCGGTCGCCTTCTTCAAGTCATCCTCGGAGACCTGTTTCTGTTTCTCGAGGGACTTGAGTTTTTCGTTGGCGTCGCGACGGATATTCCGGATCGCGACCCGTCCCTCTTCCGTCATTCGCCGGACGATTCGGACCAACTCCTTCCGCCGCTCCTCGGTCAGGGGAGGAATAGCGATTCGGATTATCCGACCATCATTCGAGGGGGTGATCCCTAGATCGGACTTCAGAATCGCCTTTTCGATGGCTGGAACCAAGCTCTGATCCCAGGGCTGAATGGTGATGAGCCGAGTTTCTGGAGTGGCCACAGCCGCCACCTGATGCAGCGGGGTCGGAGTCCCATAATAATCGACGGCAATTCCTTGTACTAAGGCCGTGGAGGCTCGCCCAGTGCGAACTCCCGCGAATTCCCGCACCGTGGCCTCCACCCCTTTTCTCATTGACGCCTCTGCCCGGTTCAGGGCATCGTTCGTCATGACCTATCGCCCCTTGACGATGGTCCCCACCTTCTCGCCCAATACCAATCCCTTCAAGCGTCCCTGCTCGTGCAGATTGAACACCACGATGGGAAAGCGATTGTCCATACACAAGGAGATCGCAGTCGAATCCATCACCTTGAGCTCCCGGCTGAGGACCTCGATATAGCTCAGCTCATCGAATTTCTGCGCTGAGGCGTCTTTCAAAGGATCCGCGGTGTACACTCCATCCACCTTGGTCGCCTTAAAGACCACCTCCGCCCCAATCTCGATGGCTCTCAGGGCCGCGGCGGTGTCCGTCGAGAAGTACGGGTTGCCGGTCCCGCCGACAAAGATCACCACGCGACCTTTCTCCAGGTGCCGAATCGCCCGACGGCGGATGAAAAGTTCCGCGACTTCCCGCACCTCGATAGCCGACTGCACCCGCGTGTGGACCCCGCGCCTCTCCAAGGCATCTTGGAGGGCCAGACCGTTCAGGATCGTCGCCAGCATCCCCATATAGTCGGCGGTCGCCCGATCCATCCCGGAAGCGGTGGCCTTCAAACCGCGGAAGATGTTGCCACCCCCCACCACCACGGCGATCTGAACTCCCAGGGTGTGCACTTCCTCAATTTCTCCGGCGACGAAGCGGATCACATCTGGGCTGATCCCATACTTCAGATCTCCCCCTAATGCCTCACCGCTCACCTTCAGTACGATCCGACTGTACTTGAGCTCCATATCTCCAACCGGTGACTGCGTCACTTGGTTCACAGTTCACGGTTCATGGTTCACGGTTAAGCCCGGATACCCCAACTGTGAACTGTCAACAGTGAACCGTGGACCCTCCGAAGGTCAAGACGTATTCGACGTTTCCCCGACCTGATACCGGGAGAACCGGCGCACCACGATATTCTCTCCAATGGTGCTGATCGCTTCCTTTACGACCTGTTCAACCGTCCGATCCGGGTCCTTCACAAACGATTGATCCATCAGACAGGTCTCGAGAAAAAATTTCTCCAGCCGCCCCTGGACGATGCGCTCGATCACGTTAGATGGCTTCCCGCTTCCCTCTGTCTGGACTCGCAAGATCCGCCGCTCCTCTTCGAGGACCGCTTCGGGGACCTCCTCCCGCCCCAGGTAGAGCGGATTCATGGCCGCCACATGCATCGCCAGATCCTTGGCCAAGGCCTGAAATTGCTCGTTCCTGGCCACGAAATCGCTTTCGCAGCTCAACTCTAAGAGAACCCCGATCCGGCCACCCGGATGTATGTAAGACACAATCAATCCCTCGGCCGCAGTCCGTTCTGCCTTCCGTGCTGCCCGTGCAATTCCTCGCTCCCGGAGGATGGATACTGCTCGATTGATATCCCCCTGGGCTTCTGCCAGCGCCGACTTGCACTCCATGATCCCGGCCCCGGTTGCCAGTCGGAGCTCTTTGACTTGTGTGGCAGCAATCTCTGTCATCGTTCCGTCATCCCCATTTGGTTTTCGAGATCCTCTCCTCCCCTCTGCTGTGTCACCCTCAACCATTGACGTCCTGCAGTGCTTCTGCCTTTTCCACCTCGGCCACGGGTAGCACATCTTCCACCGTCTCACCCGCCGCCTCGACCTCCTCAGCCATCTCCTGTTCCAGTGCCCTATCGACCGGCCCCCGCCCCTCCAGAACCGCATCGGCCAACCGAGAGGTGATCAATTTCAATGCCCGGATGGCGTCATCATTTCCCGGGATAGGATAATCAATCTCATCCGGATCGCAGTTCGTGTCCACCAAGGCCACTACCGGGATGCCAAGGCGTCGCGCCTCCCGGACGGCGATCCGCTCCCGCCGCGTATCGACGACCGCAACCGCCCCCGGTAATCGATCCATGTCCTTGATCCCCCCCAGCGCCCGGTTCAACTTTTCGATCTCGCGGCCGAGGTGGATGGTCTCCTTTTTGGGCAATTTCTCGAAAGTGCCATCCGTTTGCATCCGCTCTAGTTGCTTAAGTCTGTTGATGCTCTTACGAATGGTCTGGAAGTTGGTCAAGGTTCCCCCGAGCCAGCGATGGTTCACGTAAAACGTGCCACTCCGCTCGGCCTCCTCCCTGATGCTTTCCGCCGCTTGGCGTTTGGTGCCGACAAAGAGGACGGATTTTCCCTGCTGAGATACGTCCTTGAGGAATTGGTATGCTTCTTCAAACTTTTGCATGGTCTTTTGGAGATCAATGATGTAAATGCCATTCCGCTCTCCAAAAAGATACCGCCTCATCTTCGGGTTCCAGCGCTTGGTCTGGTGTCCGAAGTGAACCCCCGCCTCCAAAAGCTCTTTCATGGTAATAGCCGCCATATTCGTCTCCTCTGCTTTGGTTTAACCTCCGCCCTCTTCACCTCTTCCAGGCCCTTTGCCTATAGCAAACACCGACCGGAAGATCCGAGGGCGTGTGAATTTGCCACCTCGACACAGATTCCTTCATATCACATTGTGAGCACCCCTGACAAGCCGACACCCGCTACATGTAGCTAGAATGCTGGCAAGCTCGTATGCTAGGACGCTTTTAGACTTACAGCCTTTTAGCCATCTAGCCTGCTAGTGCCGCACCAACTATTACTCGCTAACATTCCACTCTGGTGCGGCACTTCCGCTAGGGGGGCAGGCCCCCCTTCGGCGCTCGGCTGTGGCCTCGCTGAGCACCCCCCAGGCGTGGGGGAGCCTCTCCCCCACCCCCTTCAGTGCCCCTAGCCGTATCTTGTGAATCTTAGGAGAAGTTAGTTGGAGGGGCACTAGCTTCCCAGCGTACCAACATTCCAGCCACTGAGCGCTAATCGCTGCTTTCTGTTCCCATCAGCCATCGGTCGTCGGTCATCGGTCACAAGCTCTAGCTCCGGTAGGCGACGTTTGCCCGCACGTAATCGTAGGTCAAATCAGTGGTCCAGACGACTGTCCCCCCCTCACCCTGGTTCAGGCTGATGGCTACATCAAACTCCCGAGCGGCCATACTCTCTTCGGCCGCCCGCTCTGCGTCCGTTCCTAGACCGATACCCCCTGAGACCACCGGCACCTCACCAATGTGAATCTCTACCCGATCCGGATCCAACTCTACTCCGGAAGCTCCTATGGCCGCCATAATCCGTCCCCAATTACAGTCCTGGGCGAAAAACGCGGTCTTCACGAGCGGAGAATTCGCCACCCGGAAGGCGATCCGCCGGGCCGCCTCGCCGGACGGGGCCCCTGCCACCCGAACTGTGACGACCTTCGTTGCCCCCTCCCCATCAGCTACGATCTTCTTTGCCAACGTTTGGGTAACCTGGAAGAGGGCATCCCGAAAGAGCGCCCACCCTGGCGCCCTCGGGTGAAGCCCGGCGCCCCCAGCCTGACCGGTGGCAAAGCAGAGGACCGTGTCGTTGGTGCTGGTGTCCCCGTCCACCGTAATGCAGTGAAAGGATTGCTCGACCGCCTCCCGGAGCACCTCCTGAAGGCACGGAGCTTCAACAACAGCATCGGTGGCGAGAATGGCCAACATGGTAGCCATCTGGGGGCCGATCATCCCCGCACCCTTTGCCATCCCCCCCACGTGGACCAGACGCCCCTCAACATCCATACTTACCACCGCCTCCTTCGGGACAGTATCGGTCGTCAAGATCGCCCGGGCGGCTTCCGGCCCCCCATCCTCGCGAAGGCGTCCGGCCGCCTCATGAATTCCTCGCACGATCTGGTCCATCGGAAGGCACTGGCCGATGACCCCCGTAGAGCAGACAAAAGTCTCCTCCACCGGACAGCCCACTGCAGCCGCGCCAAGGCTCGCCATCGTCTCGGCATCCTTGAGCCCCTGAATCCCGGTGCACGCGTTGGCGTTCCCGCTGTTCACCACGATCGCAGACAGGCGGCCCCCCTGCATGCGGCGCTGGCACCAGAGGACCGGTGCGGCCTTGACCCGGTTAGTCGTGAAGACACCCGCCACCAGGCTTGAATCCGCTGCCCGGATCAAGGCCAAGTCAGGCTTTGCCTTTTTAATCCCGCAATGGACACCCGCGGCCCGCACCCCACGGACAGCCGTAATCCCTCCTGGCAGTTCTATAAAGGATGGGTTCATGGTTCAGAGTTGAGAGTTAAGAGCTTAGGGTTCACCGCTCGAAATTCGAATTTCGAAATTTGACATGGTCGCCGGTCATCAAAATGCGGTCGTCGGTGGTCGGTGATCGGTCGTCGGACGTCGGTCATCGGATCACGTCTAAGGAAAAAGGGGAGGAGCCGCCAGTCCGAGAGTCTCCTCGAAGCCAGCCATTAGATTCATCACCTGAATCGCCTGCCCTGCCGCCCCCTTGACCAAGTTGTCGATCGCCGTGATGACGATGGCCCTGCCAGTTCGCGAATCTACGGTGACCCCGACATCGCAATAATTAGAGCCCCAAACCTGCTTCGTCTCAGGAAAACTCCCAGGGGGAAGGACCCGAAGGAAGGGTTCTCCCTTGTACGCTTGGACGAAGAGATCATGCAACGTCTCCACCTCCACAAGGGAGATGAGCGTGGCGTGAATCGTGCTCAAGATTCCTCGGGTCATGGGGGACAGATGCGGGACAAAAGAGATTGCGATCTCTTTTCCCGCCACCCGGGAAAGCTCTTGCTCTATTTCAGGGGTATGGCGGTGGGAGGCTACCGCATAGGCCTTGAAGTTTTCGTTGGCCTCGGAGAAGTGAAGCGGCAGGTCGAGTTTCCGCCCAGCTCCGGAGGTTCCAGAGGTCGCATTCACAATGATCGAATCCTGGCCAATGCGTCCCGCACGCATCAGAGGGAGCAGGCCCAGGAGAGCGCCCGTTGGATAACAACCCGGCACGGCCGCGAGACGGGCCTGCCGGATGGCCTCCCGATAAATCTCCGGGAGCCCATAGACGGCTTCGCCGAGGAGGTGCGGAGCAGCGTGAGTCGCCTGATACCAGTGTTCGTAGGTCTTGGGGTCCTTCAGACGAAAGTCCGCGCTGAGATCGATAACCCGGCACCCCGCCCCAAGAAGGGAGGAGGCTGGACCGGCGGATGCCGTATGTGGCAAGGCCAGGAAGACGATCTCGGCCACGGAAGCTAACCGTTCAGGCTCCAACGGCTCGAAAGAAATATCCACAAAACCCGTAAGGCTGGGGAAGGCGGCCGCCACCGGCTTCGCGGTATAGGTTTCCGAAGTGACCGCCACCAACTCCACGCCCGGATGGGGGACGAGAAGACGGAGGAGTTCCGCGCCAGCGTAACCGCTCGCCCCAACGACGGCCACCTTTCGCTTCATCACGTAGCCTTCCCTCTCCCAGAGACAAAAAAAGGAAGGTCACCCGAGTGACCTTCCCCTATTCCACTCACGGTCCTTCTACCGTTTGGAGAACTGGAATCGCGCCCGGGCACCCTTCTGTCCGTACTTCTTTCGCTCCTTGATCCGAGGATCCCTGGTGAGGAGACCCGCTTTCCGAAGGGTAGAGCGGAGCCCCCCATCGACCTCCAGGAGGGCCCGAGAGATGCCATGCCGAATGGCCTCAGCCTGTCCTGTACTCCCACCACCCCGAACGTTCGCAATCACGTCATACTTTCCGTCAAGACCCGTGAGCTTCAGGGGCTGGGCAATAACCATGCGAAGGGTGGCCCGGCCAAAATACTCTCCCAGCGGCTGGCGGTTGACGACGATCTGTCCCTCCCCCTCTTTGAGTCGGACCCTCGCCACTGCGGTCTTGCGTCTGCCTGTCCCGTAATAGGTCGCGGCAACTGTCATAGGTCTCACCGAATCTCTAATGGAGCGGGTTTCTGGGCCTGGTGGGGATGTTTCTCCCCAGCGTACACCTTCAGCTTCCGGTACAGCGCATCCCCCAGCTTGGTCTTGGGAAGCATCCCCCGGACCGCGTATTGGATTAACCGCTCGGGATGACTCTTCAATAAGGTACCTGCGGCGGTCGCCTTGAGCCCTCCGGGATATCCCGAGGCGCGGTAATACATTTTCTGCTTCAACTTCTTTCCGGTCAGAAGCACCTTTTCGGCGTTTACGACGATCACGAAGTCGCCGGTGTCCACATGGGGAGTGAACTGAGGCTTCCGCTTCCCCCGCAGGACCATTGCCACTTCAGTCGCCAGTCGCCCCAGGACCTTTCCCCGTGCATCCACGAGATGCCAGGACCGCTGAACCTCTCCTGGCTTTGCGCTATATGTGCGTCCCGCCACTGCCATCTTCTCTCCTTCGACTCGTGCTCAACCGGATAATTCTAACAACATTTTCTCCGTTGTCAACCCAATGCTCAGCCCAGCCCAGGCTCCCCCTGCCTCGGGGGTCCCGAAAAGGAGGTGGAGACCACAGGGATCTGGGCGTCGCGCAAAAAAAAGTAGGGCCTGAGCTACCCCCGATTTGACGGACACCTCAAAATGGGGAAATCGAGCCGGAGGGATCGCATGGGCAAACGGCAACGCTTTACGAAGGAGTTCAAGCGCGAAGCCCTACGCTTCTGGAAGAGCTCGGGGCGGCCGGCCATAAGGGCCTCCTGAATATATGTATTATGTCCCCGGAATTGCGCCCGTATGGCCAAAAGTACCAGATTCGTGGTACCCTAAAGGACCTTCAGGGAAGTCGGCAGATGTGGTGACTGTCTGGATCATCCTTTCCGGTGGGGATGTACCACAGTTCGTGACAGCGTTTCCGGGGGAAATGACATGAGGTACAAGGTTTTCGATACCGTAGTGCTCGACCGAGATCTTCCGCAGCATGGGCTCCGTAGTGGAGACCTCGGGGCGGTCGTCCAGGTCTACGAACCCGATGGCTTGGAAGTCGAGTTTGCGACTGCATCCGGCAAAACTCAGGCGCTCGCAACGCTAAACGTCAGAGACGTACGGCCGGTGCAACACACCGATCTCATCGCTGTCAGGTCCGTCGCATGAACCGCGTCGCGCTGACGTGCGCGGATGATCGGATCGCAGCTCGCCTCAGATGCACCGCTCTTCATCGCGATCCCCCCCCAGCGCCTGTCAGTCGGTTTGTCCTCCCCAATCTACCAGATACCGCGCCTATTTGGAAACAGCCCCCCTCCGCAAATTCTCAATCCTTTCCCGCCTTCCGTGGAAGCGCTCTCTGAATAGGCTGACAAGACATGCAGTGTTTGCCATGCTCCAGGGAGCTGAAAATTTCTTGCTAAGCCCGGAGAAAGCTCATAGGATTTGCCGTAACTGCAAAACTCATCAGTGGAGATAGGCTGACCAATCTACTCAATAGTTATGCTCGTCTGTGTATATTCGGCATGATGAAACACTGACAAGTACAGAACAGCTGATTTTGCCATTTCCAATTCAAAAGGGGTTGATATGGGCGATAAAGGAAAGAAAGACAAAGCGAGAAGAGAAGATCAAAAAAAGCCTCAGCTAACAATTAAGGAGAAAAGGAAAAAGAAGAAGGAGAAAGGGAAATAGTTACTCGAAAGAGCATAACAACTCGCTGCAGCGGACCCGGCCAGCGCGCGGCCTTCGATCGAGAATCGATTTGCCGGGCCGCTGAGCTCGCAGCCGTTAGGCCGATCACCACCATCAAGACGGGGCGCCTCTGAAGATCTGGATCGATGCTGACGCCGCACCGCGCGAGGTGAAGGAGCTCGTCTTTCGGGCCGCCAAGCGACTCAATGTGCCCACGGTACTCGTGACGAACCAGCGGCTGCAGCCACCGCCTGGCAATCTCCTTGTCACGGCGATTTGGGTCGATGGCGGCGCCGATGTGGCCGACCAGCACATCGCCGCCCACGCTGAACCCGGCGACCTGGTCGTCACCCAGGACATTCCACTGGCGGCGGTGCTGGTGCCGAAGCAGGTCGCCGTGCTGGATCCCCGCGGCGACGAGCACACGGCCGAGACGATCGGGGAGCGGCTGTCGGTCCGGGACTTCATGGACCAGCTACGCACGGCCGGGGTGGTGACCGGCGGCCCTCCACCCTACAACGCGCGGGCCAAGCAGGCGTTCGCCGCAGCACTGGATCGCGTGCTGACGCGGCTACTCCGGCCCCACTGAGCGCGCGTTGACGGCTTGACAAGAGCAACAAATAACAAACAAATAGGAGAATCAGGACGGGGTCAAGTCGCTCGTTGACGGAACTCCCACCGCATGACGCATACCCCCTCTCATGCCTCGCCCCCTCCCA
>JAAXQN010000045.1 GCA_012974305.1 Candidatus Methylomirabilis sp. | reverse complement strand
TTTTTTGAGCATCCCATACAGCTCGTTGACCGAAAGCTCGTGCCCCGTTCCCACATTCACCACAAGCGCGCCCGCATCCCCCGAGCCTTTCATCAGGTAATCGAGGGCCAGCAGGTTTGCGTGCGCGACATCCCCGACAAAAACAAAGTCTCTCGTCTGCCCGCCATCTCCAAAAATAACCGGTTGATCCCCGTGCAAGAGCCGACCGATGAAGATGGCGACAACCCCGGCCTCCCCGTGCGGATCTTGCCGAGGACCGTACACGTTGGCGTATCTTAGGGTGACCGACCGCAGGCCGTGAACCGCCTGGTAATACTGGAGATAATGCTCTGCCGTCAGCTTGGCCACACCGTACGGACTGAGGGGGTATGCAGGATGCGACTCCGGGGTCGGATAGGGCCCAGAATTCCCGTAGATAGCCCCCCCTGTGGACGCGAAGATGATGCGCTTGACCCCGTATCGGCAGGCAGACTCGAGCAGATTCAGGGTCCCGAGGATGTTGACCTCTGCATCATGCCAGGGAAATTCCACGGATCGGCGAAGGTCGATGTGGGCAGCCTGGTGATTGATGAGGTCAAAGCGGCCCTGCCGAAAGATGCCATCTAGGCTCGCGCTGCGGATGTCATCCTGGAAAAATTTCACTCGTGCGTCCAGGTTGGCCATCTTGCCCGAGGCAAGGCTATCGACCACGGTCACGCGGTGCCCTGCCCGCAGATATGCATCGACGACATGGGATCCAATGAACCCCGCGCCGCCGGTGACCAGCACATGGAGAGGATGCGATTTCTCTTTCATGCTTTGGTCCTCAGCCGGCTTGCTCCTTCGTGGGATTCGCCTTTGGGTAACACGTCGTGGGTCAGGCACAATTATTCTCCCCTTCGACACTTCCCCGCGTTCGCGGGGCGTTGCTCCCTTCGACTCTGCCCCGTATTTGCGGGGCATCGCTCAGGGCAAGCCCATTTCACAACACCGGTTCACTCGACGGTTACGCTCTTGGCCAGGTTCCGCGGCTGATCGACATCGCAGCCCCGAAGGATCGCGATGTGATACGCGAGCAACTGAAGGGGCAGTGCGACCAGCAACGGCTGCAGCCAGTGAAGCGTCGGGGGGATTGGGATGACGACGTCGGCATTGGCCCCGATTTCGCTGTCCCCGGCCGTCGCGACGGCGATCACGATCCCATCCCGGGCCTTCACTTCTTCAATATTTCCGGCCATCTTTTCGTAGGTCGGTCCCCTCGGGGTGATGGCGACCACGGGCATGTGCTCGTCAATCAGGGCAATCGGGCCGTGCTTCATCTCCCCTGCCGGGTATCCCTCTGCATGGATGTAAGAGATCTCTTTGAGCTTGAGCGCCCCTTCCAGGGCCAGGGGATAGTGAATACCGCGACCCAGGAAGAGGAAGTCTTTGCTCTCGGCAAACCGGGCTGCGACAACAGATATCTCGTCGTTTTGCCGGAGGAGCGCGTCCATCAGGTCGGGTACCTCCCATAATCCTTTGATCACCTGGTGGACCAGTCCGCGATCGGCGAAACCTCTGGCCAGGCCGAGTTTGAGGGCAAGGAGGATGAGAGCGGTGAGTTGCGCGGTGAATGTCTTGGTCGAGGCAACGCCGATCTCGATCCCGGCTCGCGTATACAGAACCCCGTCGGCCTCGCGGGCTACTGAGCTCCCCACCACGTTACAGATGCCGACGACCCTCGAACCCTGTTCCCGCGCCTCGCGGAGGGCGCCCAGGGTATCGGCCGTCTCACCCGACTGGGAGATGGGGACGGTCAGAACCCGACTGTCGAGTACCGGCTGGCGATAGCGGAACTCTGACGAGATATCGACTTCTACTGGAAGCCGTGCAAAGGCCTCGACCAGATACCTCGCGACGAGGGCCGCATGCAAGGAGGTACCACAGGCCACAAAGCACAGCCGATTCATCCCTGCCAGGTCCCTATCCGTGAGCCCCAGCTCGGGGATTTGGATCTCCCCTGTCTCGAGGTCCACCCGCTCCCGCATCGTGTTCCGGACCGCCTCGGGCTGCTCGAAGATCTCCTTGAGCATGAAGTGGGGATAGCCCCCCTTCTCGGCTGCCTCGCGCTCCCAGGGAACGGTGGTGACCGATCGTCCCACCGGAGTTCCGTTGAGCGTGCAGAGGCTAACTTTATCGGGGGTCAAGAGCGCTTGCTCTCCCTCTTCCAGCACAAGGACTTCGCGCGTCTCGCCAAGAATTGCCGGGATGTCCGACGCGAGGAAGACTTCCCCATCCCCCAAACCGATGATGAGCGGAGAACTGCCGCGGCGAACAGCCACGAGCATGTCCGGGGCATCACCCGCGACACACACAAGGGCATACGCGCCCCTGAGCTCCCGGACAGCTCGGAGTACCGCCTCGGGCAGCCCGTTTGCCCGGTGCCGCTCGATTAGGTGGGCGATGACCTCTGTATCCGTTTCAGAGCGGAAACGATGACCTTCTCGAGCGAGATCCTTGCGGAGCTCTCGATAGTTTTCGATGATTCCGTTGTGGACGATGGCCAGGCGGG
>JAAXQN010000273.1 GCA_012974305.1 Candidatus Methylomirabilis sp. | reverse complement strand
TTCCAGAATGTTTGTGCACGGCCTCAATAACTTTCTCTGTTCCGTGTCCTTCTGCGGTCGGGGATAAATATTGGGTGAGGAGAATGCTTGAGAACAATGCGATGGGGAGCAACACGAAATAGTATGGATACTGACTACTGAGCCTAATACTCCAGTCCAAGGCTTTCAAAAATACCGTCGTTGAGAACCCAACGATTACACCGATGATCGTTGCGAGAACAAACCATCGGAGAATTGTAAAGAAAATGATCGATTCTTCTGTTAACAATCTTGTCTTCATTTTGTTGATATTCTCATCCCCACCTATGCTGCGGCCCCGTCGGTATTCTGTTTTCTCACTGCGCCCGCCCGCTTGCCCCTGACCGCCAAGACGGGACAGGGGGCCTTCCGGATTACCGCCTCGGCCACGCTCCCGAGGAGGACATGCGGGAGGCCACTGCGCCCAAGAGTCCCCATGACAATTAGGTCGGCCTGCTCCACCTCAGCCTCCGCCACGATGACTTCGGCTGGAACTCCAACCACGACCTTCTGGTGGGCGCTCAGCCCTAAAGCCTGGACCGTCTGCTGTCTGCGCTCGAGGTCTCTCCGAAGGGGCACAAGGTAGTCCTCCCGCGCGCGGTCGGCCACCCCGGTCAGCTTGGTCGGCCGCACCGCGTGGAGCAGGATCACCTCGGCTGCAAAAACATCGGCCAACTTAAGGGCGTAGTGCCAGGCCCCCTCGGAGACCGGGGACAGGTCAGTCGCCCACAGAATCCGGTGAACGGCGGTCAGAGGGGACTCTCCCTGCCCGAGCCGGAGTGCGAGGACGGGGACGGGGATACTCCGGAGCACCGCCTCGGTGACGCTCCCCATCAACAGATGGGCGAGGCCGCTGCGCCCTAGCGTCGCCATCAAGACGAGATCCGCCCCGCTCCGTTTAGTCGCCCAAGCAATCCCCGAGATCGGCTCGCCCACCTTCACCTTGAACTCGACCACGAGGAACTGCCGGAGCTCTGCCGGTACGGCCGTTTCGAACCAAGCCCGCATCTGGTCGCGGACGTCCTCCAAGAGTTCCACCTGTGTCTTCCCCGTCGCTCGTCCCCCCTCCTCAAGCAGATCCACGCCCGGGAGAGCGTGAAAAACGACAATACCCGCCTTGAGGTAATTTGCCAGCCGCGCGCCGATGTGGCACGCGACCTGGGAGGGGGAGGAGAAATCGGTCGGGACGAGAATCCGGGTGATCTTCGTTACCACGCTCATGACCTCCCTCCTTTCTCGCTGTTCCCCGAATGGAATCCCCGGTCAGAGCCGCGACCTCCTTTTTGCTCCAGCAGCTCTCGCCAGAGCGGCCTTCCTTGATCAGTCCACATAATATTCTTCTGAGGTATCACCAGCCCTCCTCGTGTGGTCGCATATCCCATAAAAAGAAAAACGCCCTCCCGGGCAATACCTCTCCCGGGAAGGCGTCTCGCTTAGTTGTACACCAACCATGGTACCAGAGGTGGGCCGCGGTGCTATCCCTACCCCATCTTCATCCATGCCTCTCTTTTATTAAAAGATGTGCCAATTAGGGGGGACTGTCAAGCCCTAGGAATTTTACTATCGGCGGGGTCGAATTGGGGAGTACGAGGCTAGAATCAGATTTACAAAACCTCGGATAAGCAGGACCCGAGAAGCATTGACGATGAAGACAAGGATCTAAATGATCGGGAAGAGTTTCTGCAAGACGCTATGGTCCCTTGTGCAGGAGATACGAGATGGGGACCCGGATTTTGCCGGGGACGATCGGGAGGGGGGCGGCTCGCTTGATCGCTTGGACCGAGGCCTCGTCCAACAAGGGATATCCCGATGATTTGGCTACCTTTACCCCTTCGACGCTTCCATCCCGGGCAATCCGAAACTCCACGTGCACTGTCCCCTCCATCCCCAACCGGCGCGCCAGCGATGGATACCGCTTGGCCCTTTCAATTCTCTGCCGCAGGAGCTGGCGCCAGTCGATGCCCCCTCGTCCAAATCCGGCACTGATTCCTCTGCCCGGACCAGGCACCGCACTGAGCCAAGTCCCCATTCCGCCAGCCCCACCCCCCGCACTACCCGCCTTCGCATTTACCTCTTCAATGGGGGCGGCCACAGTCGTTTCCGAAGTTTCGCTACCGGTGGTCGGCTGTTCGGTCTCATCAACTACAGCCACTGGCTCTTGCTGTTCGGGCTTAACTACTGTTTCAACCGGTTTGGGCTCCTTTTTTTCCTTCATTGGAACCACCGGGGGTGACGAGGCTTTTGCCGAAACCGGGGTGTGAGGAGGAGGACCAGGGGCCTCTTGGGAGCGTCGTGCCCCTCCACCACCCCCAGGGAGCAAGCCGACCAACTCTACCTCTACCGCCTGCTGAGCCTGAGGGGAGATGGAGATCACAACCAACCAAGGCAGGAGCAAGAGGATCAAGGCGTGCAGGAGTACAGAAGAACCCCACGGAAGAAAGATCCGGCTCAGACGATTTGTCCACCCTGCCATAACAGACCGCCTATGCCCAACACCCTACCCCTTGCGCCCCCGTATAC
>JAAXQN010000001.1 GCA_012974305.1 Candidatus Methylomirabilis sp. | reverse complement strand
GCGCAGGATTCATTGCCCTGAGTCTCCTTGGCGTCCTGCCCGCCTCTCAGGCGCAGGGCGTAGTCGACCGAGTCCAGGATTTTTACGAGAAGACCACGGATCTGACGGGGCAGTTTCACCAGCGGGTCGAGTTGGCGATTGGGCAAGTGGAGGAGGCCTGGGGGGCTTTCTCCTTGAAACGCCCCGGGATGATGCGTTGGGAGTATGAACGGCCAGAGCGGCGCCTTTTGGTGACCGACGGGTCCACTTTCTGGGCTTACACCCCCGCGGATCGACAGGTCATCGTTCACGATCTCAAAGCGGCAGTGACTTCCCTCCCATTCGACTTCCTGATGGGGGTGGGGAAATTGGACGAGCAGTTCGTCCTGCGAGAAGTGAGGGACCAGGGTGATTCCTATCGCCTCGTGCTGAGGCCGCGCCGCCCGGATACTCTCCTCCGCGAGATGGAAATGGAGGTGGAGGCGACGACGCTATACATCCGGTCCCTGACCTTGTTGGATCCTTATGAGAATCGGACGGTTATGCGTTTTTCTCATCTGCAGATCAATGGTGGTCTTCCCGCCGATCTCTTCTCCTTTGTCCCGCCGCCCGGGGTGAAGATCCTTCGCGCAGAGGACCTCTATCCCCACTAAGGCTTCGACAGGGGGTATCTCCGGGACATCTCCTCCAGCTGATTGGCGGTACCGGAAACCTTAGCCGTTAGGGTATACGGGCATGCACCTTGCAAGAATTGTCGAATCAGCTGGCCATGTCCCTCCCCATTGTTGCGATAAGTACTTGAATGCACGGCGACCAGGTTTTGCCCAACCACCAAGGCGAGGTGCCAGTCTCCACCATGAGGCCGACTGAGCCCGACAAAGGACCCCTCAACGTTTCCGATGTTCGACGGGAAGGTCGGGACAATCCCACTATTCTCATCGTGGACGTCGATCTGGAGATCCTCCGAATGCTCCAGCCCGTGCTGGAGCACCAAGAATACAGGGTGCTCACGGCCACGTCAGGACTGGCCGCCCTCGAGCTGATCAGGACGCGTCCTGTCAGCCTCGTGGTCCTGGACGTCGCGATCCCTGGGGTGGATGGGATCGCCGTGTGCCGCGAGATCAAAGCGGATCCGGGGCTCCGACATATCCCTGTGATTTTTCTTACGGCCAAGGACAGCGTCGAGGACAAAGTCTTGGGATTAGAAATCGGGGCCGACGACTATATAACGAAGCCCTTCAGTAAAGAGGAGCTGGTTGCCAGGATCCGTACCCACCTCCGGTTCCGCCGGGCAACCCAAGAGGTGCTGGCGGAGCAGGTCAGACAAATCCAACCCTCCCCCCAGGCGAGACCCTCGGCAACGGTCCCTCTTGCCGCAAGCGAGGTCATGCGGGACATTGTGAAACGGTTTCTCGAGACGATGCAGGTGGACCGGGTTGCCATCACCGTTGGCGCTCCGGGAGAGCCGACCGCCACCCTTGTCTTAGGACATGACCGGTTAAAGGAGAACCCGTGGACTGAAGGAGGCAATCTCTCTCTGGACCGGTACCCGGAGATCCGTCACGTCCTCGAGACTCAGCAGCCCCTGGTCGTCCCGAACGTGGCGAAGGAACCGGTACTGTCCGCTGTCCGGGATCTCCTCGCCTCCCACTCGATTCATTCGATTTTGGTGATTCCCCTCCTGACGCAGGATCAATGCATCGGGGCGGTGAGTCTGAGCAGTCGACGCGCTATTCGAAACTTCACCCGGGGAGAGATTGAGTTGTGTCAGACCCTGGCGAACCAGGCGGCCCTTGCCATGGAGCAAGGCCCCCTCTTTCAGGAGGCCCGGGATCTGGCCAGTAAGCTCCAAACCCTGATCCACCTGACGAAGATGATGACCGCCTCCTTGAACCCCCAGGAGGTTTTTAGCTTTGCGGTGGAAGCGGCAGCGGAATTTCTAGAGGTCCCTTGCGTCGGGCTCTGGGTGGCAGACGAGGAGACCCACGAGCTGCTGGTCCGAGCGAGTCACGGCCTACACGATTTCCGATTGATGGTGGACCGGGTCCCGTACGGTAAAGGGGTCATCGGAGAGATCATGGAGCGCCGGGAGCCCCAGTACATCGCCGACATCAGACAGGAGTCACGCTGGTTTAACAAGCGGTTCTTGGAGGATGCGGGCATCGTCTCCTTCGCTGGGATTCCCCTGATCACCGAAGATCGGGTCTTGGGGGTCCTTTCGGTTTTCACTCACCATCGCCGTCTTTTCAGTCACGATGAACGGGCGTTGATGGGGACCTTTGCCAGCCAGGCGGCCATCGCGATTGGAAACGCCAGGGCCTATCAGCAGATCCAGCGGTACGCATCCACCATAGCAGAGTTATACGAGGCCGCCACGCAGGTGAGTGGTTCGCTCGACTTAGACGAAACCCTGCAGAAAATCGCGCGAGGTGCAGCAGCCTCCGCCGACGCCGCCTCGAGCACCATCATCCTCGTCGATGACTTAGGCGAAATCTCTCATGTGACCGACTGGGAGGTGGGGGAGATCGAGGTGCGGAAGGACGGCAGCTCGCGCCGGGTCTGGGAGACCGGACGTCCAGTGATCCTTCCAGATTTTTCTGCGGTCCCCCCCGGGACTGTCAATCCCCGGCTGCTGGAACTCGGACGGCGAGCGGCGGTCTGTTTGCCACTGCGGGTGCGGGAGCGGGTCCGAGGGGTGTTGTGGGTCCACTACAATGAACCCCGTCGTTTTGCCGATGAGGATATTCATCTGCTTTCCTACTTTGTCAATCAGGCGGCCATTGCCATCGAGAATGCTCGGTTATTTGCGGAGACGACACGTCTGGCCAACACTGACCCGTTGACCGGGCTGTACAACCACCGGTACTTCTATCATCTCCTCGAGACAGAGCTCAAGCGGGCGCGTCGGTATGGCCGCTCGCTCTCCCTGATCATGCTCGACATCGATCACTTTAAGCAGTTCAATGACCGCTTCGGACACCTGTCTGGCGATGAGGCCTTGCGCTGCCTGGCCCAGATTCTCCGGAAAAATTCCCGAGGGGTGGACATGGTAGCCCGCTATGGCGGAGAAGAATTTGCCATCATTCTTCCAGAAACCGACCTCCCCCAGGGCGCAATTCAGGCGGAACGTCTCCGAGCGGCGGCAGCGGAGCAAGAGTGGCCTGAAAGCCAATTGACCATAAGTCTCGGAGCGGCTGCCCTCACAGCGGACATGGCCAGGGCCGAGGATTTGGTTCGGGACGCGGATCGCGCCCTCTATGAGGCCAAGAATGCCGGACGCAACCAGGTGTGCCTCTCCCGGCTGACAGGTGACGAGTGAGCGTCTACTCTCACGACATGCCGAGAGTGTGATGGGAAGCCGGATGAGTAGGCAGAGGGAGGCACCTCTCACGGCCAATCGCGGATCGATGAGCGCTTCCCCAGGTGGTTGACGACCAGCGGAAACAGACTCTTTCAGACAGGCTCGTTGTGGCGATCGCAACGGGGGTGTATGTCGGCTACCTTCCTCCAGCCCCCGGAACGCTCGGGAGCCTCCTCGGACTCTTGCTGCTGTGGCCTTTGAAACCCGGTACCGTGCAGGTCCTGGTGACTCTTTTCCTCATCGGGGTGGGGATTGTAGTTGCCGACCAGGCGGCAAGGGTCATCGGGGGCCAAGACCCACCCGCCATCGTGATCGATGAGATTGCCGGCATTGCGGTGGCTACGCTGCTCCTGCCGCCCCAGGTCCAGGAACGGGTAGTCGCCTTCGTGATCTTTCGAGTCTTCGATGTGATCAAGCCCTTCCCCGCTCGCCAGGCGGAACGTCTTCCAGGAGGATTCGGCATCGTCGGGGATGACCTGATCGCCGGCCTGTATACCAACCTGTTGGTTCGATTGTGGCTCCTGTTGTCATGAAAGCACCAAATGCAGAGATTGTGAGCATCGGGACCGAGCTCCTTCAAGCGGCTTCAGCCGATACCAATAGTCTGTATCTCGTGGAGCAGCTGCAAGGGATCGGGATTGAGATATCGTACCGCACGGTGGTCGGAGACGACCGCCGGCGAATCCATCAGGTGCTCCAGGAGGCCCTGGATCGGGCGGACGTAGTAGTTGTCACCGGCGGGCTGGGCCCAACCCAGGATGATCGGACCCGGGACGCCCTGGCGGACGTGAGCGGAAGGCGACTGGTCCTCCACAGTAAGACATTGAAGGGTATCGAAGAGCGGTTTGCCCGCCGCGCTGTTGCTATGCCGGAGGCTGCAAAACGTCAGGCCTGGGTCCCGGAGGGGTTTGTGGTCCTCGATAACCGGCACGGGACAGCCCCGGGCCTTCTCTGGGAGGAAGGTGAGCGCCTCCTCGTTGCCCTGCCAGGCCCGCCGCGAGAGATGCATCCACTCTTTGTCGAACAGGTTCTTCCGGTCCTTTTACGAATGGCCGGAAACGGACAGCGGATCCGGGCCCGGACAGTCAAGGTTTGCGGGTTGTTCGAGTCGCAGGTGGAGGAGCGAATGAAAGAACTGCTCCACGGCGACCATCCTCCCGTGAGCCTCCTCGCCCGCCCAGGGGAGGTCCATGTCCGGGTGACGGCTGCTGGAAGGGGAGAAGAGGTCGAGTCCCAGCTTCAGCTCTGGGAGGAAAAACTTCGGAACCTGCTGGGGGAGGCGGTCTTCGGGGTCGATGAGGAACGCCTTGAGGAAGCAATAGGGTGGCTTCTCCGCCGTGCAGGAAAGACCGTGGCCATAGCCGAATCCTGCACCGGCGGTCTCATCTGCCATCGGATCACCAATGTCCCCAGCAGCTCCGACTATTTCAAGCGGGGGATCGTCTCGTACAGCAATCGGGCCAAGGAGGATCTCTTGGGGGTTCCCTTCTCCGTGATCGAGCGCCACGGGGCGGTCAGTCCGGAGGTGGCGGTCGCTATGGCGGCAGGTGTACGCCGGGTTGCGGGGACCGATCTCGGGGTGGGAGTGACCGGGATTGCCGGTCCCGGCGGGGGCAGCGAGACAAAGCCGGTGGGGCTCACCTTCATCGCCCTGGCCGACGCACAGGGAGAAGAGTGGTGTGAACACCGATTCCGGTTCGATCGGGAGGGGAACAAGCTTTGGGCTTCCCAAATGGCCCTGGAGATGCTCCGTCGGTACTTGCTCAAAATCAGCGGGCAGGATTGAAAAGCACCGGGACGCACCGCTCGATGCTGAACGCGCATGCGACTGTTTATCGCCATCAATGTGCATCCCTCCCTGAAGGCTCCCTTGGCAGAGATCCAGGGACAACTCAAGGCGACGCCGGCGCCGGTCAGCTGGGTCAAGCCGGATAACCTGCACTTCACCCTCAAGTTTCTCGGAGAGGTGGGAGAGGCACAGCTACCGGCACTCCGGGAGGCCTTTGGTCGCTCTCTCGCTGGCGTCGGGCCTTTCACCCTTTTGCTCGCCGGTCTGGGGACCTTCCCACCGAAAAGGAGGCCGCGGGTGATCTGGATTGGAGTACAGCAGGGCGCCGAAGAAGTGGAACGGCTTCGGGTCCGAATCGACGAGATGCTCGTTCCACTCGGCTTTCCCCGAGAGGCGCGGGCGTTTCAAGCCCATCTCACCCTGGGTCGAGTCAAAAATGTCGGGCGGCTCGATCCCCTGCTGGAGTCTCTCCGCAGGATCGATGTCGGGGAAGTGGGACGGATGCAGGTGGAGTCGGTCGAGCTCATGCAGAGCCGGCTTCACCCGGTGGGGGCCATCTACACGCCGGTCGAGACGGTTCTGTTGGCGGAGGAGGAGTGAGCTTGCGGAGAAAAGGGACCGAACAATTGCGGAAGGCGGCTGGGGAGATCTTCCAGGCGGCCCTGGATGCGGTCAACCCTCGGACGGCGGTCCACCGACATCTGCGGCGTGACGGAGAGAAACTGCTGGCGGACGGAGAAGTATATGATCTCAGGGAGCGAAGGATCTATGTTGTGGGGGCAGGCAAGGCCAGCGGGGTGATGGCGGCCGCCGTGGAGGAAGTGCTGGGGGATCGGATTAGTGCGGGGGTCGTTGTGGTGAAGGACAGCCATGGCCTCCCCTTGCAGCGCATCCGAATCCACGAGGCTTCTCATCCGGTCCCCGATGCGCGAGGGGTTCAAGCGAAAGCCGCCATCCTCGCGCTGCTTGAGAAGACCCGGCCCGAGGATCTCGTGATTGTCCTCATCTCCGGCGGTGGTTCGGCATTGCTGCCCGCTCCGGTCGCGGGGACGGACTTGGCCGAGAAGCAGGTTGTCACACGGGAGCTCATCAGGTGCGGTGCGACCATTGAGGAGATCAACGCGGTCAGAAAGCACTGCTCTCGGGTCAAGGGGGGGCAGTTGGCACGGGCGGTCCAGCCAGCTTCCTGCCTGACCCTGGTGCTTTCTGACGTCATCGGCGATCGCCTGGATGTCATCGCCTCCGGCCCCACCGCCCCGGATCCAACCACGTATAAAGACACCCTAGAGGTCCTGCGTCGTTACGGACTCCAGGACCGGATCCCCGCGAGCATTCGACAATATCTGGAAAGCGGGGCAAAGGGTGAAGTTCCGGAGACCCCCAAGCCCGGAGATATCTGTTTTGAAAAGGTGCGCCATCTCATCGTCGGGAATAATTTCCAAGCCCTCTTGGCGGGCCGAGATCGGGCGGCATCGCTAGGATTTCAGACCCTTCTCTTGACGGCTGCACTGCAGGGGGAGAGCCGGGAGGTGGCAAAGACGTTAGCGGCCTTGCTCCTTGAGATGCGCCGGTCCGGCCACCCCGTTCCGCCCCCGGCCTGTCTGCTGCTGGGAGGAGAGACCACCGTGACGGTCCGGGGTCGGGGAAAAGGGGGCCGCAATCAGGAATTGACGCTGGCTGTTGCGGCCGCCATCGCTGGTGAAGAGGATCTGGTCATTTTCAGTGCAGGCACCGATGGAACCGACGGGCCTACCGACGCAGCGGGGGCAGTGGCGGATGGTGAAACCTGTCCGCGCGCGAAACAGGCCGGGCTCGACCCATGTGGCGCCTTGGAAGATAACGATTCGTATCATTTTTTCGAGGGCCTGGGGGATCTGATCAAGACCGGGCCCACCCTCACCAATGTAATGGACATCACCCTCCTCCTCGCCGGTTAGCTCCCATCTCGCACAAATTCTTTATTGACAATACGTATAACGTCGCGTATTTATTGTCTAAGGCAGACTCATGTTTGACCGGTTATCCGATCGGCTTCAGGGAATCTTTAAAAAGCTCCGGGGCCACGGGAAACTCACCGAAGAGCAGATCGGTGTGGCCCTCCGGGAGATTCGTCTGGCCCTCCTCGAGGCGGATGTCCACTATGGGGTAGTCAAGGACTTTCTGGACCGGGTCCGGCAGCGGGCCATCGGCCGGGAGGTCCTGCAGTCCCTCACCCCCGGGCAGCAGGTCGTCAAAATTGTTTTTGAAGAGCTGACGCTCCTTTTGGGTGGCAAGGGAAGCGGTTTAGCCTTTGCAACCCTTCCCCCGTCGGTGGTCATGTTGGTCGGGCTTCAAGGATCCGGAAAGACCACCACGGCGGCGAAGATGGCTAAGCGTCTCAAGCAAGAAGGTCGGCTTCCACTCTTGGTGGCGGCGGATACGCGTCGACCTGCAGCGGCAACACAGCTTGCAGTGCTCGGAGAGCAGAGCGGGATAGAGGTTTTCTCGAATCCCCGCGCTTCGGCACTAGACATCAGTCAGGAGGCGGTCCGATACGCCCAGGGAAAGGGCCTGGAGCCGGTCTTCTTGGACACAGGGGGGAGGCTCCATATCGATGATGACCTCATGGCAGAGCTCAAGGCCATCAAGCAGGCAGTCCATCCGGTGGAAACCCTCTTGGTGCTCGATGCCATGACCGGTCAGGATGCGCTGGGCGTAGCCAAGACGTTTGACGCCACATTGGAGCTTAGCGGCTTCATCCTCAGCAAGCTGGATGGGGATGCCCGGGGAGGGGCGGCGCTCTCTATCCGGGCGGTGACGGGGCGCCCCATCAAGTTCGTCGGAGTCGGAGAAAAAGTCGAAGCACTGGAGCCGTTTCATCCGGAGCGAACGGCATCGCGGATCCTCGGGATGGGCGATGTGCTGTCCTTGGTAGAGCGAGCCGAAGCCGCGGTGGATCGGGCGCAGGCTGAGGAACTGGCTCGGAAGATCCAACGGGATATGTACACCCTGGAGGACTTTCGAGAACACCTCGTGCAGTTTCGACGGATGGGGTCGTTCGAAGAAGTGGTTGGGATGCTTCCGGGGCTGCCCGCGGGAATGGGTGACCTGCAGGTCGAGGGCAAGAGCCTCACCCGGATGGAGGCTATTGTGAGCTCGATGACCAGGGAGGAAAGACGGAACCCGGGAATCCTGAACGGGAGTCGGCGTCAGCGGATCGCGAAGGGATCAGGAACCTCGGTCGCCCACGTGAACCAGCTCTTGCGACAGTTTCAGCAGATGCAGCGCGTGATGCGACAGGTGGTGCAGGGAGAGAAAAAGGGGAAAACACGGGGGATCTTTCCCCTGGGGTAAAGATGGATTAAAGGGGAGGTGGTTGGATGGCGGTACGGCTCAGGCTAAAACGGATCGGAGCGAAGAATCGGCCGGTGTACCGGATTGTGGTCGCGGATTCACGGACCCCCCGGGACGGTCGCGTTATTGAAAGCATCGGGGTCTACAATCCCCTCCAGCAGTCGGCGGCATTGACCCTCGACGAGGAGAAGGCCCTCTCCTGGCTTCAGAAGGGCGCCAAGCCTACGGCGACGGTGCGGGAGCTCCTCTCGGCTGCTGGGGTTATGCAGCAATTTGCCACCCTCAGGAGGGCTCGGAAAACCGCTTGACGATCAGCGTCTCATCGATCGGAAGCCCGGGAGCAAGGGGTCTCCTCCCTGAGGGCTTGCGGCCGAGAGATGCGACGGCACTGAGGAGGCGGACGTGTTGAAGGAGCTGGTGGAGTATCTCGCAAGGGTTCTCGTGGACAACCCCGATGCGGTGAGTGTGGAGGCGATCGAAGACGAGAAGACGACGACGCTGAGGCTCAAGGTGGCCCAAACGGATCTGGGGCGGGTGATTGGGAAGCAGGGGCGGACCGCCCGGGCTATGCGGACCTTGCTTCATGCGATCGCGGCCAAATCTCGGCGACGGGCGGTATTGGAGATCGTTGAGTAGGATCCCGTGGCGTCTCAGGAGCTGCTGGTTCTGGGATGGGTGCTGGGGGCCTCGGGGCTTCGG
>JAAXQN010000148.1 GCA_012974305.1 Candidatus Methylomirabilis sp. | reverse complement strand
CACTTGGCACGATTGCTGCAGTTATACAGACAGGTTTCAACAAACAAGAGGACACACCATGGGCATATTCACGAGATTCAGTGACATCGTGAACTCCAATATCAACGCCATATTGGACAAGGCAGAAGATCCCGAAAAAATCGTTCGCCTAATGATTCAGGAAATGGAGGACACGCTCGTCGAAGTTCGATCGGCAGCCGCGCGAGTACCGGGACGCGGTCCTTCCTCCAGGGGTGAAAGCTCGCGTGGCGGTGGAGGCGGGAGCGACTTTCGGATGGGAAAGATACGTGGGATCTCACGGCACGGTCGTTGGATTGGACCGCTTTGGTGCCTCTGCCCCGTACAAGACCATCTTCGAGAACCTCGGCCTCACGGCTGAGGCGGTGGCGGCTGCTGCACTCAGGACCGTCGGGGCGTCCGCCTAAGGGAGAGGGAAGAACCGAAGGGGGTGGCATAGTGAAACGCATGGAAGACGAGAAGCCGATGGACCGTAACTTGGCCATGGACCTGGTCCGTGCGACCGAGGCCGCGGCCATGGCGGCAGCCCCATTTGCCGGCCGCCGGAAGAAGGAGGCTGCGGACCAGGCGGCAGTAGACGCGATACGATTTGCACTGAGTACCGTCCCCATGGATGGAGAGGTGGTCATCGGAGAAGGGGAGAAAGATGAAGCCCCAATGCTCTATATCGGCGAACAGCTTGGCACCGGGTCTCCGCCTCCCGTGGACATCGCCGTCGACCCCATCGATGGGACCACCATGCTGTCGGTGGGGAGGCCAGGGTCAATCTCGGTGGTGGCGTTGGCCGATCGAGGCAGCCTCTTTACCAGCCACCTCGCTTACATGGACAAGATCGTGGTCGGCCCTCAAGCCCGCGGAGTCATCGACCTCAATGCCCCCGTAGTCGAGAATCTTCGCGCTATCGCAAAGGCCAAAGGACGTAAGGTGCGAGAGTTGACCGTCATCGCTCTCGATCGGCCGCGCAATACGGAAATGCTGCAGGCCGCTCAAAAGGCCGGAGCAAAGCTCTGGCTTATCACCGACGGAGATGTGACGGCAGGCCTCCTCGCTATGCTCTGGCACGAGGGAGGGGTCGATGCGCTCATGGGGATCGGAGGGACACCCGAGGGAGTCCTGACCGCCTGCGCCGTCAAGTGCCTGGGGGGGGACATGCAGGGGAGACTCTGGGCAAGGGACGATAAGGACCGGGACCAGGCTAAGGCCGAGGGACAAGACCTGAACAGAGTTCTCACGTTGGATGACCTTTGCTCCGGAGAGAATGCCTTTGTGGCCATCACCGGGATCACCGATGGGGAGCTGGTGCGGGGCGTCCGCTATTTCGCCGGCGGAGCCCAGACCCATTCCTTGGCCATGCGTTCGGTTTCGGGAACCGTGCGCTGGGTCGAGGCACGGCATAATTTTGGCCGGTTGCGGAAGGTCGCGGGTGCGAGATATGAGGGGGAGGCTGAGGAAGAAGGCTAGCTAACCTCGAAGCGGTGGTATGGGAGGTTCAGCGTGAAGATTGCTCCGTCGATTCTTTCGGCGGATTTTGCCAGGCTCGGGGAACAAGTGACCGAGGCTGCAAAGGCGGGGGCGGATTACATCCATGTGGACGTGATGGATGGCCATTTTGTCCCGAATATCACCATCGGGCCCCTCATCGTCGAGGCCATTCGTCCCATCACCTCGCTCCCGCTGGATGTCCATCTGATGATTGAAGCTCCCGAGCGGTACGTGGGAGATTTTGCACAGGCTGGTGCGGACATCATCACGGTCCAGTGGGAAGCCTGCCCCCATCTGCACCGCGTGATCCAAGTGATCAAGGGCTCAGAAGTCAAGGCCGGCGTGGCGGTCAATCCTGCCACGCCTGTCGCAAGTCTCGCTGACATCTTGGCAGATCTCGACCTGGTGCTGATCATGAGCGTGAACCCGGGCTTCGGCGGGCAGACCTTTATCCCAAATACGATCCGCAAGCTCCACGCCCTCAGGCAGATGATGGGAGAACAGGAAGCTAGTTGCGAAGTCGAGGTGGACGGAGGGATCAATGCCGAGACGGCCCCAGGCGTGATCGGCGCGGGTGCCGAGGTACTCGTGGCGGGTTCTGCGGTGTTTAATCGAAAGGCGTCGGTGGCCGAAAACATTGCAGCGCTACGAAGAAGTTGTCTGGGCCTCGTCCAAAGTGGGGATCGCCCGACATAGCCCGCTTCAGACTACTCGCCTCTCCCATCTCTCCCGACGGATTCCCTGCACAGCGCGCCCTCCACTATCGGGCCACGGCGCCTCCCGACGTATCCTAAGAGGCCCTCCCGGGGTCCATCCGTTCCCATTAAGACGGTTCTGCAAACGAATACCCGAAAGTATGCTAACCGCCTATATTTCTTGCTTTTTCTGGTCAAGAAAAGCCCCCTTTTTTCTTTACTCAAGAGTAGTTTTGGGCTATAATTCTAGTCCCTCGACACAAGACAAGACTTCACCCCTCCGGTTTCCATCATCTTTGCAAGTTACGCCGTTCAGGTAAGACGTGTCGCTCTAGAAAGGAGGGACGAAATGGCCAGCGAAAAGATCACCATCAGCATCATCAAAGCTGACGTGGGGAGCTACACCGGCCACAACCGGGTCCATCCTGAACTCATGCAGAAGGCCGGTGAGTCGCTCCAGGCTGCCAAGGGCAAAAAGACGATCGTCGATTATCATGTTGCCCGATGCGGGGATGATATTGACCTCGTCATCACCCACCGCCACGGCGTTGACTCCGAGCTAATCCATCGGCTGGCGTGGGACACCTTCATGGCATGCACGGCCGTGGCCAAGAGGCTTCATCTATACGGAGCCGGCCAGGATCTCCTCTCCGATGCCTTTTCTGGCAATGTCAAGGGGATGGGGCCCGGGGTCGCGGAGATGGAGTTCGTGGAGCGGACCAGCGAGCCCATCGTGGTCTTCATGGCGGACAAATGCTCGCCAGGGGCTTGGAACTTCCCCCTCTACAGGATATTCGCCGATCCCTTCACCTCTGCCGGGCTCATCATCGACCCCAAGATGCACGATGGATTTGAGTTCTCGGTCTTAGACGGCAAGAAAGATGCCACCATCGTCCTCAGCTGCCCAGAGGAGCTGTACGATCTCCTCGTCTTTCTGGGGGCCTCCAATCAGTATATGATCACCGAGGTGCGGCGGCGAATCGACGGGGAGATCGCCGCGGCAGCCTCCACCCAAAAACTGAGCCTGATCGCCGGCAAATACGTCGGGAAAGACGACCCGGTGATGGTGGTCCGGTGCCAGTCCGGACTCCCCGCCGTCGGCGAGGTAATCGAGGGCTTTACGTTTCCGCACCTCGTCGACGGCTGGATGCGAGGGTCTCACTGTGGGCCGCTCATGCCCTGTGCCTTTCATCAGGCAAACCCGACCCGCTTTGATGGGCCGCCCAGAGTGGTAGCGGCCGGCTTCCAGCTGGCCGAAGGGCAACTCATCGGGCCGGTGGACCTCTTCGATGATCCCTCCCTGGATGAGACGCGCCGAAAGGCCGGTGAGGTTGCGGAGTACATGCGGCGGCACGGACCTTTCCAGCCCCACCGCCTCCCTCTGGAAGAAATGGAGTACACTACCCTGCCCCAGGTAATGGGTCGGCTCCAGGACCGGTTCAGGGTGGGAAAGCAATAGCTTCTGCCTGAAAGGCAACGGCCGCGGGGCGATCCGAAAGAAGAGTTCGCCACCGCGGCCGTTCCATTTTTCAGAATCTGTGTTGGAGCTCGCCCTGCGGGAAGGCCAGAGATCGATGCCTACCTTGTCACAACTACGGAACCGGGGCCCACGATGTCTTCCACCCGAGAGAGAAAAGCCGGAAGCGGCGTCACGTGTAACGCTTCTGAAGCCTCGATCACAACCGCCGTCTGTCCATCGGTGTGTAGACGGATGCGGAGGGGGACCGGTCCCCTGAATTCCGCGGCCGTCGAGCGGATCTGTCGAAGGACTTCCACCGAAAGGGTTTCTGGTCGAAGGGCGATCTCCACCTCGACCGCCGGTTTCTCTTGCAGATCATCGAGGGGCTGGACATCTGAGAGGAGGAGCTTCACTACCTCTTCACCGATATCAACCTGCCCTCTCACCAAGACCGGATTATCCTTGACCAGAAAAAGCATCTTGCTCTTGTAGAGATCAGGAAAGGCAATCGATTCCACCGAGCCACGCAGGTCCTCAAGTGTGACAAAAGCCATCCGGTCCCCGTTCTTGGTGGAGATCTCCTTCACGGTGGTGACGATGCCACAGAGGCTTACCGTCTCCTTGTCCCGCAAGCTGAAGAGCCCATCGGTAGTGGCCGTGGCATACTGCGTGGCAAGAGTCTCGTATTCGCTGAGGGGGTGACCGGTGACGTAGAATCCGAGAATCTCCCGCTCAGCCGTGAGGCGCTGCGCATGAGGCCAATCCGGAATCTCGGGGATCTGAGGTGTCACTGCTTGAGAAAGCTCTCCCCCCAACACATCCAACAGCGAGACCTGTCCTTTCGCCCGATCCCGGTGAACTGCCGAAGCGAACTCCATGGCTTGATCGACCATCGCCATAAGCTGGGATCGCCGGCAGCCTAAGGAATCGAAGGCCCCACACTTGACCAGGCTTTCGATCACCCGCTTATTAACCAGCCGAAGGTCGATCCGCTCGCAAAAGTCGTGGAGGTTGTTAAATTTGCCACTGGTTAGACGGGCATTTAAGATCGACTGGATGGCTGTTTCACCCACATTCTTCACCGCCACCAGCCCAAAGCGGATCTTGTCCTCCACCGCTCGGAAGGTGCTCCCCGACTCGTTCACGTCCGGTGGCAGAATCTCGATCCCCATCTGCCGGCATTCTTCGATATACACAACCGTCTTGTCTGTATTCCCCATTTCCGAGGTGAGGAGCGCCGCCATAAACTCCACCGGGTAGTTGGCCTTGAGATAGGCGGTCTGATATGCGACCATCGCGTAGGCGGCGGCGTGGGATTTGTTGAAGCCATACCCGGCAAACTGGGCCATCAGGTCAAAGATTTTTTCCGCCTTCACCTTCGGAACGTGCCGTGTGGCCGCCCCCGCCAGAAACTTCTCCCGTTGCCGTGCCATGAGCTCGGGGTCCTTCTTTCCCATGGCCCGGCGCAGAATATCCGCCTCTCCCATGGTGAACCCAGCCATCTCGCTGGCAATCTGCATCACTTGCTCCTGGTACACCATGACGCCGTAGGTCTCGTGAAGGTACTTCTCCATGAGGGGGTGGCCGTAGCTGATCTTCACCCGACCGTGACGGCGGTTGATAAAGTCCGGGATCATCTCCATGGGCCCCGGGCGGTACAGCGCCACGAGGGCAATCACATCCTCCAGGCGCTCCGGCCTGAGACGTTTCAAGAGATCCCGCATCCCCCCAGACTCTAACTGGAAGACCCCGGAAGTCTTCGCATCTGACAGGAGCTGAAAGGCCTTGGGGTCGTCGAGCGAGATCTGATCTGCTTGAAGCTCAACTCCCCGGGTTTCCTTAAGAAGTTTCAGGGTGTTCGCGATCACCGTGAGCGTCCGGAGTCCAAGAAAGTCCATCTTGAGGAGGCCAATCTTCTCGATAGCCCCCATGGCATACTGGGTCGTTATCTCCCCCTTGGTCCCCCGGTAGAGGGGAACATACTCGTTGAGAGGTTCACCCGAGATCACCACTCCGGCAGCGTGGGTAGACGCGTGGCGGGTCAGCCCTTCCAGCGATCGGGCAATCTCCCAGAGCTCCGTGACCTCAGATTGCGAACGGACAGCGTCTTTGAGAGGTGGGCTTTGGGCAATGGCCTCGTGAAGACCGATGTTAAGGATATTGGGGACCATCTTGGCAACTCTGTCCACTTCACCATAGGGCATCCCCAGGGCCCGGCCCACATCGCGAATGACGGCCTTGGCCCCTAACGTCCCAAAGGTAATGATCTGGGCCACGTTTCCCTTTCCATATTTCTGGGCGACGTACTCGATCACCTCGTCCCGACGATCATCAGCAAAGTCGATATCCATGTCTGGCGGCGATATGCGCTCCGGATTCATGAATCGCTCGAACAGAAGGCCGTACCGTAACGGATCGATATTCGTGATTCGTAGGGCATAGGCCACCAGGCTTCCAGCAGCCGAGCCCCGACCCGGCCCCACCGAAATTCCCCGCTCCTTGGCAAAGCGAATAAAGTCCCAGACGATCAGGAAGTACCCGGCGAAGCCCATCTTCTCAATCACCTGGAGCTCCCCGGCCAGACGCTGCCTCACCTCTTCCGTGATCTGACCGTACCGCTCCTTCAGGCCGCGCCAACTGCACTCGGCCAGGTAAGTGTCCAGGGTATGCCCTGAGGGGACCTGGTAGTTCGGCAGGTGAATCTTGTTGAAATCCAGCTGGAGGTTGCACCGCTCGGCGATGGCCACCGTATTGATTAACGCCTCCGGAATTTCCGCGAAAAGTCCCTGCATCTCCTGAGGATTCTTGAAGTAGAACTGATCCGAGGAGAACCGCATCCGTTCCCTGTCGGCCACTGTCTTGCCGGTCTGGATGCAGAGAAGGGCGTCGTGGGCCTTGTGATCCCCCGCATTCAGATAGTGCACGTCGTTGGTGGCCACCGGTGAGGCTCCCAGCTTCTTAGCCATCTGTAGCAGGCTCCGATTGACCTCCTGCTGGGGCTGGATTCCATGAAACTGTAGCTCTAAAAAGTAATTCTCCGGACCAAACAGATCCCGGTACCAGGCCGCCACCTCCAGGGCCTTCTCTTCCTCCTTTTGCGCAAGCAGCCGGCACACTTCGCTGTTGAGACAGCCGGAGAGGGCCAAGAGCCCCTCGTGGTGGTGGGATAAGAGTTCCTTATCAATCCGAGGCTTGTAATAGAAGCCCTCCAGGTAGCTCGCCGTCACCAACTTGATCAGATTTTTGTAGCCGGTCCGGTCTTTCACTAGAAGGGTCAGGTGGTTCGCCCCTTCATAGTGTCCATCCTGGGGATACCGGTCCAGACGGGAGCCGGGAGCAACATACACCTCACAGCCAATGATGGGCTTGACCCCTGCCTTCTGAGCTAGATTGTAAAAATCAATGGCTCCAAAGAGATTGCCGTGATCAGTGACGGCTAGGGCGGGCATTTTGAATTCCCTTGCCTTCTCAACCAGCTTCTCGAGATGGCATGCCCCATCCAGCAAGCTATACTGACTGTGAACGTGCAGGTGCACAAACCCGGCATGCGGCATCACGAACCCTCCCCTGAAGGCGCCCGGGATCTTGTCAGCGGCTCAACTACTCCCATTCGATGGTGCTCGGTGGCTTCGAGGAGATATCATACACGACGCGGTTGACCCCCTTGACCTCGTTGATAATGCGATTCGAGATGAGGCCGAGGACATCGTACGGCAGTCTGGCCCAGTCGGCTGTCATGCCATCCTCGGACGTCACCGCCCGCAGTCCCACGACATTTTCATAGGTCCGGGCGTCCCCCATGACCCCGACACTCTTGACCGGGAGGAGGATGGCAAAGCTCTGCCACAGCTGCTGGTAACGTCCGGCACGCTTGAGTTCCTCCTCCACGATGGCGTCCGCTCCCCGGAGGATGTCCAACCGCTCTCTCGTCACTTCTCCGAGTATACGGACCGCGAGGCCCGGACCCGGAAATGGCTGCCGCCAGATGATGGCCTCTGGAAGACCGAGATCCTTCCCGACCTCCCGCACCTCATCTTTGAACAGGTCCCGGAGTGGCTCGATGAGACGAAACTCCATGGTGGCGGGGAGGCCTCCGACATTGTGGTGGGTCTTGATGATGGCCGAAGGTCCTCGGACTTGCTGGCTCTCGATTACATCCGGGTAAAGGGTCCCCTGCGATAGAAACTCGAACCGGCCGACCTTCTTTGCCTCGTCCTCGAAAACCCCGATAAACTCGGCACCGATAATCTTTCGCTTTTCCTCTGGGTCCGTGACTCCCTTGAGGGCATGAAGGAAGCGATTCGAGGCGTCCACGGCGATGACATTGAGCTCGAGGTTCTCTAGGAACGTCTGAACCACTGATTTCGCCTCTCCTTGACGAAGGAGTCCATTGTCTACAAAGACACAGGTGAGGCGATCCCCAATGGCCTTGTGGACCAACAGCGCGGCGACGGAGGAGTCCACCCCCCCGCTTAAAGCGCACAGGACCCGCTCCGCCCCCACGGTCTCACGGATCTCTTCGACCGATTTTTCGATAAAGGAACGCATGGTCCACGTCGGCGCACAGCCGCAGACCTTGAAGACGAAATTTTCGAGAATCTGCCGCCCCTTCGGCGTATGAATTACCTCGGGATGAAACTGAACAGCGTACAGGGGGCGCGTGACGTGCCGCATGGCGGCATACGGTGCATTCTCCGTATGCGCGATGGGAACCCAATCGGGGGGAAGCAAGAGGGCCTTGTCCCCGTGGCTCATCCAGGCAATCGTCTCCGGCCCGAGTCCCGCGAGGAGATCCGAGGGGTCGTCGATACAGAGCTCAGCCCGGCCGTACTCCCGCTCCCGCGCCGCAGCGACCTTTCCCCCCAGCTGGTGGGTCAACACCTGCATTCCATAGCAGATCCCGAGAAGAGGCCGGTCGAGGGACAAGAGCTCCCGTTCTAAGAGCGGGGCACCGCGATCGTAGACGCTGGCGGGCCCCCCCGACAGAATGATCCCTTTCGGATTGAAATCTCGAATGACCTGGATCGAACTATGGCACGGAAGGATCTCGCAGTAGACGTGGCACTCCCTCACCCGGCGGGCGATGAGCTGGGTGGTCTGCGAGCCAAAATCTAGAATGAGAATCTTGTCCTTCATCAGTGCTGAAGGTCGGCCGAGAAGTGGAGAGAACTCTGGTCCTGCCTAATGCGGAATAGATTGAAAGCGGATATAGTGAGTCCGCGCTGGCCGTGTCTAGCTCTCTAGGCGGTAGTTGGGCGCTTCCTTGGTGATGATGACGTCGTGGACGTGCGATTCCCGAAGACCGGCATTCGTGATCTTGATGAATCGACCATTCTGCCGAAGATCCTCCACGCTGCGACACCCACAGTACCCCATCCCGGACCTCACGCCGCCGACCATCTGGAAGACATTTGCAGCCAAGGTCCCGCGGTAGGGAACGCGGCCCTCGATCCCCTCGGGGACGAGCTTTCCTTCCTCGGTCTCAAACTCTTGGAAGTAGCGGTCTCGGCCCCCCCGCTGCAT
>JAAXQN010000132.1 GCA_012974305.1 Candidatus Methylomirabilis sp. | reverse complement strand
GTGGTGGAGTATTGATGCGGTGCGAGAAAGGGTGGCGCGGGGTGGTCAGACGTCTGGCGTGCGTGCTGATGTCTCTTGCCCTCGGAGGGATCGTCTTTCAGGCGATCGCCTCCGAGGCCCCAGGGAAAGGACTGCGGGTCACGCCGGGTGCGCTGTTCGTGCAAGGGGTCTTTCTGGGGCAATTGTACGATGTCTATGAGGCATCGGGAATTCGGTTGACCATCCATAATGACAGCGACCGGGAGCAGACGTACGTCCTGTCAACCCACAGGCCCTCAGAGGTGGGGCTGCGCGGGTGGCTTCACGGGTATGCCGCCCTTCCGGACCCCCGCTGGTTCTGGTTCGATCGAGAGGAGGTGGTGGTCGCACCGCAGAGCGAGGGGCACGTCAACATGTTTTTCGAAATCCCACAGGAGGAGCGCTACTATAACCAGCACTGGGTGTTCGCCCTGGGCATCAAGGGCAAACCCGGGACGGGGATGGTCCAGATCGGCCTCTACCCAAAGATCCAGATCGAAACCATAAGCATGGAGACGGTGACAGCGAGGCCGGACGGCCCCTTGGGGCTCGAGCCCAGCGTGATCTCCATATACAACCTGGCCTTGGGCGCCCCACGCCAGGCGACACTCAGACTCTACAATAACGATGCCGAGACCAGGCGATATCGCCTGACCTCCAAGACCTTCCCCGCACAGGCAGGGAAACTTCCACCGATTTCCGTCTCTGGGGGCTACGCATGGATCCCCGAGCCAGGCTGGATCTCCACCACCAGGGATTGGGTAACGGTGGGGCCCCAGGAAAGCGCTGCCGTCCCGTTGCGTATCACGATTCCCAAGGGTCCGGGCCATCGGGGAAGGAACTGGGAGAGCATCCTGTTCATTGAATCGGAGGACGGCCGCACCCGGTTTGCGCGCGTCCAGATTCAGACCGAGAAAAAGGAAGCCTACTCCCGTGGCTCTGGCAAGTAGTCGAGACCAGGTGGTCTGTGTCCTTCTCCGGCTCCTCTACGTCGCGTCGTCTGGACCGTTCCCATCCTCGCCGACACATCGCCCAGCGGCCTGCTGTTGGCCGCGTGGAAGTGGACAGAGGGGTGCACATGCGTGCGTAGGTTTATAGCGTTCTAGCTGTATAACGAGGACGAGAAGGCAAAAGGTCAAAGATGCGAAAGGCTTCCCCGCATCTGCTTGTGGCGTTCATGATCGGCGGCCTCGTGTTGCTCGGGGTAAGATTAGCGGCCCAGCAGGGACCCAGTGTAACCTTTACGGTGACGCTGATTGCCTCCGATGATCCCACAAGTGGACCTGACATGTCTCTCACCAAGACCGGCAGCCCGGATCCGGTCACGGTAGGCAGCCCCCTGACGTATATGATCGAGGTAGAGAACGTTGGAGCAGATGACGCCATTGACCCAGTGACCGTGACCGACACACTGCCCGACGGTCTGACATTTGTGTCCGGCAGCGGAGGAGGTTTTGACTGTTCGGCTGCTGGGCAGGTAGTCACCTGCACGCGGGTTGATCCTCTGGACGCGGGTACCAAGCAAACCATCACCCTGAGGGTTGCCGTGGGCGGCGCGGCGGTTCCCAGGGTCACCAACACGGCGAGTGTGTCAACGCTGGACGATGTCGATCCTTCCAACAACGCAGCTATCGTAGCGACCACGGTCGTGCCCAGTTCGGTGGCGGATGCTGGCCCGGACAAGAATGTTGCGAAGGACAGCGTGGTCCCCCTGGATGGGAGCGGCTCCTTCGACCCGGACGGCGGTCTGATTACGTATGCGTGGAGCCTGGATACCAAACCGGAAGGGAGCACGCTGACCGATGCGGAGATCGTGGGCAAGGGCACACCGAATCCCTCGTTTATCCCAGATGTGGATGGCTTGTATGTCATCAAGCTCATTGTAAGTGACGGAGGGCTGGATAGTGAGCCCGACATGGTAGAGATCACGGCCAGTAGCGTGAATGTTCCCCCCAATGCCCTGGCCGGAGAAAACCTGAACGCCTTAACAGCCACTCAGGTGATCCTGAATGGCACGGCGAGTCACGACCCGGATGGGGGTCCTGGCCCCTTGATGCATATGTGGACCTTTAAGCAAGTGCCGCTAGAAAGTGCTTTGGTGGACAGTGATATCGCAGACGCCAACCAGGCGCAGGCACGTTTTGAGCCAGATGTTGCCGGAACCTATGAACTCACGCTGCAGGTTTCGGATGGTCAAGATACCGATGTTGACGAGACCATCGTCATCGTCTCTGAGCCCAATGTCACTCCCAACGCCAGAGCAGGAGCGGATCAAACAGTCTCCCTGGGCGATGACGTGGTCCTGAATGGGACAGCCAGCAATGATCCGGACAATCAGCCAAAGAGTCCGTCTTTCAGCTGGCGCTTTGTGTCATTGCCCGCCGGTAGTTCGTTGACCAATGCCGATATTACCGATGCCGATGCGATAGAGTCCCGCTTTACACCGGATGTGGTTGGAAGCTACGTCGTGCAATTGAAGGTTTCCGACGGAGCCGCGAGTGATTCCGATAATGTGTTGATTACGGCCGAAGAGGTGTTGGCATCTGAGGACTCCACCATTCCTTTCGAATC
>JAAXQN010000060.1 GCA_012974305.1 Candidatus Methylomirabilis sp. | reverse complement strand
GTCGGCAGCGTCAGATGTGTATAAGAGACAGGGTCAAAGATGGCCGTGAGAAGGGGAAATGCAATCAGGCCGGCCAGGATGGTCGGGACGACGAGATACCGCATAGGATTTAACGCCATCACGGTGAGCGCATCGATCTGCTCGGTGATGCGCATGATGCCGATCTCAGCCGTCAGGGCCGAGCCGGCTCTCCCCGTGACCATGAGGGCGCATAGGACGGGCCCTAACTCCCGAATCAGGGACAGGGCCACCACCGACCCCAGGAATCCCTCCGAGCCGAACTTCCTCAACGTATGGAACACTTGGAGACCGAGGACCATTCCGGTGAAGGCCCCCGTCAGCACAATCACGGAGAGGGATTTCGCGCCGATGAAGTGAATCCGGCCAATCATCCGCCGCCACTTGAGCGGAGGGCGAAACATCCACAAGAGGGCAGAGCTGAGAAATATCACCATCCGCCCCCCATCGCGGAGGAAACGCAAAAACCACCCTCCGAGCAAGCGCACGAGCCCCACGCCTCGTCCTCAAAGAGATTGCGAGTGCCATCCCACGAAAGCCCTCGACCCTAAAAACCTGATTCTACTCACTAGGGACATCGGTGGCAAGCACGAAAAATTGACCCGGCCCGAAGGAAAATAGACCCCGGTTCTTCTATTATAAGAGACCGCAGATGTCAAGGACGACCGGGGGGAAATAGAACACGCCCGTACCCTTGGATATCCCCGATCCCCGGGGCCCTCGCCGGATCAGGGAGTTCCGCGTCATCAGGATGATTTTTTCGTTGCAAAATCCCGGAATTGCATTTAGGCTAATTTGCTACCTGTATTTCCTCTCCTGATGATGGGGCTGACCATGGACTCCTTCTTTGTTCTGCTCTTCGGGACGATCCTGTTACGACCATACGTCTTCGCCTTCCTGCTCCTCTATCTTTTCGCCGCCGTGGCTGATATGGGATGGCGCCGGACTCTTCTCTTTACCCTGGTAGGGTGGGGCGTCGCTTTCGCCGCCGAATCCCTCTCGATTCGGGTCGGGATTCCGTTCGGCCTCTACCACTATGTTCCGACGACAGTGGATCAAGAGCTGTGGATCGCCGGGGTTCCCTTCATGGACTCCCTCTCGTTCATCTTCCTGGCCTATGCGAGCTGGACGCTCGCCTGCCTGGCGCTCCTCCCGTTGTCCCGGGAGGGAAACGGATGGCGCAACTTCTCCCTTCCCGTTCAAGGGCGGTTGGGGGCCCCCGTCTTCCTGCTCACCGTGGTCCTCTTTGTCCTGATCGATATCGTCATCGACCCCGTTGCTCTCCGAGGCGACCGCTGGTTCCTGGGCCAGATCTTCTATTATCCCGAGCCGGGTGCCTACTTTGGGGTCCCTGTCTCCAACTTTGTCGGATGGGCGGTGGTGGGCTCCACGATCATGATCCTCTTTGCGCTGCTCGAGCGGCGGGTCACAGACGAACCACCCCGTTGGGCGGCGCAGCTCCCACTCCGTCCCCTGTACGGGCCGGGCCTCTACTACATCGTCCTGGGGTTTATGCTCACCGTGACCTGGATGATCGGGGAAAAGACCCTCTTCCTCGTTGGGCTCTTCATCTACGGCCCCTTGACGGCACTCCTGGCCACTACCATCGTCATGCGATTGAGGCAAGGCCAGCGCTCGCTCGGCGAGAATCTTGAGGCACGGGAAGGCGTTATGTTAGGAGGGGGCATGCCCACGAATGGTAGAGGGTCGCTTCCCGCAGAGGCAGTCTGGAAGGACCTGAACCCCAACTAGGTGGTTCCCCTGAGGGAATCCATCGAAGCAAATGATCGGTCCCCGAGGGGTCTCCGATAGCACCCCAGAGGGCGATGAAAGAGTTATAGGAGGCCACCCGATATGGCAGTTCCTCTGTCACAAGCGTTGACCGTTACATCGTACGTCCTCCGTCAAAAGTTGCGGGGGAATAAACACTATCCTCTCGTCCTCATGCTGGAGCCCCTCTTTCGGTGCAACCTGGCCTGTGCAGGCTGCGGAAAGATTCAATACCCCGAACACGTGCTGAAACGACGCTTGACGCCCGAAGAGTGCTGGGCGGCGGCAGAAGAATGTGGGGCGCCGATCGTCAGTATCCCCGGCGGTGAGCCCCTCATCCATCCCGAAATGCCCGAGATCGTTCGGGGATTCATCGAGCGCAAGAAGTATATCTACCTCTGTACCAATGCTCTACTCATGGAGCGAAAGCTTTCCGAGTATACGCCGTCCAAATACCTCACGTTCAGCGTGCACATGGACGGCCTCAAAGAAGAGCACGACATGGCCGTGTGCCGGGATGGGGTCTACGACATTGCGCTGAAAGCGATCAAGGCGGCTCTCGAGCGAGGCTTCCGGGTCACCACCAACACCACCCTCTTCGAAGGGGCCAATCCCAACCGCGTCCGGCAATTCTTTGACGCCATGATGGACCTGGGCGTCGAGGGGATGATGATTTCGCCCGGGTACAGTTACCAGAAGGCCCCCGACCAAGAGCACTTCCTTCGACGGAATCGCACGAAGGAGCTCTTTGCGGCCATCCTTACCAATCGCAAAAAGCACTGGGACTTTAACCAGTCCCCGTTGTTCCTCGAATTTCTCGAGGGAAAGCGGGACTACCAGTGCACACCCTGGGGCAATCCCACCTACAACATCTTTGGCTGGCAGAGACCCTGTTACCTGCTGCAAGACGGCTACGCAACAAGCTTCAAGGAGTTGATCGATACGACGGACTGGGACCGGTACGGCACCGGGAGGAATGAGGAGTGCGCCGATTGCATGGTACACTGCGGCTATGAGGCCAGCGCAGTGGATGATACGTTCAGTTCATGGTCGGGATTTTCCCGGACGGTCAAATTGACGCTCCTCCCGAATTCGCGATAAGCGGGGGAAAAGACACGTGCCACAGGAAGCGAAGAGGGTTGGGTCCGAAAGACCGCGGTGGGAAGGTCGGTCTTTTCGTTTTACGAAGCAGACGGGGTTGTTTGAGGTGATTGAGGCAGCCTTCGATTATCGAGGCGACGTGACACTCGAGCTCAAGGACGGGAGCCGAATCGAAGGGTACATATTCAACCGCGAGACGCGAGGAACCGAACCGTATATCCTGATTTTCCCCAAGGACGAGACCGGCAGCAAGGCAATACAGTACACGGATATCGTGGCCGTCGAATTCACGGGGGAAGACACCGCCTTTGGGAACTCTTGGGAGGCCTGGGTCGCCAAAAGCGAAGCGATGCGCATGGCCGAAGCGGAGAGGACTCTCGCTGAGGCCGAGGCCCGTGGGGATCTATAGAGCGATATTGCTTCGGCTCGTGATGTGGAGTGACGGCGTCCGGAGGGCGGTGAAGTGAGTCGATTGGCTCCCGGTGCGGCGGCCATCGTCGTGGCCCTTCCATGGGAGGCCACCCCCTTAGCGAAGCACCTTGGCCTCACGAAGTCCGAGGTCCTAGACGGGGTCACCCGGTATCATGGATGGGGAGGTCGGCTGCTCCTCATTCAGGCGGGGATGGGCGCTCATGGAGCAGCCCGCGCCCTCACCTCACTTGAGACGCCTTCGCTCCTCTTGTCGGCAGGATTCTGTGGCGGACTGAGGCCTGAGATTGGCCTCGCCGACATCATCATCGGCTCGCAGGTGGTCCGAAATACCGGGTCCTTTCCCGCCGACCCCTTCTTGCTGGAATCTGCATCTCGCGCATTTAAGACCATCGATTGTCCCGTCCACGTGGGCACCATCCTCACGGTCGATGAGGTCGTCACCCCGGCCGACGGGATACAGGGACGGGCGGAGCCGGAAATCCTCGCGGTGGAGATGGAGAGCGCCCACCTTGCCGAGGCGGCGCAGCGTCATGGGGTTCCGTTCCTGGCCATCCGAGTCGTCTCGGATACCCCGTCCGCGCCCTGGGCGACTGAAGGGAGGCACTTACTGAAACCGGATGGCCGCATGAACCTTGCATCTCTCGCCACTTCTCTCCTCCGCCAACCCTCCCGGATCCCTCGGCTGCTCCACCTCGCTTCCAAACTCCGTCCGGCCACCCGCCGGCTCGCTCAGGGCATCGAGGCCCTTGTGAAGTCGCTGGGAGCGTGAAGGGTATGGAGACAACGGTATGAAGGCACTGGTGACGGGGGCAACCGGTTTCGTCGGGGCAAATCTCGTCCGGGAGCTTCTTGAAGACGGGACCGCCGTTCGGGTCCTAGCCAGACCCGGAACTCCCAGAACCACCATCGAGCACCTCGACGTCGAAGTGGTTTCTGGAGACCTCCAGGACCGGGAGCTGCTTCGGCAGGCCTTGAACGGGTGCCAGGTTCTCTACCACGTAGCCGCCCGATATAGCCTTTCCGAAAAAGACGCGGCCGAAATGTACCGGGCCAATGTGGAGGGGACGCGAAACATCCTGGAGGTTGCTCTTGACGTAGGGATAGAGCGGGTAGTGTACACCAGCACGGTCGGGGCGCTGGGAATCCCCAAGGATGGGGTCCCCGGGAACGAGAATACCCCGGTCACCCTGAACGACATGGTCGGCGCGTACAAGCGCTCCAAGTTTCTGGCCGAGCGTGAGGCAGAGCGGATGGCACGCCTGGGACTGCCCGTTGTCATCGTGAATCCCTCCGCCCCCATCGGGCCGTGGGATGTCAAGCCGACCCCGACCGGCCGGACGCTCGTGGACTACCTCAACGGACAGATGCCTGGGTACATCCACACCGGTCTCAACCTGATCCATGTGCGGGATGTGGCCCGGGGTCACATCCTGGCAGCCGAGAAAGGACTGGTCGGAGAAAAGTATGTCTTGGGAAACACCAATCTGACATTGCGCGAGATCTTTCACATGCTGGAGCGGATCTCCGGGGTCCCCGCCCCCCGCTGGAGGATCCCCTATCCGGTGGCTCTCCTGGCCGCCGGCGCGTCCGAGCTGTATGCCCGGGTGCGCCGCCAGGATTCCCCGATTCCGCTGACCGGTGTCCGCATAGCGCGCAAGATCATGTTCTTCGATGCGTCAAAGGCAGTCCACGAACTCCATCTGCCTCAGACGCCGGTCGAGGAAGCACTCCGAGAGGCGGTAGAATGGTTCTGGGCCCATGGATATGCCCCCCGAAAAGGGGGGGGTTAGGCGTATAATAAGGAGAGGTGTGTCCCGTTTCATGACGGTGGGAGGATCAGTGGATCTCAAGGCGTATCTCGAACATCGGCGAGCCCTGGTGGAGGAAGGCCTAAAGCGCTTTACACCGGGGGAAGAGACTTTGCCCCCCGAGCTGCACGAGGCCATGCACTATAGCCTCTTCGCGGGGGGAAAGCGCCTCCGGCCGATCCTCACCATCGCCGCCGCTGAGGCGGTGGGAGGGAGAGCGGAGGATGTCCTGCCTGTCGCCTGCGCCTTCGAGTACATTCACACGTACTCTCTGGTTCACGACGACCTCCCCGCCATGGACGACGACGATCTCAGACGCGGTCGCCCCACCTGTCATAAGGTGTTCGGCCAGGCCATGGCCATCCTGGCCGGGGATGGGCTCCTCACCGAGGCCTTTGCCCTCCTGACGAATCCTGCATACGTCGGCCACCTCGATCCACGCCTCCACCGGATGGTGATCCACGAGATTGCCCTTGCCGCCGGGTCGCAAGGAATGGTCGGGGGACAGGCGGTGGATATCCAGTCAGAGGGAAAGGCCGTCGAGTTGCCGTTCCTCCATTACATCCATACGCATAAGACAGGGGCCCTCATGCTCTGTACCCTTCGGGCCGGGGCCCACCTGGGGGGTGCAACCGCAGCAGAGCTCGAGGCGATCACGCAATACGGAAAGGCAGTCGGCCTCGCCTTTCAGATCGCCGACGACATTCTGGACATCGAGGGAGAGGAAGCACTGCGGGGAAAGAAGGCGGGCGGCGATGTCACGCGAGGCAAGGCCACCTACCCGGCTCTCGTCGGGATTGACGAAGCCAAACGGGAGGCCCAGCGCCTCCTGGAGGAGGCGCTGAATGCCATTGCCTCGTTCGACCAGCGGGCAGATCCTCTCCGTGACATCGCTCGCTACATCGTCTCCCGAAAGGCATAAGGTATGTCCGAGACGCCTGCCCGACTCGTCAGAAAGAGTCGCTCCAGCTTTTCTTACTCCTTCCGGTTCCTCCCCCGGCCAAAACGAGAGGCGATCTATGCCGTGTACGCCTTCTGCCGCGTGGTGGATGATATCGCCGACGATGCCGGGGACGTGACGGAAAAGGCGGAACGCTTGAAGGGTTGGCGAGAGGAGATCGACCGGTGCTACGCCGGTCAGCCGACCCATCCGATTACCACGCAGCTCCGTGATTGTCTGAACCGCTACCCGATTCCCAAGGCCTATTTCGAGGAGCTCGTCGCCGGGGTGGAAATGGATCTGACCATCAGCCGATATGCCACCTTCGCCGACCTCTACACTTATTGCTATCGGGTGGCATCGGTGGTGGGCTTGATCTGTATCGAGATCTTTGGCTATAGCCAGGAATCCACGAAGGATTATGCGGTCAATCTCGGGCTGGCCCTGCAGCTGACCAATATCCTCCGCGACGTGAAACCGGACGGTCGGCGGGATCGGATCTACCTGCCCCAAGAGGACCTGCAGCGATTCGGCTACCGGGAGGAAGATCTCCTGAGCTGCCGGTACACTCCCGCATTCTTTTCCCTCATGCGTTTTGAGGCGGATCGAGCCCGGGAGTACTTCCGGCGGGCGGCGGACAGCCTCACACCTGAAGATCGGAAAAATATGGTGGCCGCTGAAATCATGGGAAGAATCTACCGGGAGACCCTGGAGACCATCGTGCGAAAGGACTACCGGGTTTTCGACGGGCGCGCTGCCCTATCCAGTCCCCGGAAACTCCAGATCGCCGTTACCACCTGGGCGAAAATCCGATGACCGATCACCGTTTTCCGATGACAGGAAAAACCTTTTTCTTCCTCGGCGTCTCGCAGAGTTTTCATCCGTCAACGATCTACAGTCTACGGTCGTCGGTCATCGGTCGTCGCCGTTCGACATCGGTGATTGGTCAACGCGAAGGGGAAGATGGTGAGGCGCAATATTGAAACCATGAAGGCGGCGGTGTACCAGGGGAATCGGCAGATTCGCCTGGTACAGCTTCCCCTGCCCAAGATCGGGCCGGGGGAGCTCCTGGTCAAGGTCAGCGGATGTGGGCTCTGCGCGACCGACGTGTCCAAGGTGGATCACGCTCTCGTGACGCCTCCCACGGTCCTCGGGCACGAGGTGGTGGGAACCGTCTCGGCCGTGGGCGAAGGAGTCCGAGGAATCACGACGGGCGAGCGCGTGGTTGTCTCTCACCACGTCCCCTGCTATGCCTGCCATTACTGCAAGCACGGCAACTTCTCAATGTGTCGGACCTTCAAAGCCTCCAATATCGACCCGGGAGGCTTTGCCGAATACATTCGGGTCCCGGCGCTGAATGTCCAATACGCCACATTTCCGATCCTGCCTCCTCTAGAGGACGAAGAGGCCGCCTTCACCGAACCGCTCGCCTGCTGTATCAGGGGGGTGAAGCGACTGAATCCCCTCCTCTCCGACACCGTCCTCGTGTTCGGGCTGGGCTCCATCGGCCTCATGATGATACAGATCCTCAAGCTCTACCAGACCCGCGTGATCGGGCTCGACATCCTCTCGGACCGCCTCGAGCGCGCCAAGACCCTGGGGACGGACTTGACCCTTACCCCGGGACGCCCCGAGGTGGCCCAGGCGGTGCGGGATGCAACCAACGGCCGCGGGGCCGACGCCGCCATCCTGACTGCGGGTGGACCGCGGGCGTTTGCAGAGGCTGCCGACTTGCTCCGAGATGGTGGGGTCCTCGTCCTCTTTGCCTCCGAGCCGGGTCAACCCCCGGTTGATCTGGACATCCACCGCTTCTTCCACCGCGAACTCAGTATCGTCAGCAGCTACTCCCCCTCTACCCTAGAGCTTCAGGAGGCCCTCACCCTTCTTGCCGACCGAAAGGTCCGGGTAAAGGAACTCATCACCCACAGGGTTCCCTTGGCTGACCTGGCCCATGGCATGCGCCTCTTTCGGGAAAAGGACGCTCTCAAGGTCTTTGTCGAGGTAGGGATATGAAGGCGATAGTGTTTCATCGCCCCGGAGATATCCGGTTTGAAGAGGTGGACACCCCAACGCCGGGACCCGGAGAAGTCCTGGTCCGGATCGGCTCGGCGCTGACCTGCGGGACGGATCTCAAAACGTACCGCCGAGGGCACCCGGTGATGATCAAAAAGACCCCCGCCCTCTTTGGCCACGAGTGGGCTGGCACGGTCGAGGGGGTCGGGGAGGGGGTTGTGCATGTGCGGGTTGGAGACCGCGTGGTCGCGGCCAACTCCGCCCCGTGCCACCGCTGCTTCCCCTGTCAAATCGGGCGGGTCAACCTCTGCGAGGACCTGGAGCTGCTCAATGGTGCTTACGCCGAGTACATCCGCGTCCCGGCCCGGATTGTTGAACAGAACCTCCTCACGATCCCGGACCATCTCACTTTTGCCCAGGCCGCCCTGGTCGAACCGTTAGCCTGTGCTCTCTACGGGATCGAGCGCTCCGGAGTGCAGCTCGGACAGACCCTGTGTATTTTCGGGGCCGGACCGATGGGACTCCTCCTCACCCAATTGGCAAAAGGCCAGGGGGGCAGGGTTCTGGTCGTGGGGAAGGGGGAGTTCCGCCTGAGAAAAGCCGCTGAGGCGGGTGCTGATGAGATCCTGGATGCAGCGCGGACAGAGAACGTGGTCGCAGAGGTCCGGCGGCTCAGCCCCGAGGGGCGTGGTGCCGACGTCACGATCGAGGCAACGGGGAGACCCGAAGTGTGGGAACAGGCGGTCGAGGTGACGCGCAAGGCGGGAACGGTGGTCCTGTTTGGGGGCTGTGAACCAGGGACCAGTTTTCAGGTGGATACCCGTCGGATGCACTACGAGGAGCTTACACTCCTCGGTGTCTTTCACCACACCCCCCGTCACATCCGGGAGGCCCTCACGCTCCTTGCTCAGGGGGTGGTGGACGCGAATCTACTTCTCACCCACAGAATGGCGCTTGGCGCCCTACCGGAGGCCTTCGACCTCCTGGGCCGGGGCGAGGCGATCAAGGTTGTCCTGAAACCCTAAGTGACCGCGCCGCCTTGCTCCCTGCCGGCACGTCCTTCTGGATCTCTGGCGGTAGGGCAAAGACCACATCCTCTTGGATCCCGTCCCACTTCTCCACCTGACTCACTCCACTACGACGGAAGAAATCGACGGCCTCCTGGACCAGATGCTCCGGGGCCGAAGCGCCCGCGGTAATCCCCACCGTCCGGACCCCCCCGAGCCACCCAGGGTCTATCTCGGAGACATCATCGATCAGATAGGCCCGCACTCCGTCCGCCTGGGCTACCTCGACCAGGCGCATCGAGTTCGAGCTATTGGGAGATCCGATGACCAGGAGGAGGTCGATTGTCCCGGCCATCTGTTTCACCGCTACCTGACGGTTCTGGGTGGCATAGCAGATATCATCCTTGGGGGGAAAGACGGCGCTGGGAAATCGCCGCTTGAGGACTGCAATGATCTCTCGGGTATCATCGATGCTCAACGTCGTTTGGGTGATCACCGAAACCCGATCCGGGTCCGAGACCTGGACCTGTTCCGCCTCCTCTACTGTACCCACGAGCTGCATCCGTCCCGGCGCATGGCCCATGGTGCCGATCACTTCATCATGGCCGGCATGCCCCACCAGAATGACACAGCGGCCATCCCGATCATACTTGATGGCCTCGTAATGGACCTTGGTGACGAGGGGGCACGTGGCGTCGATGACCCGAAGTCCCTTGGCCGCCGCCTGGGTCCGGACCTCCGGCGAGATGCCGTGCGCGCTGAAGATCACGCGGGCTCCGTCGGGGACTTCCTCCAGGTCATCCACAAAGACCGCTCCCCGGCCCCCGAGCTCCTGCACCACGTGCGCATTGTGCACGATCTCTTTCCGGACGTACACGGGGGTGCCGTAGAGCTCCAGGGCCAGATTGACGATATCAATCGCCCGGTCTACGCCCGCGCAAAAGCCCCTCGGCGCCGCCAAGATCACCCGCTCGATGCCCATACGCCCCCCTATCGTCAGCCCGCCTTCTCCGGGGCCTTCATCGGCTCCCGGCAGCAGGCGGAAAGGTCATAGAATCTGGGTAACATAACGAGTCTAGTCAGGTGCTTACAAGAGGTCAAGCCCTTTCGGCAAACCTTACCCTGACTTACTCCGCCTCGCGGGCGCCCAACTGCTTATCCAAGAAGAACAGCGCTGCGGGCTGATCTCCGATCATTTTGATCTGGTCCACAACCTCGCCAGCATTTTTCTCCTCTTCCACCTGCTCTGTGATAAACCACTGCAGCATCACCTGGGTCGCGTAGTCCCGCTCCTTGCCCGCCAGATCATACAGGCGGTGGATAATGCCGGTGACCTTCCGCTCGTGCTCGAGCGCTTGCTGAAAAACATCGAGCATCGACTTGAACTTTTGAGGCGGCTGTTCGATGGCCTGCAGCACCACGCGACCCTCCCGTTCGAGGACGTAGTCAAAGAACTTCATCGCGTGCGATGCTTCTTCCTGGCTTTGCAGGCGCATCCACCGCGCAGATCCCGACAGGTGGATTGTCTCGAGGTACGCCGACATCGAAAGGTACAGATATGCCGAATACAGCTCGTCCTTGATCTGATCATTGATCGCTTTCTGGAGTGACTGGCTCAGCATGTCCTTCTCCTTGTTGTAATATGCGTTTGTTTGCCCTAAGTGCAGCCTGGGAGGCAAAGATGGATATGGGTTGGGTGCAGCGGAAGAGCCCTAATGCTATTGCAGGGCTACCCTCGTGTCGGGCAGTTACCGCGAGACGGTCTCGATGGCTGTGGCAATCTCCCGACTGAGATTCGCGAGCGTCCGGCTCATGGCGGAAGCCAACACCTCGTAGTCCTCCGTACCGGCAGGCTCGCTAAAGCGTGATCTCCTTCTCACGAGCAGTTCTTTCATACCTTTCCCAAAGATGCTCCATCGAGCGATCAGCACCGCGTTCCCATCCGCGTCGCCTTCAAAGCGAGTCACGTCCACCGCGACCTGGTAGTCGATCGGAGTCGACCCGTCCCATGGGAAGACGGCGACATGATGCGTCGCGAGCAGGATCGACAGATTTTCCGTGAGCGTGCGGGAGAAGTTGTGCCGCAGCGACTCTGCCCACCGATCGAACTCGGCAAGGTCGAGTTGATTCGGGCTGGCGCGGGTCACGATCTGCGTCCGATCCAGATACGGCGGAAGCACAACCGGCCCGATCCCGACGGCGAGATCCCGCTTACCCGCTGCGACCTGTTTCCCCACCTTCGCATCGGGGAGGGGACTCAAGAGATAGAATTTCGAGGGCTTGCTTTTCCCTACGCACCCTCCCAGAACGGAGGCACCAAGCGTGACGACTGCCAATGGAAGAACGAAACGGCGCATGCTTTACCTCCTGCCACCCGGGCCGCCCTTGCCGGCAAGCAAGGCTTCTGGGTGTCGCTCGAGATAATCGGCCAAAACACGCAAGGAGCGCGCTGCTCCAGCCCCCTCAGAGAGCAGTTTCACCAGTTCGTACCGCACCGGCGAACCCTCTGCCATGAGGTCTCTGTACGTCGCGAGCGTCGCCTCAGCTTCCTTCAGGGCGTCATGAGCCGCCGGCGTGACTTGGCTATCGAGGTCTCGGACCAGCTTCGAAGTCTGCGGAATGATCTGAGTATCGATGTTCTTGACCAGCTTCGAAGTCTGCGGAATGATCTCGCTATCGATATCTCGCCCCACCTTGTCGTACGTCTTCAGGGTTTCGTTCGCGGAGCGCAGAACTGCCTTCACTTCGGGTGAATTCACCAGTTGATCCGCATGGTGGAGCAAATTCAGCGCGGCGTCACCGATTTCCCTGAGCGGAAGCTCCTCGAGGGATTTGGTCAAGTGTGCCAAGCTTGATGGAATGGTTGGATACTCTGGAACATCGGTGTCAACGCCGACCAGCCTGATAGGAGTGTCGGGATGAAAGTCGATCTGGATGAATTTCTGGCCCGTCACAAAACTCTGCAATTGCAGCTGGGCTCTCAACCCACGTTTGATCAGTAGTTGATCGACCGGTCGCCCAGCCGCCGCCATTTTATTCAGTTCGGCTCTTGAAATCCCAACTGTCTCAACCATGTCCGTGTCGTATTCCCAGTACACCGGAGTCAGTATCGTCAACGGTTCATCCCTGACGTTGAGTACCGCTTTGATGCTGGTGACCTGACCGATCTTGACACCTCTGAAGGTCACCGGGGCTCCCACTTGCAGGCCCTTCACGGAACCGGGAAAGTATGAAACCCAGGGACGCGTAGCTTTCCAGAGCTTGCCACTCCCGAAGACCAGCACTCCGACGACGAGCAGGGCCGCCGCACCCACGACAAAGCCACCGATGACCGCAGGATTCGCTTTCTTAGCCATGACTCAACTCCCATCCCGGCCCGGGGCCAGGTCCCGGGCCTTGTTATCCCTTCGTTGCCGAAGCGAACTCGCCTCGGGTGAGAAAAGTGCGAATCTTCGGATTCGCCGACTGGTCGCGCAGGGTCTTGGGGTTCCCCACGGCGAGCATCGTCTTGGTCTCGGGATCAAGGAAGACCGAGCTGTCGGCAATACCAAAGATGCTCGCGAGTTCGTGCGTCACCACGACCACGGTTGCGCCGAGACTGTCTCGCAGCTCAAGGATCAGGTCATCCAGCAGCTTTGAGCTGATCGGATCCAGTCCCGCCGACGGCTCGTCAAAGAAGAGGATATCAGGGTCCATCGCCAAAGCCCGGGCCACGCCAACCCGCTTCTGCATGCCCCCGCTGATCTCGGACGGGTAATAGTCTTCGAAGCCAGCCAGGCCCACCAGCGCCAGCTTCAGCGACGCGATTTCGCGAATCTCGCTGGCCCTGAGACTCGTATACTCCCCCAGCGCCAGGCCCACGTTTTCGGCTAACGTCATGGAGCTCCAGAGCGCACCACTTTGATAGCACACCCCGAATCGTCGGTTCATACGTTCGCGTTCCGATGGCTCTGCCTTCCAGAAATTCTCGCCGTCGTACAGCACGTCCCCGCGCGCCGGTGCCTTGAGTCCGATCAGGGCCCGCATGACCGTGCTCTTGCCACAACCACTCCCGCCCATAATAATGAAAATTTCGGCAGCTTTGACCGAGAAGTTCAGGTCGCGCTGGATCACGAAATCCCCGTAGGCCATCGTGACATTTTGAACCGTGATGCGCGCCTCTGTTTGTGCCATTGCTTTGGACCCTTCCTCCGCTACAAACCGAGCACATCGGCGACGACCGCAAAGATCCCGTCCAGCGTGATGATGAGGACGATAGACATCACCACCGCCGAGGTGGTTGCTTCGCCGACCGCCTGGGCACTTCGCCCGCACTGAATGCCCCGCAGGCACCCGGAAATGGCCACGATGACGCCAAACACCGCGCTCTTGAAGAGCCCAAAGGCAAGATCGTGCAGGTGGACCGCCTTCATGGTCTGGATGACGTACTCCGTTGCGGAGATACCGAATCCCTGCGCCACGACGAGGCCGCCTAGGATGCTTACAAGGTCCGCATACAAGGTGAGCAGCGGCATCATCAACACGAGTGCCAGCATGCGCGGCAAGACCAGGAATTCCATGGGTGAGAGCCCCAGGACCTTGAGCGCATCGATCTCCTCGTTCACCTGCATCGTGCCGAGCTGCGCGGCAAACGCCGCCCCGGTGCGTCCGGCCATGATAATGCCAGTCATGATGGGCGCCATCTCGCGTATCATGCCCAGTCCCACAAGGTTGGCCACAAAGATCTCTGCGGCGAATTGCCGCAGTTGGATCCCCCCCATAAACGCAAGGATCAGGCCCACCAGGAAACTGATGAGCGTAACAATGCCCAACGCGTTGGCACCACTCTCTTGTATGATCAGGAAGAGATCCGATCGGCGGAAGCGTGCCTTCCCACGCAAGAACGTGAGGAACACCAGCAAGGCCTCGCCCAGGAAGGCGAGCATTCCCTTTGCTTCTTCGACCGCAGCAATCGTCCCCTTGCCGACGCGGACCAGCAGCGGAATGCGGACCGCCTTTCTGGCCGCCCCCTCGCGCTCTGGAACCGCGGTGGCGAGTGCCAGGAGTCGTCTGACCCCCTCCGGCAGGCCCGCCTGGTCCGTCTCGATCTGGTTCTGTGTGTTCTGGGTAAGGATCTTGAGCAGGAAGGTCACAAGCCCAGAATCCCAGGCCGTGATGCCCTGGGTATCAAAGGCGACGCGCTTGACCCGAGGGCCGGATGCAACCTGCTGCTCTACCTCGGTGTGCGAGGGCAGCTTATCCTGCATCTTCCAGCTCCCGGAGAGCCGGACAAGCAGCGTGTCGTCCGTCGGACGACTGAAGCTCATTTCACCGTGCGCGGCAGCTATCTTCGTCGCGGCATCCATAGAGTTAGCACTCAGCCCTCAGCGGTCACTTAACGTCCCTGGTCTTAGGCCTTTAGCCACGAGCGTTCAAATATCAAACGGCATTTCGCGAGACCACAAACTATTCAAGAAACAGAAATTTGTCAACTAATTAGATTTGGACGTAATGGATTACCCCTTCCACATCGCTCAGTGGTGGTCCGCCACTGTTATACTGCTATAGCCTTTGCGCGTAAATAGGGGGAAAACCTGTTTTTTCTATCGGTGAAACACCCATGTTTGGCATCGGGGAAATCCCCTATGCCATGACGGGAGACCGAGAGGATCGAAACGGCACACAGGCTGGCGGGAGCACAACCACAGGACAGATTATTGTGAATCCGGTTTTCCCTTGACACAAAGCGCCTGTTTCCTTACCCTTTCGTCACCCAAAGGGGAGTCCTTATCACCTGTCCGGGGAGGTTGTAAGCGATCTTCGTTCACTAAATGAGTGCTTTTCCGTATCCGTGGACCCTTCAGGCTCATGCTCTCTTGCAAACCTCCCTTGCTTGTTTGTTTGGCGACTCTCTGCTTATTTGCCTTTCTCCCACGAAGGATCCGGATCACGGGGTAGATCACGGTCGTGCAAAAGGTCCCGAGTGAAATACAGAAGCCTTGCCGGCTAAGAGTCACTCAACGGTCGGAGAAAGGGTAACCGATGCGGGGGATTTTATTGGGACCGCCGGGTGCGGGCAAAGGCACGCAGGCCGGGTTCATTGTCGAGAAGTTCGGTATTCCGCAGATTTCGACCGGCGACATGCTGCGCGCCGCGGTAAAGGCAGGCACCCCCTTAGGGGTGGAAGCCAAGAGGGTCATGGATGCCGGGAACCTGGTGTCGGACAACATCATCGTCGGACTCGTGAAGGAGCGTCTGGCTGCGCCGGACTGCGCCAAGGGGTTTCTCTTTGACGGTTTCCCCCGCACCATTGCCCAGGCTGACGCCCTGAAGACTCACGCGATTGGGATCGACTATGTGATGGAGATCGATGTTCCAGACGAGGAAATCATCAGCCGTATGAGCGGGCGCCGTGTCCACTTAGCGTCCGGCCGGACCTACCATGTCCTCTTCAATCCTCCCAAAGTGCAAGGGAAGGACGATGTGACCGGCGAGGATTTAATCCAGCGAGATGATGACAAGAAAGAGACGGTTCGCAACCGTCTTCAGGTCTATCGCGAGCAGACGCAGCCCTTGGTCGATTACTACACCAAGTGGCAGGCAAGCGGGGATGCAGCCGCGCCCAGGTACGTGAAGGTGTCTGGTCTCGGGACCGTGGAGGAAGTTCGGGACCGATTGCTCGCCGCACTCCGATGAGGGTCGAATAATGTTCGAATCAGCTGGACTTGATCACACGATAGATAAAGCGACGTACAAAAAAGAGGAGCCGCTCCTCCGAGAGGCGTTGCTCGACACCCAATTTGAACTTGCAGGACGCAAGGCGTTTCCGGTCGTCATCATCATGGGGGGCGCGGACGGTTCTGGGAAGGAAGAGGTGGCCAATGACATTCAGTATGTGATGGACTCGCACTACATCACGACGTTCGCCATGGGTGAGCCCACCGATGAGGAACGCGAACGCCCGCGCATGTGGCGATTCTGGCGGGCGTTGCCGCCGAAGGGGCGCATTGGTATTTTCATGGGCTCGTGGTACAGGGAGCCGATTCTTAACCGGACTCTTGGAAATATCTCCAAGGTAGCCTTTGAGCAGAGCCTGCAAGACATTAATCGCTTCGAGAAGATGCTCACCGATGAAGGTGCCCTGGTCCTCAAGTTTTGGTTCTATCTCGTCCAGAAGCAACAGAAGAAACGCCTGAAAAAGCTGGATAAGGACCCCGCGACGCGGTGGCGCATCCCTGAGGCGGCCTGGGACTCTCTCAAGCGGTGGAACAAGATCCATCAGGTGGGGGAGCACGTGGCCCGCGTCACCAGCACTAGCCACACGCCATGGTACGTAATCGCTAGTGCGGACAAGCGGTACCGGAACATCACCATTTGGCGGACGACCCTTCAGGCGATCCAGAAGCGGCTGGAACAACCCAACCCTCCGAAAGTGGTGTCGGCCCAGGCGATCGCGTCACCTCCGAGTAAGCAGAATGTGTTGACGGCTTTGGATCTGTCGAAGAACTGTCCCGACGCCACCTACAAAAAACAACTCGGTGACTATCAAGGGCGGCTCAGCCTGCTCTCTCGCCATAAGAAGTTCAGGAACCACGCCGTCGTCGCAGTTTTTGAGGGGAATGACGCCGCGGGCAAGGGTGGCGCGATCTACCGGGTCACACAAGCGCTCGAGGCGCAGGCGTACCGTGTGATCCAGATCGCAGCGCCCACAGAGGAGGAGCGGGCCCAACCGTATCTCTGGCGGTTCTGGCGGCACGTGCCTCGCCTCGGACACTCCGCCTTATTTGATCGATCGTGGTATGGACGGGTACTTGTAGAACGCATCGAAGGCTTCTGTTCGGAAGCGGATTGGATGCGAGCCTACAGTGAGATCCGTGACTTTGAGCAAGACCTGACTAAACATGGGATTATCGTAATGAAGTTCTGGCTCGCAACTAGCGAGGATGAACAGCTCAAGCGCTTCAAGCTGCGTGAAAAGACCGGATACAAGCGTCACAAGATCACGGAGGAAGACTGGCGCAATCGGAAAAAGTGGGACACGTACGTGACAGCCGTGTGTAACATGGTGGACCGGACGAGCACGGAGTACGCTCCCTGGACTCTTGTCGAGGCGAACGACAAGAATTACGCCCGCATCAAAGTGCTCCGAACTTTCTGCGAGCGGATTGAAGCCGCCTTATAAGTTTCGTCCCCGTCTGCCTCCCGTCCCTAGGTTTTCCTCATGACGGAATTGCCCACGACCTATGCCATCACCTCCGAGGCCGCCTGTCGCCACATCCTCTGGGCCCTGCAGGCCCGATTCCGCACCAGCCGCGGGTCGACACCCCGCCTTCGCACGACGTGCTACGACACGTTCGACTGGCGCCTCTACTGGGACGGGGGGGTTCTCTCTGCCCAACGGACCCAAGGCAAGTGGCTGATAGACTGGAAGTCCGTGGATGGTCGGATCCGGTATCAGCAGAAGACCGATTCGCTTCCCGCCTTCGCCTGGGACCTCCCGCCAGGTCCGTTTCGCGATGCCCTGACCTCCGTGATCGAAATGCGAAGGCTGCTCCCGATGGTCAAGACGGAAAATCACGCGAAGTTTCTCTGGGTGCTCGACGGGGCAAAGAAACGGCTCGTCCGGATCGACATCGAGCGGGGAACCGCTGGCGCCCCCGATAAGACTGGGTCGCGGCACCCGTTGGGCCCCAGAATTCATCTGGTCCCAATCGCGGGCAACTCGAAGGCCTACGGCCAGGTGGTTCGCTTCGTCGAAACGGACCTGGACCTGCGGCGGCAAGAGTCCACGGACCTTGCCCTTGCTCTTGCCGCCATCGGCAGGGCCCCCGGGGACTACTCGTCCAAGTTCGAGCTCTCCCTCGACCCCCGGATGCGGGCCGACGAGGCGGCAAAGCGTATCCACCGGAGGCTCCTCCAAACAATTCAGATGAACGAGGCGGGAACACGGCGGGACCTCGATTCCGAGTTCCTCCACGACTTCCGGGTCGCCGTGCGCCGCACGCGGACGTGTCTGGCACAGATCAGGGAGGTGTTCCCGGAGGAGACGGTTGACCATTTCCGACGCGAATTTTCGTGGTTGGGACGCGTCTCGGGACCGAAACGTGATCTGGACGTCCACCTCCTGAAGGTAGATGAATACGAGGCCAGCCTCGACAAGAAGGTTCAGCACCATCTCGCTCCCCTGCGGCAGTTCCTCCAGGTCCGACAACGCATCGAACAAGACCGCCTCGCGAAGGCGCTGCAGTCGGCGCGGTACCAGACCTTGATTCTTTCGTGGAAAGGGTTCCTCGAAGAGACCGTTCCGGAGAAGACGAAGCTCCCGAATGCTAGATGGCCCATCCTCCGGGTCGCCTCGGAACGGATCGAACTCCGGTTCCGGAGGGTCCTCATGGAAGGGGTGGTAATCGACTCTTCTTCTTCAGCGAAAGCCCTCCACCAGCTGCGCATCGAGTGCAAAAAGCTGCGCTACCTGCTGGAGTTCTTCCGCAGCCTATACAAGCCGGAGGATCTCGCCCCCCTCGTCAAGGATTTGAAGACGCTTCAGGATAATCTGGGAGACTTCAATGATCTCCGGGTGCAACACGCGGCGATGAAAAAGTTTGGCCGCCAGATGGTCAAGGAAGGCATGGCTACCGGCGAGTCGCTCACGGCCATACGCCGCTTCGTCAACTGGTTGGGGGTCCGTCAGGCGAAGGAGCGCAAGGGGTTCGACAAGCGATTCACCCAGTTCTCCGGCACCGAGAATCGGGAGCGCCTCCGTCGCCTCGTCGAGACGCGGAAAAGAATCGGCGTCTGACGGTCCCGGAGGAGCCGTCCTCATGAAAACGATTCTTCTTTTCCGGCATGGGAAATCGGACTGGGACGCCGACTACGAGGCGGACCATAATCGCCCCCTCGCCAAACGCGGCGAAAAAGCCGCCTCCCTGATGGGAAGGTACCTCGCAAGCCTCGACCAGCTGCCCGATCGGGTCATTTGCTCATCGGCGGTCCGCGCGAAGGAGACCGTTCGCTTGGCGGCCAAGGCGGGAAAATGGTCTTGCCCGATCACAATTGCGGAAAAACTCTACGAGGCTTCTCCGGAGCAGGTCTTGGGTCTCATTCACGAGAGCCAGGATTCCCTGAACAGCATTCTCCTGGCAGGCCATGAACCGACCTGGTCACTTGTGGCCGGAGGGTTGATCGGGAAGGCGAACGTAAAATTTCCCACCGCGGCCATGGCTCGCATTGACCTGGACGTCGCGCGGTGGAAAGAGGCCGAGTTCGGGAAAGGGAACCTCGTGTGGTTGATGACCCCGAAGCTCCTGGCAGGAATCGGATGGCCCGCCGGGGTCAAGTGAACGCAAGCCGGGTGACCTTGACAGCGCGAGCGGGGTTCTGGTATTATTCGCACCTCCGACGGACTCGAAACCTCTCTATCCACATAACCAGATCGGGTTGCCATCATGTCTGACAGGATGTCATACCAAGTCGACCTCGAATCTCCGGAAGCCTTTTTAAACCGAGAGTTAAGCTGGCTCAACTTCGTCGGACGGGTCATCGCCCTTGCCGAGGACCCCAGCCTCCCCCTGATGGAACGGGTCAAATTTGCCGGCATCACCGGCATGCTGCACGACGAGTTCTTCATGAAACGGATGAGCGGCATCAAGCGAGAAATCCGAAAGATGTCGCACAGGCCCTCCAGCGAGGGTCTTCGACTCCAAGAGGAGTTTGAGGCCTGCCGAAAGGAAATCCTCGAACAGATGAGACGGATCGGGAGGGCGATAGAGGGGGAGTTCCGGCCGCACATGGCGAAGGAGGGCCTCCCGATTCTGAATTACTCCGAGCTTAATCCGCGGCAGCAAGAATCGTTGCGCGAATACTTTCGACAGTCCGTTCTTCCCATCCTGACCCCGCTGGCGGTCGATTCGGAGCATCCCTTTCCTTTCATCAGTAGTCTCGGACTCAACCTGGCCGTGGTACTGCCCGACGACCATGGTGGGCGGGATCGATTCATTCGCATCAAGGTTCCAGACAATCGTCCCCGCTGGGTTCCTCTGCCGGGTGATGCAGGTTTCACGCCCCTGGAACAGGTCATCACGGCGAACTTCGATTTAATGTATCCGTCCACCCCACCGCTGGCGGTCTACTCGTTCCGGGTCACCCGCGGGGCAGAAGGCGAGCCGGACCGCACTGCCGAACTCGCCGAAGACGAATCGCTCGAAAAACCGGGCGGCATCATCGATCAGGTGAGCAGAGAGCTGAAAGCACGGCGGTTCGCGGGTGTTGTCCGGCTCGAGCTCGACCCCTCGATGCCAAGGAAGTTCCAAGAGTGGCTCGCCAAGCAACTTCGTATCGGGGATGAAGATCTCTATCCGACGGGCCACTTCCTCGGCCTCCGCGATCTAATGCAGCTCAAGGTGACCGACTGGGAAGAGCTTCATTTTCCACCCCACGACCCTGTCACCCACCCCCGTCTCCGGCGTATCCGGGTCGAAAACCCGCACGCCATCTTCGAGGAAATCGCCCGGGGGGACATCCTGTTGCACCACCCGTACCACAACTTCGACACGTCGGTTCTCCGTTTCCTGGAGTCGGCTGCGGCGGATCCGGCCGTCCTCGCGATCAAGCTCACCATTTATCGCACCAGTAGCGACTCCCCCATCGTCAAAGCGCTGGCCGAGGCTGCGCGGCGGGGAAAGCAGGTCGTGGTGCTGGTCGAGGTGACAGCGAGGTTCGATGAGGCACCCAACATCGCCTGGGCACAACATCTCGAGAACGAGGGGGTCCATGTGGCCTACGGCGTTGAGCGCCTCAAAACCCATGTCAAGCTGGGTCTGGTGGTGCGCGACGAGGACGACCGCATCCGGCGTTACGCGCACATCGGCACGGGGAACTACCATACCCTCACCGCCAGGATCTACGAGGACCTCGGCGTGCTAACCTGCGATCCCGAGATGTGCGAGGATGTCGCGACGGTATTCAACGCTTTGACCGGCACGACCCCGTACGGCAACCTCCGCAAGATGGTCGTTGCCCCCGTGACGATGCGGAAACGTCTCACCGAGCTCATCCGGCGCGAGGCAGAACACGCCCGCGCAGGCCGACCCTGCGGCATCGACGCCAAGATGAATCAACTTCAGGACCCCGAGGTGATCCGGGAGCTGTACCTCGCCAGCCAGGCGGGGGTACCTATCCGGCTCAACGTGCGCGGCATATGTGTCCTTCGGCCTGGCGTGCCGGGGCTGTCGCAGAACATCCACGTGTTTAGTGTGGTGGGCCGGTTTCTCGAGCACAGCCGGATCACCCGATTTCTGAACGGCGGGGATCCCGAGTACTTTATCGCTTCAGCCGACTGGATGCGGCGGAACCTGAGCAACCGGGTCGAGATTGCGGTTCCGATCTCGGACGAGACGTTAAAGCACCACTTGGACGGGATCCTGGAGGTCTACGACGACGACAACTGTTCCGCCTGGGACTGCGGGCCCGATGGCGTGTACGTCCGACGTACCCCGCGTGAGGGGGAGACGTGGAGGGCCGCACAGGATACCTTCATCCAACTCGCGCAGGAGTCTCGGAAAAGGAAGGTGATTCATACCAACCTACCCTGGGCTCGCGCGCAGAGCATCCAGGGTTCTCGCTCGCCATCGTGACTCAAGCACCAGCCAATCAACCGACAAACTTTCGTCTCGACAAGAAAATCTGCTCACCCCTCCCCCCAATGTGCGAATCTCTGCCCCCAGCTTGGAAGCTCCTTGGGATTAAGGCTTCTCTTTGGACGGGATCTGGACAATTCGATCCTCCTCTTGGCACCACGCCGTGAGCGATCCGCCGTAGACACATCCCGAATCGAGACCCATCGTGTGGTCACCGCGGTAGTATCCCCTGGCGGCCCAGTGTCCGTGTACCACCAGCGTCCGGCCGGAGTAAAACGAATCCCAGGGTCGAAAGGGAGCACGACATTCTTCCGGCGGACCGGTGTGGTCGGATCGCCGTCCGTCTCTGGTACAGCAGCGCACATTCGTGGCAAAATCGACCTCCTCGCTTTGGAGCCAGGCGTCGTCGTGAGGAGACTCATTGATCCTGCTGGCGATTTCGGCGAGGTTGGTCCAGCGGGGATCCAGACCGGCATGAACCATCCAGGCATCGGGTCCCTTCCCACCCGACGAGAGGTGGACGAGGATCGGCAGATTCCGGAGGGCTCCGAGCAATTCCTCGGCGTCGGGGGCCCGGAAAACGTCCTGAAGTCGTTTCAACTTCTTTGGCTTTGTTTGCGAGAACGACAGCAGCGCGTCGATCTCATGGTTGCCAAGGATCGCCCGTCCTCCCACACTTTGCCACAGGCGCAACACCGCCAGCGAATCAGGACCGCGATTGATGAGATCCCCCACGCACCACAACTCATCCTGACCGGGCTGAAAGCGGATCGCCTCCAGGAGCCGCTCGAACTCGCGGGCGCAACCTTGAATGTCCCCTACAAACCACCGCACGATAAATTGGACCTACAATTGCGTTGTGGCCCTAAAGTATCCCTCCACTGGACGAGAAGTGTCAAGCTGTAGGGTTTTTCGGTCACGAAATGTCACGTTGTGCCGTGTCCACCACGTCAGCTCTTGCTACCATGCTGCTACCAGAAATCGCCGCACCAGGGGCATAGGTGTTTTGCCCAGGTAAACCAGAGCATTGTTGCCTATGCAAACCATGGTGCTTTTGCCGAATAGAAATACAGGGTTTTCATCTATTGACAACCAAATATAATTTTGTCAGGCTCAACAAAAGCAAACTCTTAGCCTTTATCCTTTTGCTCTCACCGAATAACAAATAACAGAAGGAGGAGTAGACCATGAAGCGTAGATCATTCATCAAAGTGATTGCCACGCTGCCGCTGCTACCCAGTATGCTCTATGCTAAGGACGGGAAGGTCCAAGCCGGGAAGGTCGCCGCACAGTCATCCTCTGGTGCATCCGGGGCCGGTACCCTTCCGGACTATGCGGGGAAGATCCTGCACTCCGACATGAACGTGATATCAGGCCGGAGTGCCGGAACCAAGGATGAATCAAAGAAACCCCACCAGATGCGTCTCACCAGGGAGGAGAAGGACATCCTGAACGGATCGAAGGGTGAGGTCATGGCCAAGGTCATGAAAATCGTCGTCGCCCACGGCAACGCCTTTGGTGCTGACAAACTCGTGGAACTTGGCGGTGCTTGTCACTCCTCCATGTTTTTCGGTGTGGCTTACATGGCGCCGCTGGTCAAGATCTTCGATGAGTGCGCCGACGCCGGGCTCAAGGCCTATGCGCCCTACACGGTCAACCCGCGCCCCTACGACGTGTACAACGTCAACAACAATGCCAAAGACATCGAGTTGATCTACGAGGGTTACGCGCTTCAGCGAGACGTGGACTATATCCACTCCCGACTCGGCGCGCCGGACCTGAACTACAGAAGCTGCACTTGCTACGTGGACGAGGTCGGTAATGCTCCCAAGCCGGGAACCTACGTGGCCTGGGCGGAATCGTCTGCCGTCAACTACGGCAATTCCGTTCTCGGAATTCGGACAAACCGCAATGCGACCGGAATGGAGTTGCTGTGCGCCCTGCTGGGCAAGGCTCCCCGTTTCGGTCTCATGACCGACGAGGGCCGCATGGCCAAGTGGCTGGTCGAGGTGAAGACCACAAAGGAGCCGGACTGGGGGGTGGTGGGTACCGCTATTGGCGGGAAGGTGGTAGAGGACGTCCCATACATCACGGGCCTTGAAAAGTATTTCGGCGGCAAGGTCACCAACGAGAACATGCACTTGCTGAAAGCCATGGGAAGTGCAACAGCCTCCAGTGGCGCGGTCGGGTTGTACCATGTAGAAGGAGTTACCCCCGACGCAAAGGAGAAAGGGCGAAAATTGCTGGTCAAAGGTTACAAGACCTACGTTATCGACGACGCCGAGCAAGAGCGCGTGCGCGCCGCCTTCAAAAACCTCTGGCCAGACAAGGACGCCGATCCCACGGCCTGCTTTATCGGCTGTCCGCACAACACGTACCAGGAGACCGTCAAGTGGGGCAAAATGGTCACCGAGGCGCTGAAGAAGGCTGGCAAGGAAAAGGCCGCGATCCCGGTTTACATGTTCTTAGCAAATGTGGTGCGAGCCCGGCTCATCGAGGAAGAGCCCGAATTGGCCGGGGCGATGAGGCGGGCCGGCATGCGGCCTACCAACATGTGCAGCGTGAGCTACGCGGGCATGAAGGGTTTCTCCGAAAGGGTTCGTGGCGTCACGAACTCGGCCAAGACCCGGAACTATTCCTCCATCCGGTACTTCCCGGACGACGTTCTACTCGAGATCATCGTGACGGGAAAGATACCCAGGGGTGCGTAAGTGTTGGGACTGAAAAGAATGGATAACAACAATCAAATCTGCAATTCAAAACAGGAGCAACAAAATGGCTAAGAAAACATTTCAAGGGAGAGCCGTACTTCCCGGCAACCTCAAGGGAAAGGCGTTGGTGTCACGTGTTGCGTTCAACACGAGCGGATCTTACTTGAACAATATGTTCGCAGGAGAAACAAAAAAGGCCATCTGCACAGATGCGGCCAACAAGGATCTGTACGGGAAGGATCTCAAAGGGGCCATCATCTGCACTACACAGGGCGTCGGTTCAACCCTGGGCGGATGCGTCTTGATGGGCATGACCGAACTGGGAGTCGGTCCCAAGGCACTTCTGTACGCCTGGCACGTCGACGCCGTCTCAGCCGCAGGTCTCTACATGAGTGACATCTGGAACGAGAGGCGCATCATCACGATCGATCTGCTCGGCGACGAGTTCCTCAAGGCTGTTAACACGGGCGATCCGATCGCCATCCACGCGGACGGCACGGTTGAGGTCGGCTAAAGAGGATAAAATGAAAAGAAGAGAATTCATAGGAACACTGGCCGGTGCCGGCGCATTGTTAGCAGTCAGTCCGGCGGTACGCGCCGCATCGGCGGCTACGAGAAAATCCGTAGAAAATACGCCGGTTATTCTCGAATGCGCCATCAACGGATCGACCACCAAGGCCAAGAACCCGCTAGTCCCGGAGACGCCGAGCGAACAGGCCGCAGAGATCATCCGCTGCCTGGATGCTGGCGCCACGATTGTCCATAGCCACTCGAACCAGCCGAATGAAGACCCGAAGAAAGCCGCCCAACCTTACATGGAAACGTACAGGCCCGTCTGGAATAAGCATCCGCATGCGATCCTCTACGCGACCGCAAACTTTGATCCGAAAGTCTATAACCGGACCCGAAGAGCATGGATCGGCAAAGTGCAATGCGGTCACCAACGTATACTGGCTGAGGCCGGGCTGGCCAATATGGTATTGTTCGACACCGGTGTCGTTCCTTTGGGTGTATACGACAAAGAAGGAGTGCCCGGCCCGGATTCTGCCTTCTTCTGGTACGGCTTCTGGCCGGACGATGTGCGCTACATTCTGCAAACCTGCAAAGACCTGGGGACAGGCGCCTCGATCTCGGTGTTCGAGCCCGGCTGGATGAAGAACGTCGTAGCGATGGTCAGAGCCGGCACCCTGCCGCGCGGGTCAAAACTCAACATCTACTTTGCATCGGACAGTTATGCCGGAATGGCACCACCCATACCGGAAGCGCTCGAGCTCTACCTGAAGATGATAGAAGGCATGGATTTGAAATGGTCCGTCGGCTATATCGGCAAAAAAAGCGTCATGGATACCCCGTTGGCTCGCCTGGCCCTGGAACGGGGCGGCAGCTTCCGCGTGGGGCTCGAGGACTGGCCCAACGGGACCAGTAATGTGGAACAGTTGAAACGCGCCAAAGAGATTATCGATGGGGTCGGACGCAAGGTCGTTACCGGGGCCGAAGCAATAAAGTATCTGGATATACCGTATGCGGCGACGTGGCCTAAAGCTTAGGTCGATCCCGGCGTGGCTTCCTTCACGAGGATCGCGATCCGGGAAGCCTCGCAGGATTCTGGAATCACCGTGCCGCCGTGTGCGGCATCGAGCAATTCAAACGAAGGCACAATAAGCAAAAAGGAGGACGTGATCATGAGTTCGGACAAAAAAGAACAGGATGGAAAAGGCATCAATCGCCGTGATTTGCTGAAGGCAGGGGTGGTTGGAGCGGCAGGCATTGCTGCAGCCGGCGTTGGTATGAATACAGCATGGGCACAGCCCAAAGCACCGGGGGCCAAACTGAAGACCAACTCGAAGACCGGTATACGTACCATCGTCATCACCGATACCCAATTGAACATCGGGCCGTTTCTGGCGCGCGAATTTGCCAAGCGCAACTACAACCTGGTGATCGCCGATGTGCGTAAAGGACTGCCCAAAGAGTTGCGCGGACTCGGTGCGTCAGACGTCGTCGTTGTTCCCGGCCTCGAGCAAGAGGGTCCGAACAACGAAAGCAAGCCGGGGGCCATCCAGAAGGTGGTTGATGCCGCGATGGACAGATTTGGCGGTTTTGATTCGGCCTTCATCCGCACCGCGATACATGCGCCTCAAGGGGACATCCTGAACACGTCTGCCGAGGGCTTGATGATTCACTATGAGCAGAACCTGCTGGCAGTGATGTACGGCTTGCAGGCCGTGCTTCCGCCACTGGTGGCGGCCGGAGCCGGCCAGGTCGTGGTACAGACCAGCGCAACGGGTGAAAAACCACAACCGACCTTGATGGCCTACAGCACTATGCGCGCAGCCGCGAACATGATGTGCCGCTGCGCCGCCATGACGGTTGCGGCGAAGGGGGTTACCGTCAATGTGGTCGGCACCAACTTTATGAATTATCCTGGTTTCAAGCATGCCGCGGGTGTCGAAGACGACCCGAAGGCTTTCCAGAAAATACTGGATGAGATCCCGATGCGGCGTTTGGGAGAAACGGCTGAGGCTGCACACTTCACCGTGGCCCTGCTCGATGGGTACAACATGTATACGACCGGCAATTTCTTCCCGATCGCCGGAGGATTTAACAACGTTGGGATGGAGCCATTTGGAGCATAGCAGGGTGGCAATTGCGTGCGATGGGCTGAACCCGTGACCGACCTGGCAATTGCTCGATACCGGCACACCGGATCGTCTCGAGGCCCCGGCTTGCAGAGGGCCTCTTCGATCCCGTGGATTGTCTTGATCGTCTTGTTGGGTTGCATCCTGGCGGCGATGGCGACAACCGGCGTTGCACACGCAGGTCCGGAAGCCGGCGCGCGTGGTGACGCGTACCCGGACAGCCTCGACGGCCCCCAGGAACCCGCCAATCCTTGTCGGAAAAGGCTTCCTTCCAAACAAAAAGCCGCAGAAGCACCCTCCACTCCTCAAGCTCTTCCCTAGGGAATTCCCCGATGCAGACCATAGTAGTTTTTCCTATGAAAAAAACAGGAAAAACCCCGATTGACCGAGCTACCCCCCCCCGTTATTGTCGCCCTTAATGTAACATGTGCCATTATCCGGCACTTGCACCTGCAACCCCATAGCGGGCACCTTGGCTCCCGCTTTCCTTCACGCAACCACGCAACGGAGGGTGAAATGAAAAATTTGTGCATTATGATCGTCGCCTTGTCGCTTGCGACGGTGCCGTTCGGTAGCGTCGGAGCAGAAGCGCAACGCACTAAACTCGCTGGTCTCCAGGAATGGATCGACCAGGGCCGGTTCATTGAAGCCAACGGATACAAGATCTTCCTCGTCACCGCGGGCAAGGCGGAGACGAAGGGCCATGGCGTCCTCATCGTGCACGGTTTTCCCGGCTCGTCTTGGGATTGGTCCGGGGTCGTGCCGCAAGTGGCGAAACGGACGCGCGTGGTGATACCCGATATGGTCGGCTTCGGCCAGAGCGACAAGCCGCAGACGGGGACATTCGAAGATCACTACTCGCTGTTCAAGCAGGCCGACCTGTATGAGGCCGTGGCCAAGCAGGAAGGGCTGACCGAGGTCATGCTGGTTATCCACGACATGGGCCAGTCGGTCGGTTCGGAGCTGATGAAGCGCCAGCAGGAAGGGACGCTCCCGTTCAAGATCCGGCACGCGATTGTCTTCAACGGTTCCACGCTGATCAACCTCGTAAACCTCCTCCCCATGCAGATAAAAGGGCTTAAAGCACCGGATACCCTCGGCCCTGATATGACCAAGAAGGTCATCATGAAGGACCTCAACGACAGCTTCGGCAAGGCCCACCCGGCCAGCGAGGAAACCCTCAGTATCATGGCGGACCAGATCCTCAAGAACGAGGGTGATCGGGTATTCAACCGCCAAATCCGCTACATGATACAGCGAAAGAAGTTTCTGCAGCGCTGGCAGGCGGGAATCATCAATTTCAACGGGCCTGTGAGCATGTTCTGGGGTGAGCTGGATCCGGTCTCTGTCGTGAAGATGGCGGACGCGTGGAAGGACATGCAGCCGAAGATCGAGCTCCACAAGTGGCCGGACGTGGCCCACTGGCCGATGATCGATGTTCCGGACCGCGTGGCAAAGGTGATCCTCGATCGGTATTAGTAGCCAGGAGCGTCCTGACCCTTTGGACTGTAGGGCACTCCCCGTAGACGGGGACTGGTAGGAGGTCGACACCCGCGCCTGGTCGGCGGGCGCTCGCGTCGTGCTTCGGACGCACAGCGCGCGCGTGTCGCGTAGTGCGAAACTCGTAGCGCCCGTACAAATTGATGTACTGCCAGGCAATCGGAGAGACTTGTTTGAGCAGGGCCGCTCCTTGGACGTCACCGGCGGCTTCCTCATAATCCAGCAGGTTGGATAAGAGCATCGCGTTGTAGTAGATGATACTGTTCGTAATCAGACGCGCGCATTCTCCCCAAATTTGTTGCTCGTGCTCCGTCTTGAATCGGAGCTTCCCGAAGTTGGCCTTCACACAACATTCGTGCTAAAACTATCGCTAACGTATTACACGCATAATTTAATGGCCGTTAGATACCTCCGGCCGAGGGATGTCATAGTGACTGTCAGAGGTGGGGGTGAATTATTGCTGAATGTTCTGATGATCGGCGCCGTGGGCTTGCTGTGCCCGCTCACGACAGGATCATCTTTTACCCTGTGGGAAGGAGTACACCATGAAAACTTTTTCCTTGCTCCACCTTCTGCTTTTGGCTGGTGAAACCATCGGTCTGGGATTCCTTGCGATGCCGGCGTTCGCCCAGGATGCCGAAAAAGTGCAGGAGTTGCAGCGTGTTAAGGTGATAAGAGAACGAAGTACATTCATCATTTTGGTCGTGCTGTTGCTGGCAGTCCAGGTGTTTTTTGTAAGCACGGTTGCGGCTGAGGAGGGAACCGTAAACTCCGAAAAAGTTGAAAGGCTGGAACGCCTCATCGAGGAACAACAGCAACAGTTGGAATCTTTACAACAACAGGTGAACCAATTGAAAAAAACAGCCACCGAGGCGCAAACCGAGGCCAAAGAAGCCAAGTCTATGGCCGAAGAAAAGAACACAACCGTGCAGGCGCCCGTTGAAAAGGTCGTTACTTCCGGTCAGGAGCGGGTTAAACTCGCCATCTCAGGGTGGGTCAACCGAGCCGTGAACATCGTTGATGACGGCAAAAGCACCAAGCCCTACTACGTCGACAACGACAACAGCGAAAGTCGTGTCCGCTTTTTTGGCACCGCCAAGGTCACCGACGACTTGACCCTCGGCTCGAATATTGTACTCACAATTGCTCCGAATAAGGCCAGTAACGTCAGTCAGACTAACCAAGAGACCGGCGACATTTTCGATCAGCGCATCACTGAGGTTTTCCTTGACAGCAAGCGCTTCGGCAAGCTTTCCTTAGGCAAGGGCAACACGGCAACCTACGGCACCGCCTCATCCGATCTATCCGGAACCACCGTGATCGCAACCCCAACGATCTCGGATCTTGCCGGGGGGATGTTGTTTCGGCAAGAAAGTGACGACACCCTCACGAATGTCAGGATCGTTGATGCCTACAATAGTTTTGACGGCTTGGTCCGGAAAAACAGGGTGCGCTATGACTCGCCCATATTCTATGGTTTACACCTCGCTGCCTCGGCTAACAGCGATGATCGCTATGATGCGGCTTTGTATTGGGGAGGGCAGGGCTATGGCTTCAAGGCCGCAGGAGCTGGTGGTATCGGTGATCCCAACGAGGGTGGCACCGACTTTCAATACCAAGGCTCCTTTTCACTATTGCATGAGGACACCGGTTTGAATCTCAGCCTGTCTGCCGGTACGAAGAAGCGTGACAAGCAGAGTGATCCCACAAACTTTTACGCCAAGGCTGGATGGCTGACGAGATTCTTCTCCTTCGGCACGACGGCTTTTAGCGTCGATTACACCCGAGGTCAGAATCTTCCCACGGAAAATGACGACGGGTATTCGGTCGGTCTGGCGGTGGTCCAGGAATTCGAGGAGTACGGCACTGAGCTTTACGGACTCTTTCGCCTCTATTCGCTCGATCGGGATGTTGAGCCCAGTGTCCATGACATCGGCGTGCTATCAATCGGGGCAAGGGTGGGCATTGTTGGTCACCGGGTGCACCGGCATCAAGCCTTACGAGCCTCGTAACGACCGGGAGGAGGGACCGGAGAAGGGACTCTTCACCGGATCAGAGGGTGAGTGGGTAATCCTGGGGCCGAAGGCTCCGCAGAAGGACAGAGAGGAAAAGTATAAGGGGGAGAAAAAACCGAGTCCGAGCGTGAACAAAAGAAACAGCCGGAAAAGTCGGCGGATGGCTGTCAATGGCAAAGCCTAATCGGGAGCGGAAGATTTCTTAGTTTGACATATAACATGGGGAGATTGCCTTCGCCCCATTGAGGGGGCTTTCCAAGGCCTCTTGTTATGCGGGAAAGGAGCTCTCACTATTTTCATATATCGAGGTTTGAAATGGAACGCACAAATACATTTTATGAAGAGAGACAAATCAGCAGTGGGACACGCCCCAGCGCTGCTGGATTGATGGGTACTCTGCGACGGTACTTCATTTGCTTTTGTCAACAGTACGTTTCAGACTGCCTGAGTATACCGCATATTTTTAAAAGATCCAGGCTTGAACGGATTGGGTTGTTTGCTATTGTCACCTTTTTTGTCTCCACGGGGTCACTGCAGGCCGAGCCAATTGCAGGTAAACCCCCCTTGACGGTGGTTAGCAGGGGGCGTGGGGCTTATACGAAAAGCCAGATGCTGGCCTTTGTTAACCCATACCGCGAAATGAAAAACCGTTGGGTGAATGTGGAGCACTATAATGGGGGGTTGGCACAGATTCGTGACCAGGTCCGTCGGCTCAACGTCAAGTGGGACGTGGTAGACATCGAGATTGCTGATGCGATTCGGGCCTGTGAAGAGGGTTTGTTGGAAAAAATCGATCGCGCTGTCCTTGGAAGGTCAGCGGTCGATGATTTCTATCCGGAAGCTCTACAAGATTGTGCCGTCGGTGAATCTATTTATGCGATGGTGATCGCCTACAATGCTGATCAGTTGGCTGCAGGGAAGCCCTCTGCGCTCGCAGACTTCTTCGATCTCGAGAGATTCCCCGGTGTGCGTGGTTTGCGCAATTCTCCTGTGGTCAATCTGGAATGGGCGTTAATGGCGGATGGGGTCCCTGTTGACCAAGTATATCAGGTTTTGTCGACCGATTCCGGCGTGGATCGCGCTTTCAAGGTACTCGATCGAATCAAAGGGAATATTGTGTGGTTGGAGGACGATCCCCTCCAACCTTTAGAGGTTCTTCGCAACAAGAAGGTGGTGATGACCTGGGCCTATAGCGGCGGAATCTTGGATGCGATCAGAAAGCGTAACGAAGACCTTGCGATTGTCTGGGATGGCCAGGTCTGGGACATTGTGGTCTGGGTGATCCCCAAAGGAACGGTCAACCTTAAAAAGGCACTCGATTTTATTGTATTTGCAAGCGATCCGAAGCGAATGGCTGTTCATGCAAACTACATATCGTATGCGCCTGTTCGTAAATCTGCGATGGCTTTTATCGACGATAGTGTCCGAAAATACCTTCCGACTGCAAAGGAGAATGCTGGTAATGTCCTCCGACTCGATTATAAATGGTGGCTCACCAATAAGAAAGCGATAGAGATAGCAGCACGCTTCGCGCAATGGAGGGTTGAAAAACCCTGGCGTTATCATTTCGAACCGGAGAACTAGAGTTAAACGAGCTTTCAATAAAGCAAATTTTTATCACCCTATTTGATCGTAAACAAGCGGACAGCTAAAGAGCTGGGATTTGCTGATGGTATTTTGGAATCTAACAGAGTAATGGATTGAAATGGAACTCTTGCATCACTTTTTTCAAATACTCGCTCGATCTGGATGTTGTCCTCAGTCTGCATGACATCAGTGTGGGATAAATCGGCACAAGGGTGACGTTCTAATGGGTATATCTAAAACACCTATACGAAAAGCGCTGTGGATCGGTGCATTGCTGGTGGCATTGTTGGTCACCGGGTGCACCGGCATCAAGCCTTACGAGCCTCGTAACGACCGGGAGGAGGG
>JAAXQN010000173.1 GCA_012974305.1 Candidatus Methylomirabilis sp. | reverse complement strand
CTACTACGTTGGCGATGGCCTGTGCATCCCCTCGGGGGTTTTACCGGGGTCCTTTCCTCTGGGGAAGATCCGAGTAGGGGACAAGCTGGTCATCTTGAATTGCGGGGCCTATACTTTCTCCCTCGCCCGGCACTTCGGAGGTCTCGCCCCGGCTGTGGCGATAGTGGAGGGGGACACATGGAGGCTGCTGTTCCGGCGCCGGTCCTCGGAAGAGTGGTTGAAGTGGATCGATGATCAGTAATCCCGGGTTATGCGGAATATGCCGAATTCTCATGCCTGAGACCCCAAAAATGGGTTGACAAAGAAGGGGCTTTCGGATACGAATTCACCATCGGCAGCACATTAGTGGAACAGGGTTTTAAAATGAACGATAACCTAACTTTCATCACATAAGGAGGAGAAACATGTCTTCAATAATGGTCGGAGAATCATTGGTCGGCGATGGCAACGAGGTGGCTCACGTTGACCTCATGATCGGCCGAAAGGATGGACCGGTCGGAATTGCGTTCGCTAATCGCCTCGCCACGCAAACCAGTGGCCACAACGGGCTCTTAGCGATTCTCGAGCCGAACCTCCCGGCAAAGCCCGACACCGTGATGTTCAATAAGGTCACCATCAAGGGGGCGGATCAGGCGATCCATATGTTCGGCCCCTCTCAGATGGCGGTGGCCAAGGCCGTCGCGGATAGCGTCGCCGCAGGGGTCATTCCAAAGAAGGACGTGGAAGATCTCTGCATCGTCTGCGGGGTCTTCATCCACTGGGAGGCCACGGACAAGAAGAAGATTTTTGAGTACAATTACACAGCCGTCAAGGAGTCGATCGAGCGCGCCCTTGCGAGCAAGCCGACGGTTGACGAGGTCCTGGCCAAGAAGGATACAGCAAAGCATCCCTTCGCCTAACCGATCGAGTCGTTTTCAAATCGAGGTCCCCGAAGAGGGGATACGTTTGTCTTGAGGGCAACTACCATGGAGCGGAAGCATCTCCTGTATTTCTTTACGACCGATGCCGCGCCCAGCCCCTTTGACATTAACATGGCCTACGACGCAGGGTTTCACGCGGTCATCCCTTACGGGAATGTGAACGAGGAAACCGGCACTCTCCTCGTTCAGGACATCATCTTTTCCCGCGGTCCAAAGGGGACCAAGTTCACGGCCCTCTTTATTGGGGGAGACAACGTCGAAACTGCCGAGAAGCTCCGTGCAGCTGCCGTCAAAAGTATGTTCCCCCCCTTCCAGGTCTCTCTGATGATCGACCCCAAGGGGGCGTACACGACCGCCGCGGCCCTCGTCGCCAAGGTGGAGACGGGTCTGGGTGGCTTGAGCGGAAGGAAGGCCGCGATCCTGGGAGCCACGGGCCCGGTGGGCCGGGTGGCCGCGACCCATTGCGCAAAGAGCGGCTGCGAGGTGATTGTCGGGTCGCGTTCCCGAGAGTCGGCGGAGCGGCTGGCGAAAGGGATCAGGGAAAAGGCAGGCGGAACGGTGACAGGGGCTCAGATGGGGACAGATGAGGAAAAGCTCCCCATCTTGAAGGGGGTCGACCTGATCCTGGCGACGGCAAAGGCGGGCGTTGAGATCCTGTCACGGTCGGCCTTAGAGGCACTGCCCGCCGGCAAGTTGGTGGCTGATGTCAACGCCGTCCCACCGAGTGGCGTAGCGGGACTGAAGCCCGACGACGACATGAAAGAGATTGCCTCTGGGATCAGGGGGATCGGGGCAATAGCTATCGGGACCTTGAAGTACGGGGTCGAGATGGAGATGCTCGAGACCATCAGGACTTCTAAAGAGTTTACGGACCTGGACGACGCCTCTGCGATGGAGATCGCGAGGAGACGGCTTCAGTAGGAATCTGAGGAATTTTAATAAAGCCCCTGTTTAGAGCTCACCGGCTGGCGTCAGCCAAGGCAGGGGGCTTACATTTGTCGGATAGATTGTGTTATAATTCACAATCCCAGGGACCAAAGGACCGAATGTGCCCAAGTCGTTTGTTTTAATCACCGGTCGGTCGACGAAGCAGGGGCGAACCATCCATCTCGGCAAGGACTCAAAGGAGTATGTCGAGGAAATCAGTACCCTGGAAATGAACCCGGCGGACATGGAGGCCCTTCAAGTCAAGGACGGGGACCGGGTTTGCCTCAACACCAAACATGGGTCGACCGTGGTCCGATGCAAGAAGGGGACGGTACCGCCAGGGCTTCTCTTCGTCGCGTACGGAAAATTTGTCAACGCCCTGGTCGGACCGGACACGCAAGGGACCGGGATGCCAGATTCGAAAGGGTTTGAGGTGGAGGTCACAAGAGATGACAGAGGTTAAAGAGTTGACGGTGGTGAAGGACGTCACGTGCCCGTTCTGCGGGGTGACCTGCGACGATTTGGAGGTGCATGTCGACAACGGCAAGATCGTCGAAGTGAAGAACGCGTGTGTCCTCGGTAAGGATACCTTCCTTCATCACCTCGAGGGATTGGCTACGCCCCGCATCGATGGAAAGCCGGCATCCATCGACGAGTGCATCGAGGCGGCGGCCGATATCCTTGTCAAGGCAAAGTATCCCCTCATCTATGGACTGGATTCTACCGAGCTTCATGCACACCGCAAGGCCATCGAGCTTGCGGAAATCCTCGGGG
>JAAXQN010000175.1 GCA_012974305.1 Candidatus Methylomirabilis sp. | reverse complement strand
CGCGGCCATCCTGCGCGCCGTCAAGACCGCCACAAGCCTCGGCGGGGTACCAACCTACCAGGATCTGTGTCCCTGAAAGGCTCTTGCTCGCAGAGCGCAGCAGATCGTGTAACTAACCGCTTAGAGGGGCCGAAAAAGTTTTGCGTTACAGGGACGAGGGGCTGCGGTGGGTAAAAGAGGCTGGTCAGGGTGTCTAGCTCTTCTGTTCCTCGGCCTTCTCTTCGGTCCCTTTCTCCTCCTTCGGCGTGACGTCTATGGCATCCTTGCCCGAGGTGGCATCCTTGAATCCCCGGATGGCCTTGCCCATCCCGCTACCGATCTCCGGGAGGCGATTGGCCCCGAAGACGATCAGGACGATGAAAAGGATCACGAGAAGCTCTGGAACGCCCAGTCCGAACATTGCTCCTCCTCAGGGTGTGGTCAAACCCTTTGAATTTGGGCCTGTCCTTACATAAAGATCGTATATCTCTGCCCTCCTGTCAAGGAAAACTCTCCCCTTCTTACTGGCCGTAAAGCACCCGTTCGTCTCCTGAACGTCTGGTGAGCTTAATCTGGTCGAAATGTTCGAGGAAGGGAATGGCGTGCTTCCGGGTGAGTCCCAGCAGGTCCTTGAACGTAGGGACAGAGATCGAGGGATGGCGCTCGAAATGGGCGCGGAGAAGAGCCTTTGCCCGCTCGTAGGCATCCCGATGCAGATACAACTCATCCTTGATCTTGATGAGGATACCCTGCTCCACCAGGCGGAAGAAGACCGCCTGCGCCGCCTTCCGGTCTGTCGCTGCTTCCTTGAAGGCTACATCGGTGGTCGGGGGCTGGAGTCCAGCCTTTTGGTAATGATTCTCGAGGCGCTCCTGAAGGGCTGTCTCTGCTGGCGAGAGCTGCGCCTGGTGTGCAGTGAGACGGACCCGGTCCCGATCCTGGGCCACTTCTCCCGCCTGCGTGAGGTCGGTGAGGAGCTGAGTAAAGAGGGGTGGGGAGACCCTCGTCGCCATGCGAGAGCGGAGCTCCTCCTTCGAGATCCCCTCCCGCAAGGGGTGTTGGGTGTGGAACTGTTTCAGCAGGCTGAGCATTGTTCCTTTGAGATCGTCATAGACCTCACGATGGAGGTAGGCTTCTCCCTCCCGGCCCTTGAGACTGATGATCTTCTCGAGTCCCAAGAGCTCTTGAAGTTGCTCTTGGAGGAGGCCGGAATCCAGGCCGGCGACGGATCGGAGGGTCGGCAAGGGGAGGGGGGAGCTGCTGCTTTTCAAGAGTTCCAGGAGGCGATCCCGAGAAGAACCCTGCTCCAGTATCTTCAAATGGGCGACGACCTCCGGTCGCCTTCGTCGCTTGAAGGGGGCGCAGGGGTCCAGGATGATCCCGCCGCCGATCGTGGTCATAGGCGAGTAGCTCCGGAGGACATACCGATCGTGAGGCTGAGCGGTGGTGGGCTGCTCAAGTCGGAGGTGAACATATGCCTCCCCCCCCGGGTTCACCTCTTCGCGGTCTAAGACAACGACACGGGCGAGGATCTCGACCGTGCCGAGATGGAATCGGACTCGAGCCCGGTTCCTTAATGGCTTTGGGGCATCCGGCAGTAGTGCCAGCGTGGCCTCCATGGATGTGCTGACCCGGAGGGTGTTGGGGGAGCAGAGGATATCACCCCGCTCGATCTGGTCTGTCTCGATCCCCGGAACATTGACCGCCGTTCTCTGAGCCGCAAAGGCCCGGTCCACACTCTGGTTGTGGACCTGGAGCCGCCGGACCCGCGAGGGCAGGTCCTTGGGAAGGATTGTCACCTCGTCGCCGATGGCAAGGGAGCCAGTCCAGAGGGTTCCGGTCACGACGGTGCCAAAGCCTCGGATCGTGAAGACGCGGTCAATAGGAAGTCGGAGGACTCCGTCCGTGCGTCTTGGATGGGTTGCGGTAGAGAGGCTGGCGAGGGCGTCTCGGAGTTCAGCGAGGCCCTCGCCATTGATGGCGGAGACAGGGACGATCGGCGCATCCTGGAGGAATGTCCCCGCCAGGAAGGTCCGGACCTCCTCTGACACCAGCTCGAGCCAATCTGGATCTACCAGGTCTTTCTTGGTAAGAGCAACAAGTCCCCGTCGGATGCCCAGGAGCTCGCAGATGTGCAGGTGCTCTCGGGTCTGGGGCATGACCCCTTCGTCGGCGGCAATGACCAGGATGACCAGATCGATCCCCCCCACGCCAGCCAGCATCGTTTTGACGAACCGTTCGTGGCCGGGAACATCCACAATCCCGAGGATGATGTCATCCCCAAGCCCCAGGGAGGCAAAGCCGAGCTCGATGGAAATTCCTCGCTCCTTCTCCTCCTTGAGCCGGTCGGTGTCGATGCCGGTGAGGGCCTTCACCAGGGCGGTCTTGCCGTGATCGATGTGGCCCGCGGTCCCGATGACGATGCGTTTCATGGGCGGATCCCCTCGACTTCCGAACGTCCATTGCCTACGTGAAGCGGAATGGTACCGGAATTATACGGAGCCACCGGTGAAACCTCAATAGGGTTCCTAGTGCCGCACCAATATTATTTCTCACTAGTATTCCGCGCTGGTGCGGCACTTCCGCTAGGGGGGCAGGCCCCCCTTCGGCGCTCGGCGTTCGCCTCGCTGAGCACCCCCCAGGCG
>JAAXQN010000090.1 GCA_012974305.1 Candidatus Methylomirabilis sp. | reverse complement strand
CCGCAGCACAGGGCGAACATGTACGCCGCAAAGCAGCTAACCGCCGGAGACTACCCCGGGCTTATCGCCGCGACGGCACAGTTCCCCGACGAGATCGAGGCCCTCAAGAAAGAAGGGGTGCACGCCGCCTTCAACTTTTTTGAGGGGGCGGGCGCCGGATTCGCCGGACACGTTGCCGAGAGACTCGAGGGTTCGGATCGCAATTGATGATGAATCGCACCCGAGATCCCAGGATCGAGAGGCCAGAAATAGCCTTGAGGGATCGTTGAAAGGGTATGGCGTCTGACTTGCGTAGTGGGACCAGTGCTGCTACAGTCCCAGCATGCCTTGTGTCCTCGCATCCTCGCGCTGGCCCTGCTGTATCACCTGATCGGCCAGAGCCATCATGTTGAAGGGGTTGATTCGAAAACCGTATGGCTGAGAAACCCTTCCTACCATTAGCTCACGGCAAGTTCTCTTATCTCCTGATTTCCCTGATAGTCTTATTGCTGCTATTTCCAATCGTCTCAGATGTGTTCATTGAGCGGGTGATTTTTGACGTCTTCCTTTCCATTGTTCTTCTCTCTGCGGTATACACCGTCAGTCCGAAGAAACACGTCTTCACCATTGCTTTGCTCCTCAGTCTTCCCACATTTGCTGGAATGTGGTCGACATATTTTCTGAAAAATTTTTACGTAACTCTGGTCGGATGGAGTTTTGCGGTTGCGTTCTTCGGTTTTATAGGAATCATTGTCCTCTCCGACGTCTTGAGAGCCGAGAAAGTTACGACGGACACAATCCATGCTGCGATCTGCGTCTACTTGCTGATGGGAGTCACCTGGGCTTTGCTATATTCTGTCATGGAGGGCATTCGCCCTGAGTCGTTTGTAATTGCGCAGGGTCAGTTTAGCAGTGCCACCGATTACGTTCCACATTTCCTGTACTACAGTTTCGTCACGTTAACAACTTTGGGTTTCGGCGACATCACCCCCCTCACCCCCGCCGCGAAAAGCTTTTCCTATATGGAGGCAGTCACCGGCCAAATCTATATAGCCGTATTGATTGCCAGACTCGTTGGTTTGCATATTGCGTACTCCATGAAAAAAGATTCGTCATGACCGCATCCTTCGTCGTGCTCGTCGCATTCGCTTTCTGGTTCTAAAAGGCTACGCTTCACCCGTCCTTCCTCTGTTTTTGGGCACTTAAGCATATTTTGCGCCGTTTCTAGCAGACCATCCTTTCTAAAACGCCGTTATTAAATCCTTGACACCCCTCCCCTGTGGAAAGAGAATAAGCCTCTCTGGGAAAAGCACGGAAAGACCGGCAACATAGGGAATTTCCCCATGCAAACCATAGTACTTTCCCTGATGAAAAAATCAGTCCCATCCCTGATTTACAGGCACAGGTGAATAAGCTTACATAACGTTGGAAGCGCCTGGAATTTGACGGGATGGCGAAGGAGGCTGCCGTGTCCGTGGCGCAGGGCGATGTGCTCGCTATGCTTGCCAGTCGGGCTCTTGAGTTTGTGCGAGACGGCGCTGTCGTCGGGCTCGGTACGGGCCGCGCTGCGACGGCCTTTCTCCACGCCCTCGCTGCCCGGGTGAAGGAGGGGCTGTCGATCCAGGGTGTGCCTACCTCTGAGAAAACAGCGCGCCTCGCCCGCGAGCTGGGCATTCCAGTCGCTGGGCTCGACGAGGGCCCCATCGACATCACCGTAGACGGGGCTGATGAGGTAGACCCCCAGCTCAACCTGATCAAGGGATATGGAGGGGCGCTGGTGCGTGAGCGCATCGTGGCGGCTGCCTCCCGAATGCAGGTGATCCTTGTGGACGCCTCCAAGCTTGTACCCAAGCTGGGTACGAGGGGCCGCCTGCCCATCGAGGTGATTCCGTTCGCCCTTCCCCTGTGTAGCCGGCGCCTGAAGGAACTAGGGTGCCAGCCAACGCTTCGCATCGTGGAGGGGAAGCCTTTTGTCAGTGACAACGGAAATGTCATTCTCGATTGCGCGATTAAACCACTTGAGGACCCTGCAGCCCTCGATAGCGAGATCCGGAACATTCCGGGTGTGGTGGGTACCGGGCTCTTCCTCGGAACGGCCCACACTGTGCTGGTAGCAGAGGGGGGTACGGTCCGGGAACTAAGACGAGAAGAAGCGTAACCTGCACGGCGACCGGTCTTGTGCACACGATAAGCAACGGAGGAAACTTGCCGGGTACTCCCTCGAAAAAACAAAGGAGAAAGCCATGACCAAACCCGTGTCCCCAAAAGAGCTGCAAGCCATGGACGCGTACTGGCGGGCAACAAACTACCTGTCTGTCGGACAAATCTATCTGCTTGACAATCCGTTACTGAAGGAACCCCTGAAGCTCGACCACGTCAAGCCGAGACTGCTCGGGCACTGGGGAACCACCCCCGGGTTGAACTTCATCTATGTGCACCTCAACCGCGTGATCAAGGCACACGATCTAAGCATGATCTACATCGCCGGACCCGGTCATGGCGGTCCGGGCCTCGTGGCCAACACGTACCTGGAGGGGACGTACAGCGAGTTTTACCCGAATATTTCCGAGGATGAAGAGGGAATGTACAAGCTGTTCAAACAGTTCTCGTTCCCCGGTGGGATCCCCAGCCACGTGGCCCCCGAAACTCCGGGTTCCATCCACGAGGGGGGTGAGCTCGGGTATGCCGTTTCGCACGCCTATGGAGCGGCCTTCGACAACCCTGACCTCATTGTTGCTTGCGTGGTGGGGGACGGGGAAGCCGAGACGGGCCCCCTCGCCGCTTCGTGGCACTCAAATAAGTTTCTCAATCCGGCAACCGACGGAGCCGTGCTGCCCATCCTGCATCTGAATGGCTACAAGATTGCCAATCCAACGGTGCTGGCACGGATCAGCCATGAGGAACTGGAAAGCCTGTTCATTGGCTATGGCCACAAGCCCTATTTTGTCGAGGGCTCTGACCCCGAAACCATGCACCAGTTGATGGCGGCAACCCTGGATACCGTGATTGCTGAGATTAAAGCAATCCAGCACGACGCGCGTAGCAATGGTGTCGCCGCGCGCCCCCGGTGGCCGATGATTGTCCTCCGGACCCCCAAGGGCTGGACGGGTCCGAAAGAAGTCGATGGCAAGAAAACGGAAGATTTCTGGCGATCGCACCAGGTTCCGTTCGCCGCCATGGCAGCGAAACCGGATCACGTCAAGCTGCTCGAGGAGTGGATGAAGAGCTACAGGCCCAAAGAGCTCTTTGACGAGAACGGGAAGCTGATTCGAGAACTTGCCGAGCTGGCGCCCAAGGGGCATCGTCGCATGGGTGACAACCCCCACGCCAACGGCGGCATCCTGCTCAAAGACCTGAAAATGCCTGACTTCCGGGACTACGCCGTCGACGTGCCTGCACCCGGTCATGGTTTGGGGGAAGCCACCCGCGTGATGGGCCTTTTTTTGCGGGATGTGATGAAGCTCAATATGGAGAGCAGGAATTTCCGGGTGATGGGCCCGGACGAGACCGCCTCGAATCGTCTCGGTGCCTTATTTGAAGTGACGGATCGGTCATGGATGGATGGAACCATCCCTGAGGATGACCACCTTTCCCCAAACGGTCGGGTGATGGAAATCCTCAGCGAACATACCTGCCAAGGCTGGCTGGAAGGGTATCTCCTCACCGGTCGCCACGGTTTCTTCTCTTGCTACGAGGCGTTTATCCATCTCGTGGACTCGATGTTCAATCAACACGCCAAGTGGCTCAAGACCACTCGCAGCGAAATTCCGTGGCGGCGTCCCATCGCCTCCCTCAACTATCTGCTGACCTCCCACGTCTGGCGGCAAGACCACAACGGCTTCAGCCACCAAGACCCCGGGTTTATCGATCATGTCGTCAATAAAAAGGCGGAGGTGGTTCGCGTGTACCTGCCCCCCGATGCCAACACCCTGCTTTCCGTCACGGACCATTGCCTGAGGAGCCGCAACTATGTCAACGTCATAGTGGCAGGGAAACAACCGCAACCGCAGTGGCTTGATATGGATGCTGCCATCAAGCACTGCACTTCGGGTATTGGGATTTGGGAGTGGGCGAGCAACGATAAAGGGACAGAGCCGGACGTGGTCATGGCATGCGCTGGAGACGTGCCTACGATTGAAACCCTTGCTGCGGTTGACTTACTCCGCCAACATGTCCCCGACCTGAAGGTGCGGGTGATCAACGTGGTCAACCTGATGAAGCTTCAGCCACACAGCGAGCATCCACACGGCCTATCGGACAAAGATTTTGATGCCCTCTTCACCACCGACAAGCCGATCATCTTTGCCTTTCACGGCTATCCCTGGTTGATCCACCGCCTGACCTACCGTCGGACGAACCACAAGAATCTCCACGTTCGCGGGTATAAGGAAGAGGGGGCAACCACCACGCCCTTTGACATGGTTGTCCGCAACGATCTGGATCGCTTTCACCTCGTAGATGATGTGATTGATCGGGTACCAAAGCTTGGATATATCGCTGCGTATGCCAAGCAGGCGATCCGGGATAAATTGATTGAGCATAAGGAGTATATCGCCAAGTACGGAGAGGATATGCCGGAGATTCGCGAGTGGACGTGGCAGTGGAACGGCAAATGACACAGGAAAGCGAGAAAACATGAGCCAATTCCACACAGGAAACCCCATCACGAGGGACAAGTTCGACGCCGTCCTCTTCGATCTCGACGGCGTTCTGACCGCCACCGCAAAGGTGCATGCCGCCGCCTGGAAGAAGATCTTTGACGAATACCTACGAAAGCGGGCGACGGAGAACAATCAATCGTTCCAGCCCTTCGATATCCAAAGCGATTACAAACTGTACGTAGATGGAAAGTCGCGTTACGACGGCGCACGGGACTTCCTCGGATCCCGGGGAATCCACCTCCCCGAAGGGACCCCGGACTCGCCTCCGACCAGCGAGACCGTGTGCGGCCTGGGAAACCGCAAGGACAAAATAATCCAGCGGGTTATCGAGTCGGACGGTGTCGAGGCGTACGAGGGTTCCGTGGCCTTGGTCCGCCATCTGCGCAGCCAGGGGATCAAGACTGCGGTCGTGACGTCGAGCCACCACGGAGGACCAGTTGTTGAGGCTGCCGGCATCGCGGATCTCTTTGATCTGCGGGTCGATGGCAACGTTATTGACCGCCTGAAACTGGCCGGCAAACCGGCGCCTGATGCATATCTCAAAGCAGCGGAAGACCTCGGCGTCGAACCGAAGCGGGCCGTAGTCATCGAAGACGCGCTCTCCGGGGTCCAGGCCGGTCGTGCCGGTCGGTTTGGGCTCGTCATCGGCGTCGCTCGACACGACAATGCCGACGAGCTTCGGGCAAACGGTGCCGATATCGTCGTCACCGACCTGGACGAAATGCTCCTGTGAATCCGCGGGACCAAGGGTCCGAATCCAGCGGCAGCTCAGTGCGAGGCGTGATGCACGCGATGGACGGAACTCGAGCAAGCTGAATCTGTGAGGTGAAGGAATGATCCGTGGTGAACGCCTGCAGACTCCCGAGTACGTATACCCTCCCGATGAGTGGAGGATGGTGGAGAAGAAGTTCTATCCCGACTTTTTGCCGGCCACCGAAACCCTCTTTGCCACGGCAAACGGGTACCTCGGCATGCGAGGGAGCTTCGAAGAAGGGGCTCCCGTTTTCGAGAGCGGAACGTTCGTGAACGGATTCTACGAATCATGGCCGATCGTCTACGGCGAGGAAGCCTACGGATTCGCCGAGACGGGCCAGACCATCGTAGATTTGACGGACACCAAGATCATCAGGCTGTACGTCGACGACGAGCCTTTTTATCTGCCGACCGCAACACTTGTCAGTTTCGAACGGGCGCTCAATATGAAGTCTGGGACACTCGATCGGGAGATCCTCTGGGAGACGCCGGCGGGAAAGCAGGTGTCCATCAAATCACGCAGGCTCGTTTCCTTCGAACACCGACACCTGGCGGCGATTCACTATCAGGTCACAGTGCTAAATGCCGAGGCACCGATCGTCATCTCGTCGGAAATGATCACTGAGCACACCCATCAGGAGAGCGAGGGTGACCCTCGGCTGGCCCGTGGTTTCAGGGGCAGGGTTCTTATTCCCAGGGTGAACTATGTCAATGATCGTCGCATCGTTCTGGGTTACGTCACCAACAACAGCAAGATGAACCTCGCCTGCGGTGTCGACCATGCGTTCGAGACGGAGTGTCCCTATTCATACGAGAGCAAGTGTTCGGAGGATTCCGGGAAGGTGGTTTTTTCCATCGAGGCGAGACCGGGCGTACCCGTAACCCTCACCAAGTACATGGCCTACCACACCTCGCGGCGCTCACCGCCTGAAGAGCTGTGTGAAAGAGCAGAACGGACACTGGATCGGGCAGTGGGCCATGGTTTCCATGAGCTGCTGGCCGAACAGCAGCAGTACATGGATGATTTCTGGCGAAGGAGCGATGTCCAAATTGTCGGCGACCCCGCGTATGCAGCAAGGCCAACAGAGGCGATCCAACAGGCCATCCGTTTCAACCTGTTTCACATCCTCCAGGCGGCTGGCAGAGCGGAGGGCGCCGGGATTCCGGCCAAGGGGCTTACCGGAGAGGGTTACGAAGGACACTACTTCTGGGATACCGAGCTCTACGTCCTGCCGTTCCTGATTTATACGTCACCACAAATTGCCAAGAACCTGCTGAAGTTCCGGTACAGCTATCTCGACAAGGCCCGGAAGCGCGCCCAGCAGGTGAATCAGAAGGGTGCCCTCTTTCCGTGGAGGACCATCAGCGGAGAAGAGGCCTCGGCGTACTATGCGGCGGGCACGGCCCAGTATCATATCAATGCGGACATCATGTATGCCCTGAAGAAGTACGTCAACGCCACGGGGGACGACGAGTTCCTCCATAACGTTGGCGCAGAGATGCTGGTGGAAACGGCCCGACTGTGGGTGGATCTCGGATTTTATTCGGAACGAAAGGGCGGCAAGTTCTGCATCCACGGTGTGACGGGTCCGGATGAATACAACACCGTTGTCAACAACAACACATTCAGTAACCTCATGGCGCGGGAGAACTTGCGATACGCGGCCGAGACGGTGGAGTCGCTGCGGGATAAAAAGCCGGAGCTGTTCGCGGTCCTGGTGCACAAGACGGGCGTGGAAATGTCCGAGGTCGAAGCGTGGAAGAAGGCTGCGGAAAACATGTATATCCCGTTGGACGAGAAAATGGGGATCCACCCCCAGGACGACTCGTTTCTTGACAAGAAGCCCTGGGACTTCGCGAATACGGCTGTCGACAAGTACCCGCTACTCTTGCACTACCATCCGCTCGTCATCTATCGGCATGCGGTGCTCAAGCAGGCGGATGTGGTGCTGGTCATGTTTCTGCTCGGGCACGAGTTCTCGGCAGAGCAGAAGAAGCGTAACTTCGATTACTACGACCCATTGACGACCGGAGATTCCTCTCTCTCCGCCTGTATTCAGAGTATCGTGGCGTTCGAAGTCGGGTACCCAGAGAAGGGCATCGAATACGCCCGATACGCTGTATTGATGGATCTCGCCGATATTGCAGGCAACGTCAAACATGGGTGTCATATTGCCTCGATGGGCGGAACGTGGATGGTTTTCGTTTATGGTTCGGCCGGGATGCGGGATTACGACGGGCGCTTAAGCTTCCGACCCAGGCCGCCAAAGGTGCTCGAGAGGATCCGGTTTCCGTTGACGGTACGAGGCCAGGTGCTGGAAGTGGACATCCAACGGGAGGCCACGACCTATTCCTTGCGAGAAGGCGATAGCCTCGTGATGTGGCATGAAGACGAAGAAATCCGGCTCTCACGCGAGAATCCCGTCGCCGTCCGACCGCACACCACGCGCCCGTAATCTGGGGGCGAGGCCTGAGGAGCAGCGATGCGAGTTCTGGTTCTCAACAGTGGCAGCTCCTCTCTCAAGTTTCGTCTGCTCGACATGCTGGAGGGTGGGCCACAGGGAGAGCCGAAACCAGGACGCACGCTGATCAGCGGCGCGGTCAAAGGCATCGGGGGGACCGCCACGTTAGAGCTCTTCACCGAAGGGGTAGGTGCTCCGAAAGAAACGCAGTCGGTCCCGGATCATTCCACCGCGATTCGTTGGGTGTTTGACCACCTGGCGCCCCTTTCTCAGGTAGAAGCAGTCGGTCACCGAGTGGTGCATGGCGGCGAACGATTTTCGCAGTCCGTCGTCATCGACGATGCAGTCCTAACGGAGATCGAAGCCCTCAGCGAGTTGGCACCGCTGCATAATCCTGCTTCTCTTGCAGGGATTGTAGGGGCTAGGGAAGTGTTGGGTTCAACGGTACCCATGGTGGCGGTGTTTGACACCGCTTTTCACCATACCTTACCCCCCGCAGCGAGAATCTATGCCCTCCCGCATGAATTGGCCGCCCGCCATCAGATCCGGCGGTACGGCTTTCACGGGACCGCCCATGCTTCTCTGGTAGCCGGCTACGCGGCTTTTACGGGGAGCACTCTCGAGAAGGACCGGCTCATTACCCTCCAGTTGGGAAACGGATGCTCCGTGACTGCCATCGCCGGAGGCAAGTCGGTCGAAACCTCGATGGGTTTTACGCCCTTGGAAGGACTGGTGATGGGCACCAGATCAGGAGATCTCGATCCATCGATCGTGAGCTATCTGGCGCAACGAGAAAAGGTTGATGCCTCAGAGGTCGAACGGTGGTTAAATGAGCAGTCAGGGCTGTTGGGGGTGTCCGGACGAACGAATGACATGCGCGAGCTCGAGGAGGCGGCCCAGGCGCACGACGGACGCGCAGCGCTCGCCATCGAGTTGTTCTGTTACCGGGCGCGGAAATATGTCGGCGCATACCTGGCCGTGCTCGGGGGCGCCGACGCGATAGTGTTCGGCGGGGGGATTGGTGAAAATTCGCCAGAGATTCGGGGCCGCATTTGTGCCGGCATGGAGTGGTGCGGCTTATTTCTCGATGTTGAGCGGAACAAGGCCACGGTGCACCTGCCCCCCGGAAGTGCAGCCTGGATCAGTCAGGATGCGGCTTCGTTAGCTGCGTACGTCGTTGCCGATGATGAGGAAAGCTGGATCGCACGTGAAACGGTGCGGTGGTTGCGGTCCTCACCTTTATCCTCTCCCTGCGAGGGAGAGGACTAGAGGAGAGGGTTGGGGCGAGGGTGGAAGGAGGAGGTCTCCAAATGGCTGAGCCTCGCCCCGAGCTGTGGCTCGTCCGCCACGGCGAGACGGAGTGGACTGTTACCGGACAACATACCGGCCGAACGGATATTCCCCTCACTGCCTTGGGTAGGCGTCAGGGCGCGGCGCTCGGCCGGCGTCTGGCTGGCCGAGCGTTTGCCCTCGTGCTGGTGAGCCCGCTCACGCGCGCTTTGGAGACCTGCCGGATCGCGGGATACGGTGACGTCGCCAAGCGTACCGATGATCTTTGCGAATGGGACTACGGGGCCTACGAGGGTCGAACGACCCCCGAGATCCGCACCTCTCT
>JAAXQN010000102.1 GCA_012974305.1 Candidatus Methylomirabilis sp. | reverse complement strand
TCCCCTGGGCCCGCGCCGCCCGCCGAATGGCCCCAGCGTCGGCCCGTTCCAAAATGAGGGGGGTGAGTTCGGGCGTAACTATCAGCATTTCATAAATCCCGAGGCGGCCGCGGTAGCCGGTCTCGTCGCACTTATCACAGCCTTTCCCCTGAAATACTTTGAGCTCTCCTTCCTTGGCCTGAAGTCCTAACCGTCGGATCACCACCGGATCGGGCGGTGCTTCTTCCTTGCAGTTCGTACAGATGACCCGCACCAACCGCTGGGCCACCACTAAGAGGAGGGCAGAGGAAACCAGGAAGGGGGCCGCCCCCATGTCGGTCAGACGGGGGATCGCTCCCGCGGCGTCGTTGGTGTGTAATGTGCTGAAGACGAGGTGTCCGGTCAGCGCAGCCCGGATCGCGATCTCCACCGTTTCTTCGTCCCGCATCTCCCCCACCATGATGATATCCGGATCTTGGCGCAGGATACTGCGCAGGCCAGCTCCGAAGGTGAGCCCCGCCTTCACGTTGACCTGAGACTGTCGAATGCCTGGGATCCCGTACTCCACAGGATCTTCGATGGTCATGATATTCCGCTCTTCGGAATTGAGGTACGTGAGGCCGGAGTACAGGGTGGTGGTCTTCCCACTACCAGTCGGGCCGCTTGCCAGAATGATCCCGTTGGGATGCATCAAGAGCCGCTTGAAGTTCGTGAGTTGATCTGGAGCAAAGCCGAGTTGCTCAAGTCCCAGGACAAGTTTCGAGCGGTCCAGGATGCGGAGTACCAAATTTTCCCCATGGGTGGTCGGAAAGGTCGAGACGCGCAGGTCGACCTCACGGCCTCCAGAATTGAAGCTGATACGCCCATCCTGCGGGAGACGGTTCTCGGCAATGTCCAGGTTCGCCATGACCTTAATCCGGGCGGTGACCGCCCCCTGGAGCTCTTTGGGGAGATGAGGTCCGTAGCGGAGAAGGCCATCGACCCGAAATCTGTTACGGACCAGCTTCTCCTCTGGCTCCACATGGATATCGGTGGCTCCATCTTGGACCGCCCGGAATATTAGGTTATCAAGGAGGCGAATGATCGGCGGCTCTTGGGCCACCTCTGACTCTCCGAGGGCCTCCCCTGCCTTGCGTGCCACATGTCGGAGGGACTCCTCGACCACCTCATTCCACCCCATCCCAGCCCCGTAGGCCCGGTCCAAGGCCTTCTGCACCTGGCTCTCTGTTGCTCCCACCACCTCAACAGGGCCCTTTACTAGATGCCGAAGCTCATCGAGAGCGAGCACATCGAGGGGATTGGCCATCGCTACCACAAGCGCCTTCCCGACAAAGGAGATGGGAACGAGGCGCTTCTGCCTCGCGAAATTCTCTTGTACGCGCTGGGTCGCCTCTGGTTGGGGGGAATACTGACCAAGATCCACGTACTTCACCCGGGCCTGAGCAGCAACGGCCGCTGCCACCGCCTCCTCATCGACGAAGCCCAGACGAATCAGGATCGTACCCAGGGTCTCCCTCGTCCGCTGCTGTTCGCGCATGGCGGCTTGCAGCTGCGTCTCGTTAATGAGACCGGCTTCGATTAGACGCTGTCCAAGTGGTTTCACAATCCCTCTCCCGCGGCTACTGCGTTGACACAGTCCCTACAGAAAACAATAGAAAAAGCCCTGTAGGAGCATGGCGCCCCCCGAATGAAGCTGAGGTCATTTCTCGGCTTGCCACACTCGGCATGGTTGGATAGGTCGGATTTGTGCAAGGCATGTGCCATGGCTCATTCCAATTATTGCAATCGCAAGAGGGCCCGTGCCAGAGGATCGCTACGGCGCAAGCCTTTGAAAACGGGGTCTTGTACTGCCCTGGCCCGCCATCTCTCATCTAAGGCTATGGCCTGGGCCAGTGCCTCATAGGCCCCGGTTGGGTCTCCGCTTTTGACCCGCAGCCGGGCCACGTTATACCAGTTGGCGCCAATGCGGGGTTTAATCGCGACCGCGGTCTCGTACATCCGGAGCGCCTCCTGGGTGTGGCCGGCCGTCTCGTAAAGGGTCCCCAGGTTTGCGTAAGGGCTTACATCACTTCGCCCCAGCACTTCCTTAGCCCGTAAGAAGAGTGCCTCTGCCTCTGAAATCCGGCCCTCTTCAGCGGCCAGTGTCCCAAGATTGTTGAGTGCATGGGGGTAATTCGGATTCACAGCCAGGGCCTGCAGATACATCTCCTTGGCTTTAGACTTTTCCCCCATTTTGCGATAAGCACTCCCGATGATCCAGTACGCAACTTCTAAGTTCGGGTGGATCTGCAAGGTCTCTCGCGCCTCTTGGATCGCCTCCGGGTATCTCCCTATCAAGAAGAATGTCGTGGCCCGCCGATATCGAGCCTTATAGGACTGGGGATTCCACTCGAGGCTCCGCTCGAGCCGGCCTAGGCCAGTTTCCATCCGCTCCTGCCGGAAATCCCGCCGTGCGAGAACATAATGGATCTCCCCAACGAGAGGTCGCAGGAAAAATTGAAAACAAATGAGGCCCATAACCAGGAGCCCCGGGAGCAGGTAGGTCAAACGAATCGGTGCTCCTCGCTCGTCGTTGCCGACCCCGCGATCCATCCCATCGAGCATCCCAAAGAGGATGGCAACAATCATGGCCGATTCCGGGGCGTGCACGACGTAAAAGAGATTCGCATAGGCGGC
>JAAXQN010000093.1 GCA_012974305.1 Candidatus Methylomirabilis sp. | reverse complement strand
GCCTGGTGGTAACTCCCCAACATGTAGTGTTTGCTGACGTCATGGGCGCCGAAGCTCTTATCCGAGGTCGGGTTGTTGAACTCAAAGGCCTCGATCACGCCCCGCTCCAACGCCGGGACGATCTCGCCGCCGGGAAGCTGGGTCACCTTGACGCCCATCTCCTGAAACAGATTGGCCGCCAGACCCACGGTGCGGTACTTGAGGCCCTTCAAATCCCTGGCATCCTTAATCGGCGCTCCGAACCAGCCGAGTGGCTGGGTCGGCATCGGCATGCAGAAGAACCCGACGGTGTTGATTCCCAGTCGCTCGATCAGTTCGTCATAGAGTTGCTGGCCGCCGCCGTAGTGAATCCAGGCCAGACCGAGGTGCGCATCCTGGCCAAAGACGGGGCCCGTGCCGAAGAGCGAGGCCACCTTGCTCTTGCCGTACCAGTACACGCTCACCTGGTGCCCGCCGTCGAGGACGCCCTTGTGCACGGCGTCCTGCACCCGGAAGGCCTTCACCACCGCGCCGGAGACGAGATAGTCGATCTTGAGGCTGCCCCCCGACATTGTGTTGACGCGCTTGACGTAGTCTACGGCGTACTCGTTGAAGATGTCCTTCGCGCCCCAGGCGCCCTGCATCTTCAGCACGACCGGCCTGGCCCGCGCCACCATCGGGAAACCCAATGTTGCCGCGCCTGCCGCCGTGGTGGCCACGGCGGCTTTCTTCAGAAAGCTGCGCCGTGATACCTCTGGGCGGGTGCCATCTGTGGGGAGTCCTACGGTATCGCTCATGAGCATTCCTCCTTTCGGTTATAAGGTGAGATGTGTTGCCAGGCGGGGGGCAACAATTGTGTGGGCGTAACCTATAAGAGCAGATGCGCACTTGTCAAGGCCTTTGGGGCCGCGCCCGGGCGTCCGGACCTACTCCCTATAACCCCGAAAGCACGTCATTTATTCGTTCCCGACCCCCCTGAAACCGACGCCATGTCGAGGACCTTGACACCCCGGATCGACAACTAGTTGAAACAACAGTCGCGGTGGCGTATGATGCCGCCCTACAGAGCATTACAATCGGATATCGTATCTGTAAAACCTCTCAAAGGTATCACGAGTCTCTTGCTGCCCTCGGTCATCGGTTTTAGCGGTCATCGGTCGTTATTACGCGGAGGGGAATCGTTATGGCGAAGATAATCGGTTTTATCGGACTCGGAATCATGGGAAAACCCATGGCCCGGAATCTCCTCAAGGGGGGGTACGCTCTCACTGTCTATAACCGCTCACAACCGGTAATGGAAGAGCTGAAACGTGATGGGGCCACCCTGGGGTCGTCGCCCAAGGACGTGGCGGCACGCTCTGAGGTGGTCATCACGATGCTGCCGAACTCGCCCGATGTGGAGGCGGTCGTCCTCGGGGCGGACGGCGTCCTGGAAGGGGCCAAGGCAGGGACCATCCTGGTCGATATGAGCACGATCTCTCCCCTCGTCTCTCAGCAGATCTACGGCGAGGCGAAAAAAAAGGGCGTCAAGGCCCTGGATGCTCCGGTAAGCGGAGGGGAAAAGGGAGCCATCGAGGGAATCCTCTCCATCATGGCCGGGGGGGATCAAGAGGTCTTTGAGGCGGTCGTCCCCATCTTCCGGGCGATGGGAAAGACGATCACCTACATGGGACCAGCCGGAGCAGGCGGGTTTACGAAGCTGGCCAATCAGGTGATCGTGGCCATCAACCTCACCGCCATCGGTGAGGCCCTAACGCTCGGGGCGAAGGCTGGCCTGGACCTAGAACGTCTGATCCAGGCCTTGAGCGGCGGAATGGCGGGTAGCCGGTGTTTGGAGATGAAGGGGCCGCAGATGATCAAGGGGAACTTCCAGCCCGGATTCAAAACTGATCTCCATTACAAGGACCTGGGACTGATCATGGAGGCCGCCCGGGCCTTACAGGTTCCCCTCCCGACGACATCGATCGTCCAGGAACTTTTCTCGGCCCTCCGCGTGAAGGGCCGGGGAGGCCTGGACCACTCGGCCGTCATCACGTTGCTGGAGGAGCTTGCCGGCGTGCACGCCCACACGCAGAGCTAAGCGCTGCCGGAGTACCTCAAGCCGGTGGTGACCTTTGCCTATGTCACCGGCTGGCGTAAGAGTGAAATTCTGGGTCTCACCTGGGACCGGGTTAGTCTACAAGAAGGCATCGTCAGACTGGAGCCTAGGACCACCAAGAACCGCGAGGGAAGGACCATTGTAATGACCGCCTCTCTTAAAGACCTCCTCGATGCTCAATGGAAAAACACCCAAGCGCTGGTAGACCGGCGAAAGCCGGGTGCAACCCCCAGGGAGGTCGCAAAAATGATTCCCTGGGTGTTCCACCGGCGAGGCACCTCCATCAAGAACTTCGACACGGCGTGGCGGAACGCCTGTCACCGCGCCGGACTGCCGGGCCGCATATTCCATGATCTGCGCCGAACCGCCATCCGCAACATGGTCCGAGTTGGGATTCCTGAACGAGTGGCGATGATGATGAGTGGACACCGCACCCGGGCGATCTTTGACCGCTACGACATCGTTTCAGAAACAGACCTTCGGGACGCGGCAGATCGCCTCAACCAGAGTGTTACGGGCACAATTTCGGGCACAGTCAAGGCACAGGCCTGTCTCTTATACACATCTCCGAGCCCACGAG
>JAAXQN010000048.1 GCA_012974305.1 Candidatus Methylomirabilis sp. | reverse complement strand
ACCAACCGGCGGCAACCAACAACAGCGCCCAGATGGCCGAGCACGATCATAATGTCGGCCGCTTACTCAGGAAGCTCAAGGAGCTGGGCATCGCAGAGAACACGCTGGTCGTGTGGATGAGTGACAACGGCCCGATGTATGCCATGCATCCGCACGGTGGGTATTCGCTGCTCCGGGGTGAAAAGGGCGAGACCTGGGAGGGCGCCATACGCGTGCCTGGAATCGTCTGGTGGCCGAAGACGATTGAGGCCGGTCAGGATCCGATCGACCTCGTTCAGGTGACGGACATGTTCACCACTGCGTCCAGCATTGCCGGCGCCAAAAACGAAATCCCGAACGACCGCGTCACGGACGGAGTCGATCAGAGCGCCCTGCTGCTACTGGGCGAAGGGAAATCCCGACGCGACTACATCTTCCACTACAACAAGGAAAAGCTTGAAGCGGTGCGCAAGGATCAGATGAAGTACCGCACTGAGCCAGTCAAGCCCCACCACAACTTTTACAATATTTACCACGATCCCAGCGAGCGTTTTCCGGATGAAGTCCGCTATGGCCTGTGGTCCGGGCCGGGTTTCAAGAAGATGATTCAGGACCACAATGCGCTGATCGCAAAGTTCCCGCACCGGGTGCAGAAGGCTTATCAACGGGAATACGGGCCATCCGATCATGGGTTTGATCCGGAGAAGTAGCAATAAGAATGATAGACAAATGAATGGAGGACAAGAATGAAAGTTTTTAAGATAATTATTGTGACATTGATCTCGTGTCTGTTTGGACTCACACTCAACGTTGCGGCAGCACAGTTCGATGCGCCTTTTGTGGCATCACAAAAGAAACACGCCGATAAGTGGGAGAAAGAAGATAATGTCATCAACGACAAACTCGCGGCTCTCGAAAAAAGGTTTGGCAAGAAACCCAACATAATCTACATCCTGGCCGACGACGTTGGCTTTGGTGAACTCGGATGGCAGGGGGGAGGCAAGCATCGTGGCACCCCGTCGCCTGAGTTGGACAAGATGGCCTACGAGGGCATGCGCTTCATGTGGTCCTACTCGGAGCCGTCCTGCACCCCCAGCCGCATTGCCATCAACACGGGACGGCTCCCGGTGCGCACCGGCCTGACTTCGGTCCTGTGGCCTGGAGCGGAGGAAGGTCTTTCTGGTGAAGAAGTGACGATTGCCGAAGTGCTCTCGGAGGCGGGTTACCACACGGCGATGTGGGGCAAATGGCACCTGGGCGAGGCGAAAGAGCAACTACCCGAAAACCAGGGTTACGACTATGCCTATTACGGCGTCTGGAACGGCATGATCGATCAGTGGGCTGCCAGTGCTGCATTCTACGAGAACAATATGCCGCAGCTCATTGCGGGAAACTCACCCGACTTCCCGGGTCGGGATGCCTACCTCGAAGCAACTGGGATCGACACCCGGCAAGAGGGATATGTTGGCAAAAAGGGCAAAGGTCGCAAGCCCATCGAGGGCATAGCCGGTGTGACCAGCCCGGAGCGACAAGAAGCTTTCGAGAACGAATCGATCAAGCAGATTACCGCCTATGTCAAAGACAAGGCGAAGAGCGAAAAGCCGTTCTTCGTCTACTGGGCGACCTTCAACCAGCAGATCTCTGGCTCAAAGGAGTTCCAGGACGCACCCTATGTCGATCGCTACAACTCAATGGCCTCGTTCAATGTCATGCACAACGACCACGTCAGACAGTTGCTCGACACGCTGAGAGACGAGGGGATTGCGGAGAACACACTCGTGGTGTGGTGGAGCGACAACGGTCCGATGGAAGAGTTCTATCCGACCGGCGGCTCGGGCTGGCTCAAAGGCGGGAAAGGATCCGTGACCGAGGGTGGCGTGCGCGTGCCGGCGATGGCGTGGTGGCCCGGAACGATCGAGCCCAACCAGGATCCCCTGGACTTTGTGCACCTGACCGACCTCTACACGACCGCCGCCCGGCTTGGTGGTGCCCTGGACAACATCCCCTCCGACCGCGTGGTTGACGGTGTGGATCAGACGGCGCTGCTTCTGCTTGGCGAGGGGCACTCACGCCGCGATTACATGTTCCACTACGATGGCGCTCATATCGGGGCGTACCGTTGGAATGATATCAAGGCCCTGGCCGAAGGCCCGGGTCACGGCGGTTTGCCGGGACTTTCCGTGACCAACGTGAAGCGCGACCCAACGGAGAAACACGGCGTCCTGTATCCCTATCTGTGGACGACCGTGCCGTTCCAGAACCTGTTGAAGGGCCACCTGCGTTTGATCGAGAAGTTCCCTCACCGGGTGTCCGAAACCATGCCTGAGGGCGCGGAAGTGTCCGCGCACGACTGACGCCATATATTACTTGCATTAACTCGGACAACCAAAACGGGCATGCCTAATAGGGTGCGATGTCTTTAGCTGCCGGTATGCTCGGTATTGATCTGTAGTTGTCAGTCGCAGACTATTGGCAATAGTCCTCGGTTCAGATATCCTAAACGTATCTGTATTTTTGTGATTTTTCATGTATCTCAATATATCAAAAGTTTGAAGACTGAAAGGCGGAGCAATTGTTATAAATTATGAGCGGGAGGTTAAATTTCAAAACCTAAACGACACGGAGGTGACGCAATGCGACGAAACATGACTAAACGGGGTTTAAAGGTAACCATGGCGATA
>JAAXQN010000019.1 GCA_012974305.1 Candidatus Methylomirabilis sp. | reverse complement strand
ATCAAGGAGCAGGGTCCGTTTCGCCTCCACGGCGAGAACCGTCCCTCCAACCTCCCGCAGGACTGCAAGGGTGGCAGGCCCCACTACTGGCACATCAAAACGAAAATCGTGATCGGGGCGGCAGACCTTGACAACGACCACGCCTCCCCTTCCGAGCTCCGCCCCCCGCCTTACTGCAGCGTCGGTCCCCTCAATGGCTTCCACGGCGAGAACCGTGCCATTCTTCACCACGACCGTCTGCCCGATCTTGGACTGGGCCACGGTTCGCGCGACCTCTTGGCCGAACCGGATGTCGTCCCACTCCCGCGCTGTCGGGACCCGCCGGGTAAGCACCCCTGGCTCTACCAATACTTGAGTGAGAAACCGGGTACAATCGAGCAGGGATATCCCCTCCCGGTCGAGCTCCTGGGCAACCGCGTCCATGATGGCGTCTCCCCGGCGGTCCTTCATGCGAAAGAGGAGAAGGCTCCCTCGGACGTCGGGGCGAACACGGGTGAAGAGGTGGCTCATCCGAACCTTACCGACCATGATCGCCTCGGTCACCCCCTCGCGCTTGAATGCACGGATGAGCCCCCCCAATTGACCCACACCAATCCAGTGAATGCGGTCCGCCACCGCCTCCACGGCAGGGTCTGCCTCTTCCCGGATGGCGACGACTACCACCTCCCAACCTAATCCCTTGGCCTCACGAGCAGCCATCATGGGGAGGGGCCCGGAACCAGCGATAATCCCGACCCGGTTCACTAGCAGAGCCTCAGCAAATTAGGGTCGGCGGTATTAGGGGGAGCAGTAAGAAGGGTGCTTTCCTGACGGGTGGCTGGCTGGTAGCTGTGTGTAACCTCATCGTGTGATCCCCCGCTGGGAGAATTTGATGAATTGCAAGAGATACGTGACTTCGGGACAGTCCCGGACTTCCTCTTCCACTCGCGCCATGCCCTCTGAGGTGTTGAGACCAGACTGAAAGAGAAGGCGGTAGGCCCGCCGCAACTTTTGGAGGGTTTCCTTCGAGAAGTCGTGACGCTTCAGCCCCACGGAGTTGAGGCCATACAGGTCGGGGCGGTTTCCCTGGGCCTTGATGAAAGGAGGGATATCCTGATTGACAGCGGAGCAGCCCCCGACGAGCGAGTACTTGCCGATTCGACAAAACTGATGTACGCCGCACAGGCCACCCACAATAGCGTAATCCTCGATGGTCACGTGGCCTCCCAGGGTAGCAGCATTGGCGAGGATGACGTGGTCACCCAAAAAACAATCATGTGCGACGTGTGCATACGCCATAACGAACGTGTGATTGCCCACCATCGTCTTCCCGCCACCACTTGCCGTGCCCCGGTTAATGGTGGCGAACTCCCGAATGACCGTGTGATCACCAATAAAAAGATGACTTTTCTCTCCATGAAACTTGAGATCCTGTGGTTCCGTGCCGAGAACGGCATGGGGAAAGATTCGGCATCCGCGACCGATCTCCGTCCATCCGTCTATGACCACGTGAGACCCAATGCTGGTCCCCTCACCAATGCTCACCTGCTCCCCTATGACCGTCCAGGGGCCAATGGTCACACCCTCACCAAGCTGGGCTGTCGAGGGCACAATCGCTGTGGGATGAAGGTGTATCGATTCCTTTCCTCGAGGTCCCGGACGACCGCGCCTCTTCTTCCTCGCCACCGTGCTCATTGGTCGGACTCCACGCGCATCGCGACAAGTTCCGCTTCCATCACCAATTGGCCATCCACGTAGGCAAAGCCTCGCATCTTGCAGAATCGACTCTTGCGACTCACCATCTTGAGTTCATACCGGACTTGGTCGCCGGGATAGACCGGCCGCCGGAACTTGACGTTATCGATCGCGGCAAGATACATGTACTGAGGTGTGCCCCCCTGAGGCGCATCGATTGTTATGCTCCAGAGCACTCCTCCCACCTGCGCCATTCCTTCGATGAGGAGGACTCCCGGCATGATAGGACGCCCGGGAAAGTGGCCAGCAAAAAAAGGCTCGTTCATGGTGACATTCTTGATTCCCACGATGCTGTGGCCCTTCTCCACGTCAAAGATACGATCCACCAGAAGAAAAGGATAGCGGTGGGGAATGTGCTTTTGAATCTCGAGAATATCCATCACACCGTCACCCATCGCCTCTACCCTGACTCTGCATGGTTCAGAGGTGCCCAGACCCTCAGGCGCCCGTAAAACTGTGTCTTCTTATCATGAAGAAGCATAAGAATCAAGGAAATAAGGGAGTGTGTGGCCACGAAGACACGTCTTCGGGTCGCCAAGATTCTCCCAGCCAGCTATTTTTTGCTCACGTTGGCATCATAGGCAGCGATCACCTCGTCGGTCAGATCGACCGCATCACTGCCGTACAGGACCCCGCTTAACCGCTTCTCCATGATCAGGAGATAGCCCTTTTCCTTGCCGTAGGCCTGCACCACCACGGCAACATCCTGAATCAATTTTTGTTGAAGATCTCGTCCGCGCTCGCTAAAAAACCGATCGAGATCTTCCACCGTCCGACGCAGGTCTCGCGTGCGATCCCGAATCTCCCGCTCCCGATCTTTCCTGGCATTCTCAGTTAATGCGTCACGCTGCTTCTCCAGATTCGCCTCGATCTGGCGAATCTCCTTTTCTTGGGCCTGAATTTCCCGCTGCTTCGCGTCCTTTTCTGCCTG
>JAAXQN010000186.1 GCA_012974305.1 Candidatus Methylomirabilis sp. | reverse complement strand
AAGACATCTATTCGAATCCTTGAGGCGGGGAGGATGTAGGGATGCCGACAATCACCTATCGGGAAGCGCTGAATCACGCCCTGCGCGAGGAGATGGCCAGGGACGAGCGCGTCCTGGTCTTTGGCGAGGACGTGGTGGCGTATGGTGGGGCCTATGGGGTCACCTCAGGCCTTGTCAACGATTTCGGGGAAAAGCGAGTGATGGATACCCCAATCGCCGAAGGGGGGATTAGCGGCGCCGCGGTTGGAGCAGCCATGGGGGGGCTTCGTCCTGTGGCCGAGCTGATGACGATTAATTTTGCGCTTCTCGCCTCTGATGCGATCATCAATCATGCCGCGAAGGTCCTGCACATGTTTGGGGGGCAGATGTCGGTCCCCGTCGTGTTTCGGATGACGGGGGGTGGGGGTGCCCAGCTCGCCTCGACCCATTCGCAGAGCCTTGAGGTCCTGTTTGCCCATGTTCCGGGTCTGAAGGTAGTTACCCCGGCGACGCCTGCCGATGCCAAGGGACTGTTGAAGAGCGCTATTCGGGATAACGATCCGGTCCTCTTCATCGAGCACGCCCTCCTCTATCGAGTTCGGGGAGAGGTCCCGGAAGGGGAGGTTCTCATTCCCCTGGGCAAGGCCGAGGTGAAGCGAGAGGGGAAAGATGTCACCCTCGTGGCTTACTCCAGGATGGCGTTGGTGGCACTCGAGGCGGCGGATCGCCTCAGTCAGGAGGGGATCGAAGCCGAGGTGGTCGACCTCAAGACGCTGCGCCCGCTCGACATGGAGACGGTGCTGACCTCCGTCAGGAAGACCAACCGAGCCGTCACCGTCGAGGAGGCCTGGCGCACCTACGGGATTGGTGCAGAGGTTGCGAGTCGGATTCAAGAGGAGGCCTTTGACTACCTGGATGCACCAATCGGTCGCGTGGCCGGTGTGGAGGTCCCGTTGCCTTACGCCAAGAATTTGGAACAGGCGGCGATCCCGGATGCTGGGCGGGTAGTGGAGGCGGTCAAGCAGCTCTTTGTCCGGACCGGCGTCTAGCCCGGATTATTCACATAGAAGTGAATAAACCACCCTCCGGGCTTCGACTCCGCCCCGCGTTTGCGGGGCGTCGCTCAGGGCTAGCCTTGAGGCCCGCCGCAGCGGCGGGATCGAAACCTGCCGGTGCGGCGGAGCCCGCACCTGCAGGCGCATTATTCACGAAGACATTCCGTTCGTGAATAATGCGGGCTAGATAACAGGTTTTCCGACTCCGGTAAGCTCAGGGGGAAAACGGGGGGAGTGTTGGTAAACGAAGTCGTGATGCCCAAAATGGGCTACGACATGACCGAGGGGACCATCGTCCGTTGGCGGAAGGACGAGGGGGATGAGGTCACGCGCGGGGAGGTTATCGCCGAAGTCGACACCACCAAGGTGACGGTGGAGGTGGAGGCCTACACCGCTGGTGTCCTGCGAAAGATCCTGGTCCCTGAGGGACAAACGGTCCCAGTCGGGCACGTCATCGCCGTCATCGCGGACCGGGACGAGCCGATCCCGGGGCTGGAGGTAAAGGCCGCTCCCGCGGAGAAGGCGGCTCCGGTGGCCACAGGGGCGCCGACACCGGTGGCCACCGTCGCTGTCACAGGAGAAGAGGCTTCCCGGATTGCCGCGTCACCCGTTGCCCGACGCATTGCGCGCGAGCAAGGAGTACACCTCAACCTGATCCGCGGGACCGGACCGGGTGGCCGGATCGTCAAAGACGACGTCGAGACTTTTCTTGCGGAACGGCCTGTGGAGGCTCCGAGGCCAGCTCCGACCCCTGTGGCGGCTGCACCGGCCGCTGTACCTCAGGACATTCCGTACGAGGATCACGACCTTTCCCGCATCCGGCAGACCGTGGCCCGCCGGATGGCCGAAAGCAAACGCGTTGCTCCTCACTTCTATGTTACTTCGGATATTGACATGGCCGAGGCCTTGAAGCTTCGGAAGGGCTTGAACGCACTCCTCGGGGAAGGGGCGCGCATCTCGGTCACCGACATGCTGGTGAAGGGGGTGGCCAAGACTCTTCAGGACTTTCCGGAGGTGAACGCCTCCTTTGCCGAGGGAAAACTCCGGGTCTACGGGCGTATCAATATCGGTGTTGCCGTCGCGTTGGAGCAGGGGTTGGTGACACCGGTCATCCCCGATTGCGACAAAAAACCCCTCAGCCAGATCGCCCAGGAGGCGAAGGAATTGGTGGAGCGGGCCCGGACGGGGCGGCTGCGGCCGGAGCACTTCAGCCCTGGCACCTTCACCATCAGCAATCTGGGCATGTTCGACGTGGAGGAGTTTGTCGCCATCATTAATCCGCCCGAGGCGGCTATTCTGGCCGTGGGCTCGGTCATCCCTCGACCGGTCGTGGTGGATGGCGAGGTGAAGGTGGCCGAGCGGATGCGGGTGACCCTCTCCGCGGACCACCGCGTCCTCGATGGAGCGACGGCTGCACGATTCCTCCAGCGCTTCAAGGTCTATCTCGAGCAACCCCTCCATCTGGTCACTTGAAATCATCCTTCTAGCGGGTGTCTGGTCCGCTTGCATGAAAGGGGACGTCATGGGGGAGCGGTATGACCTCGTGGTAATCGGGAGCGGCCCCGGTGGCTATGTTGGTGCCATCCGGGCTGCCCAGTTGGGGAAGAAGGTTACCATCGTGGAGCGCGACAGGTTGGGAGGGGTCTGTCTCAACTGGGGTTGTATTCCCACGAAGGCACTCCTCCGGAACGCCGAGATACTCTCCTTGCTTCGCCGAGCCGAAGAGTTCGGCTTCAGCTTTGACAATCTGCGGGTGGACTTCTCGGTCGCGGTAAAGCGAAGCGAGCGGGCAGCCTGGAAGCTTTCCAAGGGTGTCGAGTATCTCATGAAGAAGAACAAGGTGACAGTGGTGCTCGGAGAGGCGAGGCTCGCTGGCAAAGGTCAGATCCTGGTCACCAAAGATGGCAAAGAGACCGAGCTACAGGCAGAACGAGTCCTGCTGGCCACCGGGTCCCGCCCTCGAGAGATCCCCGGGGTTGCTGTGGATGGAAAGCGGGTGATCACGAGCACCGAGGCCGTGAGCCTGCCTCAGGTTCCACGATCGCTCCTGATCATTGGCGCGGGGGCAGTCGGGGTGGAGTTTGCCGACATCTATGGAACCTATGGCTCCGAGGTGACAGTCATCGAGATGTTGCCTCGCCTGGTACCGGTAGAGGACGCCGAGGTATCCAGCCTCCTGGAGAAGATTTTCGCGAAGCGTGGGATGAAGATTTGGACCAATACCACGGTGGAGGGAGTAGCGGTCAAGGGAGAGCAGGTCCACCTTCAGCTGTCGAGAGAGGGAAAACAGAAAGAGGTTGCTGGAGATGTTGCGTTGGTCGCGGTCGGCCGCGTACCCAATGTCGAATCGTTGGGACTTGATGGGTTGGGGGTGAAGCGAGACCGCGGTGGATTCATTGAGGTCAGCGACCAATGTGAAACCTCGGTTCCAGGAATCTATGCAATCGGCGATGTGGTCGGTGGCCCCCTGCTCGCCCACAAAGCGATGGCCGAGGGGATTGCCGCAGTGGAGACAATGGCTGGGATAAAAACCAAACGGCCGGATCCCTCAAAGATCCCGAATTGCACTTACTGCTCTCCCCAGGTAGCCAGCGTCGGTCTGACCGAGGAGCAGGCCAAGGAGATGGGCCGGCAGGTCAAAGTAGGTCGCTTTTCTTTCCAGGCTAGCGGGAAGGCGGTGGCGCTGGGAGACACCGAGGGATTTGTCAAGGTCGTGGCGGATGCGGAGTATGGAGAGATCCTGGGACTTCATATTATCGGTCCGGAGGCGACGGAGATGATCGCCGAGGCGACGATGGCCCGCACACTCGAGGCGACTCTCGAAGACCTGCACAACTCGGTCCATGCCCATCCGACTCTCTCGGAGACAGTGGCGGAGGCGTGTTTGGCCGCGCTGGGCCGTGTCATCCACATGTGAGATATAGGTAATATGGCTGAGGGAGAGATGGCCTCGGAAGAGATCTTCGCCTCAGATGGCTGCAAATTCTGTGGGTTGCTACCGCGGAAGATTCTGCATACGTGCCATCTTCTATCATGGGATGGGGATATGCCGGCCTGCGCAATAGGCCGGCTTGACGCAAGCCAGATGCAACCTACCTTCGCTAAGGGCCTCCCCCTTAGCCTCGTGCGGGAAGTGATGGCTTCGGGAGGGATCCGCGGCTCAGTTGGCTGCAAATTCCCCTGGTTGCTTAGGCGGAACGCGATTCCTACGCGCCCTCTTGTGTTGTGGGACGAACAAATGTCGGCCTGCAGAGCAGGCCGACTCGACGCAAGCCAGGTGCAGCCAGCCTTCACCGCTAGATCCCTCCCTCAGCCTCGTGCGGGAACGGAGAAGAGGTGATGCGAGAGTTCGAGGTGTACTGGCTCGGACGGGTGGACTACGGGGAGGCGCTCAGGCTTCAGCGAGAGCGTGCCACGGCGAGGATACGGGGCGAAGTGCAGGACTGCCTTCTGCTCCTCGAACATCCGCCGGTGATCACCCTCGGTCGGGGCGCGAAGCGCGAGCATCTCCTCAGTGACGAGCAGATTCTGGAGGCGCAGGGGGTTGAGGTGTGGGAGATCGAACGGGGGGGCGATGTTACCTTCCACGGTCCAGGGCAGCTGGTCGGATACCCTGTTGTCGACCTCACCCGTCATGGAAAAGACCTCCACCTCTTTATGCGCAATTTGGAAGCAATGTTAATCCGGACCTTGGAGACGTATGATATTCGGGCCGAGCGAAGCCTCAAGCAGACCGGGGTCTGGGTTCAGGAGTCCAAGATTGCATCCATCGGTGTGCACGTGAGCCGGTGGGTGAGCCGGCATGGTTTTGCCTTGAACGTGAGCACCGATCTCAGCCTCTTCGATCTGATCGTGCCTTGCGGCCTTACCGGAGTTCGCATGACGTCCATGACAGCCCTCCTCGGACAGGGGGTGCCGATTCAAGCGGTGGCCGAGTCTGTTACCCGTGAGTTCGGGCTGGTCTTCGACTGTGTCCCTAGGTGGAAGGCCCGTCCTGAGGTAGCCTTGTCCTTGCCGTGAGGAAAGGGAAAGATGAGTACACGGGATCAGTACTACCATCAGGGGCTTAGCCACTTTGCCAAGAAGGAGAGTGACGAGGCGCTTGCTGCCTTCAAGAAGGCCGTGGGGGTCGACGCGAACTTTGCGGACGGGTATCTGGCAATGGCCCAGGCCTATGATCAAAAGGGAATGATTGATGACGCCATCGCCAGCATTAACAGAGCGATCGCATTGAATCCCAAGGAGCCTCTGTACCACACCAGCCTCTCCGTCTTTTTTCGGAAGAAGGGGATGATCCCCGAGGCCGAAGCAGAGATGGCGGAGGCGATAGCGCTACAGCGCGGCTCGTAATCCCCCTCTAACACGCTTGCCATTCCGGCCGCTTTGCCCTAAGGTGAAGCGGCTCCGCCGGTCTTGCCTTTCGCTCACAATTCGTTCATGCCGCCCGAACACTATGGTGATATCCCAAGCCGGGGAAGTGATCGCCGCGGAAGACGTGGAGGGGAAGTTATGAAACCCAAGCAGTGCATCATAGTGATACTCGCCGTCCTGGTGAGCCTGAGCCTCGTTGATATGGCAAGGGGAGTCGAGCAGATTGTGGCGACGGAACGGAAGCCCGAGCGCTTTACCCGTGAAAGTCTCGCCGGGCTCTCGGGCGTGTTTGTCGACGTCACGGGGGTTATGCCGCCGGGACAAAGCGATGTGACCAGGGCAGGTCTGAAAACGGACATTGAACTGCAGCTCCGACGGGCTGATATCCGCGTCGTCAACCGAGTAGAAGCCATGAGCACCCCCGGTATCCCACATCTGGTCCTCAAGGTGACTACGCACAAGGATGCGGCGGGTTACATCTACGCCTTCGGCATTGAACTGAACTTGGTCCAGGCCGTGGTCCTCCTTCGTGATTCCAAGTTAGTGGGGCGTGGAACAACGTGGAGTACAGGGGCAGTTGGTCTCGTGGGGGCACAGAGCTTGCTCCGCATTCTCCCAAGTGTGTGGGATAGGATGGATCAGTTCGTCAAGGACTACCGTACGGCCAATCCAAAGCAGTAGGAGAAAAGAGAACAAAATCAGTGCAGACGCATGAGAAGTTTGCCAGCTTCCGGGAAGGAGCCCGCGCGGCGGTCCCGGTCTGTTTCGGGTTTTTTGGCATCACGATGGCCCTCGGGATCGCGGCCCATACCGCGGGTCTCTCCCTAGGCGAGGGCGTGCTCATGTCAGCGATCGTCTTTGCTGCTCCAGCGCAGTTCCCTGCCCTCGAGCTCATTCCCCTTGGGGGCCAGGCCGTGCAGATTCTGGTGAGTACCTTCGTCATCAACCTTCGCTTTGCCATTATGAGTTTTACCCTTGCACCACATTTCGGCCGCGTTCGAATGGCGGCATTGATGCCGGCGGCACATCTCATCAGTGTCAGTACCTTTGCCGTCTCCTTTCTCGGTTTTCAGAAGAAATCGGTGCAGGATAAGTTCCTGTACTTTCTGGGAGTAGCGATCCCCAGTTACACCTGCTACGTGCTGGGAACCGCGGTGGGATACCTCTTTGGAGTTCGAATCCCAGGGGGATTTGAGGAGGGTATCCAGTTCGTCTTCCCCGCCTACCTGAGCGCGCTGTTAGCCGCAGAGCTCAAGGAGCGGCAATTAATCCTGCTGGTCGGGGTAGCCTTTCTGACCACACCGGTGGTTGAAAGGCTGGTGCCGGGATGGGGGCTCATTCTCAATGCGGTCATCGTGGCCACGGGGGCCATCGGGGTGGAGATATGGTGGGAGAGCAAGTCGTAATCATTCTGGGGATGGGGCTGGCGACATATCTGATCCGGATCTTTCCCTTCCTGCTAGTCCCGCGCTTCCATCCCCGCATGATTCGATGGTTTCAATTCCTCTCCTACGGGATCATCGCGAGTTTCGTGTGGTATGGGCTCGCCAAGGGGGCTCCAGCCCCTGTCACGTTGAGCTTTCGGAGTCTGGCTCTGGCTCTGACGGTCCTCGTCGCGGTTCGTTCGAGGAACGCTGTGATGGGGATGGGGGCCGGGATCGTGGCCGTATTGGTCTTGTCGCGGATAGGATTGTGAGGGCTTTCGTCCTCGGACCCTGTGGAGGAGCTGGCAAGCGGACTGACCGACCCCTGTGGTTTTCTTTCAACAGATGGAACTGGCAGAGTTGCAAAAAAAAGACAAGAGTGTAAAATACCCCTGGTTGCGATCTCGTATCTAATTGAATTCAAATGTTTTTTATGAGTGAGGAGATATTCGTCTTCTTGGAATGGGCCTTGCTATGGCTTTCTAGTTCTAGAGGGGGGTCGTGGAGAAAACGCGAGTAGACATCAGGAAGGGTGCCATCGCCTATGTCCAGCAGGGGGAGGGTGAACCAATCGTCCTGATTCATGGCATCCCCACGTCCACGTATCTCTGGCGGAACGTGATTCCCTTGCTTGCCACGGACTTTACCGTGTATGCGCTCGACTTGCTCGGATACGGAGATTCTGACAAACCGGTAAAGGCGGATCTCTCGATCCCGGCCCAGACCGAGTATGTCGCAGAGTTCATGATGAGAGTCGGACTGACGCATGCCACGGTGGTGGGCAATGATATCGGCGGTGGAGTAGCCCAGCTCCTCGCCCTGGATCGACCTGAGCTGGTGAGACGCCTCATCTTGGTGGGTACGGTGGCATACGATTTATGGCCGCTTCACGAGATCGAGCAGCTTAAAGACCCGGCCTGGGACGCCAAGACACTCGACCTGCGCACGGGGTTCAAGGAGGTGCTCGTTAAGGGGATTTTCCACAAGGAGCGGGTGACGGACGCCCTGGTCGGGGAATATGCCAGTCACTTTGTTGGTTTGCAGGGAAGAGAGGCCTATCTCCACTGTGCTCGAGCCCTCAATAACCGGGACATTCTCATCCGTGCTGCCGAGATCGAACGCCTGACTGTTCCGGTGCTCATTCTCTGCGGGAAGGGCGATGACTCACAGGAGGTCATGGTCGGGCAGCGCCTCGCTGATCAGTTGCCGTCGTCCCGGCTGGTGGTTGTGAAGGACGCAGGGCATATCCTCCCGGAGGACCAGCCAGAGGAGGTTGCCCGTCTGATGAAAGCGTTCATCAAGGAGACCCCCCCCTGTAAAGATTATTGACGCCAGGGGTGAAACCGTCTATATTGCGGGGTTAGGCTTTCGCAGTGCTGATTGAACGTAGACAGGCCGGCCCTCTTAGGGAGAGTACGGAACTGCTTTTCCCTTCGTTGGTACCGGTGGAGGTACAGGCGGGCCTGGCGTGCTCCTGGCATTTCTGCATACCGTGGCAGTCGTGGTCTACCTGGGTGGGACTGTGTTCCTGGGGGCAGTCCTGATCCCGGCACTCAAACGGCGAGGGCTCGATACGGAAGGGCTGCACTTTTTGGCAGGGGTGATTCGGATCTTTCATCCTGTGAGCCTCGCAAGCTTGGGCCTCGCGGTCATTACAGGAGCAATCGCGCTGACACCGGTCAAGGAAACGCTGGGACCCGAGTACGTCCCCAGGCTTTTTGGGGTGCTGGCCCTCAAGCTTCTCTTCGTGTTCGTCCTGGTCATGGTGAGTTGCTATACGTTCTTTGCGCTTGGTTCGAGGCTGCTCCGGGCGCTTCCCGGAGCAGACGAGAAGCCCGACGCGGAGGGTGCCGCCAAGGGAATGCAACTTGTCCAGTCCTTACAACGGTGGTATCTGGCTGCTGCAACCCTGGGGGCCGTTATCGTCTATTTTGGACTGAGAATGAGTCACGCAGGGTGATGCCAACAACGTGGAGGAAGAGTGTATGAAAATTGCCTTTGAGACGATCCCGGTCAAGACCAAGGAGTCGATGCAGTTGTTAGACATTACCCAGATGGTCCGGGACTGTCTGATCAAGCACCCGATTCGTGACGGCGTGTTGCTCTTGAACACCTTGCACACGACTGCCGTCCTGTTCATTAATGAGTTTCAGTCCGCCCTCGTCGAGGATATGAAAAGCATCCTCGCCCACCTCGTCGAGGAGAACGGCGACTACCGACATAACGATCCCCGGCATTCCGACTGTACCCGGGGTAACGCCGGTTCACACCTGCGATCGATGTTGCTGGCCCGAACCCTGGCCCTTCCGGTTCGCGCTGGAGATGTGGTCCTCGGTCGCTGGCAGAGTATCATCTTTGCGGAACTGGATGGCCCCCAAGAGCGGAGCGTTCAGTTCCAGGTTCTTGGCGAGTAAGATCGTTCACAGTGCACCGTTCATGGTTTACGATCCGTGAACGGTGAATCATGAATCGCGAGGTCGAGGTGGAAGTACTGGTTGCTCGGGCTGGCCTGACGGACCTGTACGGGAAGATCCTGAAAGGGGAGCGCCTTTCCTACGAGGATGGCCTGCGGCTCTATCAGACACTAGACCTCACCGCCGTGGGAGCCTTGGCTAACCACGTCCGGGAACGCATGAACGGCTGTGCCACTTACTATGTCCGGAACCTCCATATCAATTACACCAACATTTGTAATAAGCTCTGCAAATTTTGCTCCTTTTACGCCAAGCCAGGAGACCCCAGGGGCTACGTGCTGACTGCGGACAATATCATCGCCCGTTTGGATGAGTACCGCCATCAGGCGATCCGGGAGATCCACATGGTGGCGGGAATCAACCCCAAGCTTCCGTATGAATATTACCTGGATATTCTGACGGCGGTCCGGACGGCCCGTCCTGATGCCCAGATCAAGGCCTTTACGATGATTGAGCTGGCCCAGATCGCCCGAGTTGCGAAAAAACCTCTGGCGGACGTCCTCGAAGATCTCAAGGATGCGGGACTGACCTGCTGTCCGGGAGGCGGAGCTGAGGTCTTCAGCGAGCGGGTCCATGAGGAGCTCTTCCGAGCCAAACTAGATAACGAAGGGTGGTTTGAGGTGTCCCGGGAGGTCCACCGCGCGGGGCTCAAGTCGAACGCAACCTTGCTTTACGGTCATATTGAGACGGTGGAGGAAAAGGTCAAGCATCTCCTCCACATCCGGGAGCTGCAAGATGAGACCAAAGGGTTTCAATGCTTTGTCCCCTTGGCCTTCGACCCCGCCCGGACCGAGCTCGAGCATATCCCGCTGACCACGGGGCAACAGAATCTCCGGGAAATTGCGATCGCTCGTCTGCTCCTGGATAATTTTCCTCACATCAAGGCCTTCTGGATCATGATCACGCCCCAGGTTGCCCAGCTGGCCCTCTGGTACGGGGCGGATGACCTCGACGGGACGGTGAATCACTACGAGATTACCCATGCCCTGGGAACCACGTCCGATCACCAGGTTTTGAACCATCAGGAGCTCCTCCATCTGGTCAACGAAGCGGGACGGGTGCCAGTGGAGCGCGATGCACTCTATAACGTGATGGTAGCCGCGTAGGCAGCCTTCAGCGGAGTGCTGAGGGGTCCGGGCGAGGAAATTGCATGTCGGGAAACGGGGCAGAACGATTCAAAGAGGTTGAGACGAAGGTCCTGGCTGGAGAGCGGCTCACGACCGAGGACGGCCTGACCCTTTTTGAGGTAACCAACCTCCCGGCTTTAGCCTTCCTGGCCGATACGGTGCGGCGACGGAAGCGTCCGGAACGGGAGGTAACCTATGTCATTGGCCGGATCGTCAACTACACCAACGTCTGCTGGGTGAAGTGCTCGTTCTGCGCCTTTTACCGCCTGCCCGGTCACCACGAGGGCTACGTCCTCTCCCGTGAGGAGATCTTCGAGAAGATCCAGGAACTCGTCGATCACGGCGGCACCGAGGTTCTCTTTCAGGGAGGCTTGAACCCGGCGCTCAAGATCGACTACTATGAGGACACTTTTCGGGCTATCAAGGAGCGTTTTCCGGTCGACATCCACGGCCTCTCACCGGCCGAGCTGATCTACCTGGCCAAGATCTCTAACCTTTCAATGAGGGAGACCCTCCTGCGATTGAAAGCGGCCGGCCTTGGGTCGATCCCCGGAGGGGGGGCAGAGATCCTGGTGGAAGAGGTACGGCAGGTCATTTCCCCTTTGAAGGACACGGTGCAGGAATGGCTCGACTGCATGCTGACGGCCCATCAGGTCGGGATTCCGTCGAGCGCCACGATGATGTTCGGGTCGGTCGAGACGGCGGAGCAGCGGATGGAGCATTTCCTCCGGCTCCGGTCCCTGCAAGACGAGACACGCGGGTTTACCGCCTTCGTGGCCTGGAACTTCCAGCCCGAGGGGACCGCACTGAACGGGAAGAGGGCTTCGGCGTTTGACTACCTCCGGACCATGGCGGTGGCTCGGCTGATGCTGGATAACTTTGACAATATCCAGGCTTCTTGGCTGACCCAGGGGCCCAAGGTGGCCCAGATCGCGCTCCACTACGGGATCAGCGACCTGGGGAGCACGATCTTCGAGGAGCGGGTGGTCTCCGCCGGTGGGGCAAAATTCATGGCCTCTCGGGAGGAGATCGAACGGGTGATCAGGGACGCCGGGTATGTCCCCCGCGTCCGGAATACACGATACGAGATCCTGGGATAATTCATCCGAACCATTCGGGAGTTCGAAGGAAAAAGGAGGTACGACGTGGGGCCTGCACCGCTGCCTGTCATTGACGCTTCCCCCGAGCTTCAGAGCTCGGAGTATATTGATCTTTTGCCCCAGACCAAACAGTACCGAACCGTGCACATCGTTCTGATCAAGCCGTCGAAGTATGACGACGATGGGTATGTGATCCGGTTTTGGAAAGGGGTGTTGCCGAGCAACACCCTCAGTGTCTTGAACGGCTTGACCGAGGATGTCAAGAGGCGTGGGCTCTTCGGCGACATCGAATTTGCGGTAGATACCTTTGATGAGACGACGGAAAAAATCCCGGTCAAGAAAATCGTTAAATGGAGCCGCCGCCCTGCTACGAAGCTGATCGTGTGTCTGGTCGGCGTGCAGACGAACCAGTTTCCGAGGGCGTTCGATCTGGGGAAGCAGTTTCGCGCGCACGGGATTGATGTGATCATGGGCGGCTTCCATACCAGTGGGACGGTCAACATGCTCGGCCCGCAGGAGCCGGACATCCAGGAGCTCATACGCGAGGGAATCATTGTCGTGTCCGGCGAGGTCGAGGGGAAGTGGGCAGGGATTCTGGCCGATGTCCTCAACGGGCAAGCCAAGCCTCTGTACTCCTTTGCCCAGGACCTCAAGAGTCTCGTAGATATCGAGAAGGCACCCCACCCCGTCATAAGTCCCAAAACGATGCAGCACTTCGCGCGACCTACTTTCGGGACCGTGGACACCTCCCGCGGCTGTCCCTTTGCGTGTACCTTTTGCACCATTATCAATGTGCAGGGCCGGACGATGCGGGAACGGAGTTCTGAGGAGATCGCCGAGCTCGTGCGGCACAACCATCGGGAACACGGGGTCGATTTTTACTTCTTCACGGACGACAATTTTGCCCGGAAGAAGCTGTGGCGTGAGACCTTCGAGGTACTCATCCGAATTCGGCAGGAAGGCATTCCTTTCTCGTTCGCGATGCAGGTGGACCTGGCGCGCAAGCCAAAGGACTTTGTGCGCCTGGCCGCCGAGGCCGGCTGTAGCCAAGTGTTCATCGGCATGGAAAGCGTGAATCCGGAAAATCTCAAAGCCGGCGGGAAGCCGCAGAACAAGACCGAAGAGTATGCGAGCATCATCCGCGAGTGGCACGAGGCGGGTGTATATGTTCACGCCGGGTATATCATCGGCCTTCCCTTCGATACCAAAGAGCAGGTCCCGCGCGATGTCCAATATCTCATGGACGAGATTCATGTGGATATGGCGTCGTTCTTTATGCTGACGCCGTTGCCGGGATCTCACGATCACTTGGAGATGAAAAAGCGAGGGGAATGGATGGATCCCGATTTCAACAAGCGGGATTCGTTTCATGCCACGGTCCACCATCCCCATATGACCGCCGAGGAATGGACCGAGGCGTACGTAAACGCATGGAAAGCGTTTTTCAGCAAGGAAAATCTCATCAAGATCCTGTCACGATGGAGCCACAACCCCGGCGTCTACTGGAACCTGTTCGTGAACCTCATCTGGTATAAGAATGCGGCCCTGATCGAGAAGGAACACCCGATGATTGCCGGCTTTTTCCGTCTGAAGGACTGGCGGTCCCGGAGACCCGGGTTCTCCATCGATTCGTTACCGGTCCATCTGTGGAAGCGGACGAAGGAGGTCACACGTCTCTTTGTCTCCTGGGCCCGCTTTCTCAAGGAGTTGGAGGAAATTTGGCTCCAGACCCGTCCGAGGAGTGAGGCGGAAAAGCGATTTTCCGAGGAGATTCAGCATATTCAAGGTGAGATATGGCAGACCTTGCGAATCGCGGAGTGGCAAAAGGCATATGCCAATGCCAAGTCGTCTCTGCCGACCAAGGCGAGGACGTTGCTCGATCCATTTGAAGACCTCGCCTCGAAGATCCTAATCAGTCGCAAAGATCTGGACACGTTCCTGTACAAATGGGGAGGTATCCAGACCAGGATCCAGAAGATTCGTGGACGCCTTGTGGCGGAAGATGGGACCACCATGAGGTGGCTCGACCAGCTGGGCGACCTTCACAAAGAGGCCTGGAATGGTCTGAAGATTCAAGAATGGCGAGAGGCTTACTCGAGCTTCAGAGAGGGGCTTCCGTCAAAGTTCGATCTCCAGTACATCAGATTTGATCCCCTGAGCAACAAGGTCATCTATTCTCGGCAGGACCTGCAAAGATTGTGGGTGAGAACGTGGGACCACGTGCGTAGCTGGCGATTCTGGAATATCCGTCCCTTGCGGCTCACGGTTGCATTTTTCAGGGATCTTTTCCTGACAGCGTCCTTTGCCCGGAGAGCCATGACCATGTTCTTCAATTACCAATAAAAAGTTCCCCATCCCTTCCGCGTCCGTCGCAGCCCCCCGTGGGGACCATGGTGCGTGGAAGGGGGGTCGGCTTATGTCGATTGACGTCGTGGATGCAGCGGGGAGGCGCGTGTGCCTTCCCGTTTTCCCTTCCCGAATCATCTCCCTCGTCCCTAGCATCACTGAGACCCTTTTCGTCCTGGGCCTTGGCGAACGTCTGGTGGGCGTGACCCGCTACTGTACTGAGCCGTCGGCCAGCGTTGCTCAAAGGCCGAAAGTCGGTGGACAGAAGGATCCAGACCTCAAAACGATTCAATCCCTCCGGCCTGACCTGATCGTAGCCAATGTGGAGGAGAACCGTCGCGAAGATGTTGACGCCTTGGCGGCGATGGGGATTGCCGTCTACACGACCTATCCTCGGACAGTGGAGCAGGGAGTCGCGATGATTCGGGACCTTGGTCGTGTGACCCGGACCGATGAGGAGGCAGGGGCGATCGCTCGATCCCTTGAGGAGGTGTATCGGGGAATCTCCGCCGAGGCCACGAGACAAGGACCGGTGCGGAGCTTCTGCCCCATCTGGCGCAGGCCGTACATGTCCATCAATCGAGATACGTATATCCATGACGTGCTCCGGACCTGCGGGGGGGAAAATATTTTCGCCGGCAAGAGCGAGCGTTACCCTCAAATCTCGTTAGCGGAAGTTGCAGATCTCAAGCCGGAAGTCATCCTCCTTTCCGACGAGCCGTATCGTTTCCTTCCCAGGCATCTGGAAGATTTCAAACCGTTTGAAGACGTCATCCCAGCGCTCATGACCGGTCGCGTTCACTTCATTGACGGCAAGCTCCTCTCCTGGTACGGTCCCAGAATCGGAGAAAGTCTCCGCGCGCTTCGGGCGCTCCTGCATTCCTAGCTTCATGCCCTAAAAGAAGCCAGGGTGTGAACGGAAAAGAAACAGGTGATGGGCAAACCGGTCGCATTTCAGACCCTTAACCTTCCCAAACCGGTGCTGAGAGGTATCGAGGCGGCCGGATTCACCCATTGCACCCAAATTCAGGAGCTGACCCTGCCCCTGATCCTCGAGGGGAAAGATGTAGCCGGGCAGGCCCAGACAGGGACCGGGAAGACGGCGGCCTTCCTCATTGCCTGCTTCACTCGTCTCCTTCGAAGTGAGCGGGTGACCGCACCAGCTCTTCCCAGGGCCATCGTCGTCGCCCCTACCAGGGAGCTCACGGTGCAGATCTATGAGGACGCCCGGCTTCTGGGACAGTTCACCCGCCTGAATATCCTCGCTGTCTATGGGGGGATCGACTACCACGGGCAGCGGGAGGCCCTGCGCCAGAAGGTGGACATTGTGGTGGGAACGCCCGGGCGTCTCATCGATTATTCGAGACAGCGCGTGTACAGCCTCAAGGCTATCGAGGTGGTAGTGATCGACGAGGCGGATCGAATGTTCGACATGGGGTTCATCAGGGATATCCGGTACATCATGCGGCGCCTTCCGCCTTACCACCTCCGTCAATCTTTCCTCTTCTCGGCTACATTAGGCTATCGGGAGATGGAACTGGCCTACGAGTTCATGAACAATCCTGTCAAAGTCTCCGCCACGCCAGAACAGCTAACCGTCGCGCAGGTGGAAGAGGTTCTGTACCATGTGTCTCGAGAGGAGAAGCTTCCCCTTCTTCTGGGGCTATTGAAGCGGGAGCGGGGAGAACGGATTCTGATCTTCACCAACACGAAGCGGGGTGCCCAGGGGCTCGCCGACCGACTTACCCTCTACGGCTACGAAAGCCGGGCCATCACCGGCGATATCGATCAGAGAATACGACTCAAAGTGATCGAAACCTTCAAAAGAGGGGAACTCCCGATTCTGGTGGCGACAGATGTTGCCTCCCGAGGTCTCCATATCGAAAGGGTGACTCATGTGGTCAACTACGATGTGCCACAGGATCCCGAAGACTACATCCATCGGATAGGTCGGACTGCCAGAGCAGGGGCCTCGGGGAAAGCCATCACCTTGGCCGACGAAAAGTATGTCCTTGGCCTGCCCGCTATCGAGGCCCTGGTCGGTTACAAGATCCCAGTGGAGTGGCCTGAAGATGAACTCTTTCTCAAGACCGCCCCTCCGTCCCGGCCACCTGCGGCCAAGCGGCCCGGCCATCGCAGAACAACCCGCCGTTCTTTTCCTTGATCCTTTCCATCTCATCTGACCTGACTCCTTCTTTCCTGGACATGTGATGACTTCCTTTTATCCAGAGAGCGGCCTCGGCATGCCGTTTGCAATTTGTCCGGAGCGTATGTGCCTGACGAAGCAAATTCCTCTTGGATCTGCGCCTTCTGTGCTTCTCCATGGAGGTCCACGGATGTGTCCGGTCCTGGAAATCCCCGAGGGGCTTTGCGTCTACCACGGCCTCTATCGAGGTGTGGGGTGCCCCGGGTGCGAGGTCTACCTTCGCATCTGTGGCGGGCAGCTGAAAGGCATTGGAAAAGCCGGTTTTCGAAAGATCGGGGATTCGGAAAGCGTGTGGGATAGTTGACAAAACCGGGAGGGCGTGATAGGAAGAAAACAACAATAGGGAGGACCACGGGAGCGCGCGGAGGCGAGCTGAGAGGTCCCGTTAGTCCCGGGACGACCGTCGAACCTGATCTGGATAATGCCAGCGGAGGGAGGTGTCTGGGAAAGACAGCCAAAGCGCGGGTAAATGTGCCTCGCGCTTTTCTTTTTGTAGTAGCAATGTCCATGTGTACGGAAACCAAATGCATCACGCTCTCGGGGAAGTCATTACCGAGGAGATGAGGAGTCTAACATGAGTGCGAATCCAGAGTTTCTCAACCTGACTGCTGAAGTTGACCAGGCGGCGATCAAGCCTTTGCCGAACTCGAAGAAAGTGTATGTGGAGGGCTCGAGGCCCGATATCCGCGTGCCGATGCGGGAAATCACTCAATCTGATACCCCAGCCAGTTTTGGACCTGAAAAGAACCCGCCTATTTATGTGTACGACACATCCGGACCGTATACGGACCCCTCCGTCAAGATTGACGTTCGGTGTGGTCTGCCCCCTCTGCGCACACGCTGGATTATCGAGCGTAACGATACCGAAGAGCTTCCAAGCCCCAGCTCGGAATACGGCCACAAGCGCCTGACCGATCCCAGGCTGGCGGAGCTGCGCTTTCATCTCGAGCGCAAGCCGCGCCGTGCCAAACCCGGCATGAACGTGTCACAAATGCACTATGCGCGGCGCGGCATCGTGACCCCTGAGATGGAATTTATTGCCATACGTGAAAACCAGCGGCGTGAAAATCTGTCAGATATATTGGTCGGCCAGCACCATGGCGAAAGTTTTGGCGCCAGTATTCCCCCTGTCATCACGTCGGAATTTGTCCGCTCAGAGGTGGCCCGGGGCCGGGCGATTATCCCGGCCAACATCAACCACCTTGAGAGCGAGCCGATGATCATCGGAAGAAACTTCCTGGTCAAGATTAATGCCAATATCGGCAATTCCGCGGTCACATCGTCGATCCAGGAAGAAGTTGAAAAGATGACCTGGGCGACGCGCTGGGGCGCGGATACCGTGATGGATCTGTCCACCGGCAAGAATATCCACGAAACGCGGGAATGGATTATCCGCAACAGCCCTGCCCCGATCGGCACGGTCCCGATCTACCAGGCGCTGGAAAAAGTGGGCGGTAAGCCCGAGGAGCTGACGTGGGAGATGTTCCGGGACACCCTCATAGAGCAGGCCGAGCAGGGTGTGGATTATTTTACTGTTCACGCTGGGGTACGGTTGGCGCATGTCCCGCTCACCGCAAAGCGGATGACCGGCATCGTGTCGCGTGGCGGGTCGATCATGGCCAAGTGGTGTCTGGCACATCACAAGGAGAGCTTTCTGTACACGCACTTCGAGGAAATCTGCGAGATCATGAAGGCCTACGATATTAGCTTCTCGCTGGGTGACGGCCTGCGCCCAGGCTCGATCTACGACGCCAACGACAAAGCCCAGTTCGCCGAATTGGATACTCTGGGCGAGCTGACCAAAATCGCGTGGCAACACGACGTGCAGACCATGATCGAAGGGCCGGGCCACATTCCCATGCACCTCATCAAGATCAACATGGATAAGGAGCTGGAAGCATGCGGCGAAGCGCCGTTTTATACCTTGGGGCCCCTCACCACCGACATCGCGCCCGGCTATGACCATATCACCTCTGCAATCGGCGCGGCGATGATCGGCTGGTATGGTTGCGCCATGCTCTGTTACGTCACCCCTAAGGAACATTTGGGGCTGCCGGACAAAGATGATGTGAAGGACGGCATCATCGCGTACAAGATCGCTGCGCACGCGGCAGATCTGGCAAAGGGTCACCCCGGTGCGCAACTTCGCGATAACGCCCTCTCCAAGGCGCGCTTCGAATTCCGGTGGGTCGACCAGTTCAACCTCGGGCTGGATCCGGACAGGGCGCGCGAGCTCCACGACGAGACATTGCCCAAGGATTCCGCAAAGGTCGCGCACTTCTGCTCCATGTGCGGTCCCCAGTTTTGCTCCATGAAGATTACCCAGGAGGTGCGGGATTACGCAGCCAGCCAGGGCGTGTCCGAGTCCGAGGCCCTGGAGAAAGGGATGCAGGAAAAGGCGGCGGAGTTTGTGAAAAGTGGCGGGAAAATTTACCAGAAAGCATGATAGATTTCGCCGATTGCTTCCGCGCGGTCTGGCGCATTCCGTACGCCTGCTTATTGATCGTTGAGGACGATGGACCAACTGGGACGGACCTTCGTTCTTTTCCTGCACCAGATCGCGGTTGGCGGCATGGTGGCCCTGCTCTTAATCCCGTCTGAGGCCATCAGCCGCCAATTTTATCGGATCTGTGGCCTGATTCTCCTTGCGATTGAGGGTCTTGCCCTGTGGCGTTCAATGGGGCAAGGGGGCCTCGTGCTGTGGTTAAGCGTCCTTTTTGCCGCCCTGTTGCTGGCCTTTACGGTGACTTGGTTTCTCCCGGGAAGTCCTGGAGCAGGAGTCCTTCATCGGCTGGCCATCCTGGCAGGCTTGGTCCTGTTGGTCTTCGATGTTTTGCGCTATCCCATCCCCGCGGCTGGGTCGTTGGGCGTCATTATGGGAACGACGAATGCCCTCACCTCGGCCCTCATCCTCGGGATGGCGCTGATCGGGCTGCTCTTGGGGCATCGGTACCTGAACGAGCCCCACCTGCCCGTCCGGCTCATCAAGCGCGTTTCCGATGTCTTCTGTATGGTTATTCTGCTCCAGGGTGCACTTCCGGCCCTCTTCACCCTCCTGGTCTACGGATTTGGTCCGGGGAGCGGGGAGTGGGTGCGACTTTTGGGAGAGCACTGGGTCCTCCTCGTGAGTCGGATGTTCGTCGGGATCGGTGCCTCGTTAGTGGTCGCGCTGGTGATATTGAATTGCCTGCGTCTTCCCAATGTGCAGGCGGCCACCGGCTTCTATTACGTCGCCGTCATTACCGTCTTTCTCGGTGAATTTCTGGGCCGCTACCTGCTCGTTTCCGCGTCATTGCCTTTCTAGGGCGCTAGAACGCTAGGACGCTAGCAGGCTCAAAAGGAGAACGTCGTAGAGCTCTTCAAACTTGAAAGCATTCCAGCGTGCCAGCATTCTAGCGTCCCAGCCGGATTGGGTGGATTTCCCTTGACGGGTGGAGCTTCCGGTCATCACAATAGCCCCGAGTGGAGGGTGTTATGAAGCAAGTAGAACCGCAGGTCTTTCTCCTGGCCCGGCCGACGATCAATGAGGAGGGGCTTGCCGCGTATCTGCAAGCGGTGGGCGTCTCTGGCTGGGACACCGACGCCCCCTCAGGGGGTGAGAAGCTTATCGAAGTGGCGGGACGGTCCTGTTATCGTTCGTTCGAGCCCGGTCTGAATCCCAATGTCACCAAGGTCCGGGAGGGGAGCAAGGCCTACCTCGAAAACATTCTGAGCGTCAAGCACGGCAGCGTCCTGGAGCATGCCAGCTGGAGCTTTGCCTTCTTTAATTGCAGTCGTGTTTTCACCCACGAACTTGTGAGGCATCGGGTCGGGACCGCGATTAGTCAAGAGAGCCTCCGCTTCGTGCGCCTGACGGAGATCGGCATGTGGGTACCCCCGGAGATCCGTGACAACCCGGAGGCACTGGCGCTCTTTGAAGAATCCGTCAGGAAAAGTGAGGAGGCTCAGCAACGCATGGCGGACGTTCTGGCGATCGAGGGGCGACCGTTCCACGAAAAAAAGGTCCTCACCTCCGCCATGCGCCGCGTTGCCCCCGATGGGGTAGCGACCACGATCATCTGGTCGGCCAATGCCAGGACGCTCCGATGGGTGATCGAGGCCCGGACCGAGCCGGGGGCCGAGGTGGAGATCCGCCTGGTCTTCGGAAAGGTGGCCGAGATCATGAAAAAAGAGGCACCCCACCTGTTTGGCGACTTCAAAGAGATCCCCCTCCCCGATGGCACTTCTCAGTGGCAACCCGAGCATAGCAAGGTTTAGATTCGCTGAGTTCCGACAAATCATCCGTGAGATCCGCGACGGCTCCTTCGCTCGGGATCTTTTGGAAGAGCAACGGATTAACTACCCCCGGCTTCGCGCCATGACCGAGGCGGCCCGCGCCCACGATCTGACGGGCACTGAAGCGCGCCTCCGCCAACTCCTCAAGCTCGCCGTGTAAACTTCTCTTGCTCCGATTGAAGGGACGGCGGAGGGGTTACGTATGGACATGAAAGACTTATTTACAGCTGGGATGCCCGTTTTTCTTCATTCAATCCAAGTCCCCAAGGAGCTAGTCACGTTGGTTCTGGCCCCTCACCCAGATGATTTTGATGAAATTGGGATAAGTTTGCGGTTTTTCAGGGATAATGGGGACCTCATATATGTGGCCGTCCTGAGTTCCGGGGCCAGTGGAGTGGAGGATGGGTTTTGCTCTCCTCCTACGAGGCAGACAAAAGGTCAAATAAGAGAAGAGGAACAAAGGAAGAGCTGCACATTCTTTGGACTACCAGAATCACACCTGAGCTTTTTGAGACTTGAGGAAGACCATGCGGGCGATATCATTGAGAACGAGGTGAATGTTGATCGTGTTCGGGATCATTTTCTACAAATACGGCCGGATGTCGTTTTTCTTCCTCACGGCAACGATACAAATATTGACCATCAAAGGACGTATTCTATCTTCCGAAGAATCGCCTCAGGGGCGGGCTATTCGATTACAGCGTTCTTAAACAGAGATCCGAAGACCATCAGCATGCGCCACGATGTCTATACGGTATTTGGAGAAAAAGATGCAGAGTGGAAAGGCCAATTGCTGCGGTTCCACGAGTCCCAACAGCAACGGAACTTGAATACGAGAAACCATGGCCTTGATGAACGCGTTTTAAGGGTTAACCGCAAAATTGCACGAGAGAATTTACAGATGACTATGTATGCAGAAGCATTCGAACTCGAGTTCTTTGAGGGTACTACTCGTGGACCTACCGATGGGGTAGTCTGAGGGTTTGGATGGCATGGTAGATCGGGACGACCTCGGCGAGCGGTGACCAGGCAAGGATACCGAGGGAATCTTCAACGTAGGCAGGTCTCCGCATACCGTTCAGCACGCAGCTAACGCCGGGCGTGCTGGTCAGCACCCAGAGGGCCTTGCGCGAGAGACTCTCGGCCCGTCGCTCGGCCGGGAGCAACGGATCGATCACTGCCGAGATTGCTGCGCTCTGTCGCTGGCTCTTGTTGGCCCCCTGGCGCCGAAATTCGGCTAATGGCTTTGCCAGTTCCTCCAGATAGCGGGCGCGCCAGGACTGCCACACCGACTGTAGCTCACCCGTGAGATTATTATCAAGGGTCGCGAGCAACTGCGTGAGCTGCGGCATGATCATCTGTCCCTCGATATGCTCCCAGTGTTCGAGGCTCTCGAGCTGGCCCGAAAGGCTCTGCAGTTGATCGGCCCAGCGGAAGAAATGGTCCGGGGCGAGACTCTTGGGCGATGTCTGGATATTCGGAGCGAGCCGCTGACGCCACTCTGCCTCCAGATCGGCCACGACCTTGAGCTGGGCATCGATATCGATTGGCTCAGCCTTTACATCAAAGCTAGCCAGGCGCAGCATGCGGTCGCCGACAATGGCATTGAGCGGCCGGTTCACCAGGACATCCACCCCTGCCTCGACGGCAGCTTCAAGGACTGTTTGCTGGTTATCCGGTCCAGTGTTCCGCTCCAGGACACCGCCCCCCTCGAACAGGTTCATCGGTAGCTGAAGGACCCGAAAATGGTGGCCGGGGCCTCCGGCTTCTCGCGCCGCGGCCAGCATGCGGCTGAGCGAGGTCGCCTCCGGGTCTGAGGCGGGTGAGACCGCTGTGTTCGAAGAGACACCGTACCATTGAATCGTGCCCGCTGAGACCTGGCTTTCGAAGAACGCAAAGGCATCCCGGAGTCGCCGGTAGAACTCTGCTCGGAGGTCCTCCAGAGACCCGCGGCCTCGCTTCTTGGCGTCCGAGAAAAAGTATTCGGGATTGTGGAGCAGGCAGACATCCAGGGTGTCGAGCTGGAGGCGTGCGAGCGAACGCTCGAGCTGCTCGCCGAGGAACTCGGGATGGATACAGTGCCAGCAACCATCCATGTATTTAATCATCTCTGGAAAGGCTTGGCTGGCTGTCTCCCGTTCCTGGGCCAGGACTAGGTTAGTCCCCTGCACGTAGCCGATCTTCGAGACCACGATGAGTTCCTCACGACGCAGCTTCTCGGACCGTACCAGCGCGCCGAGCACGATACCGACGCAACGTTCACTCCCGCCATCCATGTAGTTGGTAGACGTATCGATGAGGTTGCAGCCGCCGAGGAGGGCCTTTTCGAGCGCCTCGCGGTGCCTGGGAGTCTCATCGTCAACGCGGTAGCCGCCGAACCCGACCTTGCTGGTGATAAGGCCGGTCGTGCCCAGGGAAACATAGCCGTGGGCGGGGAACCGAGCGGCGTAGGCGGCGGTATCGCCGGGGGTGGCGCTGCCTGCCAGGAAGGTGCCGACGACCGACCGTCTTGTGGGTTCCGCGTCCGACATGGGAGCGCTCAGGGCCGGGGCAACCAGCGCCGGATCGGTGATGGGGGCCTGGCAGGCGAAGTTCCGGCATACATAGAGCGCTGCCTGTCCATTGACAAGACCCTTCCCTTCGAGCAGGGGGAAAGAGGGAGCATGGCCCGAGGCCGGATCGTAGTGGGCGATGATCCTGTTGGGGAAGTAGCGGCGGCCGACTTCACGGCGGAGCGCTTCAAGACGGGTCTCCCCGCTACTCCCGATCAGGGCCAGCTCAACCGGCCCATCCAGGAGCAGATCCACGACCGCCAGGCTCTTGGCAAAAGCATGGGGGAGGCGGCTGATCTGTTTGCCGTAGGCGGTGATCGCGCGCTCCGCTGCGTTTCGCAAGTCTTCGCGGTCCAGGTGGAACGAGAGGCGGGCGAGCGCAGAGGCGGCCACGGCGTTCCCGGCTGGGGTGGCTCCATCGTTTCCCTCCCGATGCCGCACGATCAGAAATTCGTGGTCCCGCGCTGTGGAGTAGAAAGCCCCGCTCTCCTCGTCGAGAAAGTCGGCCAGAACGATCTCGACCAGGCGCAGCGATTCCAGGAGGTAGCGGGATGCACCGCCTGCCTCGTAAAGGTCGATCAGCCCCTCGGCGAGGTAGGCATAGTCCTCGAGGTAGGCATCGAGGTGCGCCTTGCCTGCCCGGTAGGTCCGGAGCAGTCGGCCATCCGCTCGAACGAGGGTGGTGAGCAAAAAATCGGCGGCACGCGTGCCGGCATCCAGATATCGCCGGTCACCGAGGACGCGATATCCCTCGGCCATCGCGCTGATCATCAATCCGTTCCAGGCGGTGAGGATCTTGTCGTCGAGCCCGGGTGGGATCCGCTGCCCCCGGGCCTCGTAGATTATCGGCCGTGCCTGATCGAGCGATGCCTGAAGCGCCTCGGGGTCGATATCGAGCCCGGCCGCGACTTGATTAATCGTGCGGCGGACGTTGGCAATGCTCTTTCCCTCCCAGTTTCCCCGAGGCGTGATGTCGTAATAGGTGCAGAAGCGCCGCGCCTCCTCTTCGCCCAGGACCGCTTCGATTTCATCGGGCGTCCAGACGAAGAATTTCCCCTCCTCCCCCTCGGAGTCGGCGTCGGTGGCGGAGTAGAAGCCGCCCTCGGAAGCGGTCATCTCGCGCAAAATGTAGTCCAGGACTTCGGTAGCAATGCGCTGGTACAAGGGACCGCCGGTGACCTGGAAGGCCTCGAGGTAGGTCCGGGTAAGGAGCGCGTTATCGTAGAGCATCTTTTCAAAATGCGGGACGAGCCAATGCTCGTCCGTCGAGTAGCGGGCAAACCCGCCGCCGATCTGGTCGTAGATCCCTCCCTGGGCCATAGCGTCAAGTGTCTTGAGGGCCATGTGCAGGGTATGGTTGTCCCCGGTGCGCTGGTGATGACACAGGAGGAGCGAGAGTTTCGTTGCGGCGGGGAACTTGGGGGCGGCACCAAATCCGCCGTGGGTGGCGTCAAAGGTCTCGGCAGAGTAGGAGATGGCCGCGGCAACTTCCGCCTCACCGACCGGCATAGAGGCGAGGGAGCGTGACGACTGGCGGAGGTGTTCGGTCAGCTCAGCAGCCTGTTGCTGAACTGTCTCGGGGTCGTTTTCCCAAATTTCGGCAATCCGTCGGAGCAGGGTGGGGAACCCGGGGCGACCATATTTGTCTGTCGGGGGGAAGTAGGTTCCCGCGAAAAAAGGCTGCTGGTCGGGGGTCAGAAAGACCGTCATGGGCCAGCCCCCTTGCCCGTGGTTGAGCGCGAGTGTGGCTGCCATGTAAATCTCGTCGAGGTCGGGCCGCTCCTCTCGATCGACCTTGATGCAGACAAAATGCTTGTTCATAAGCGCGGCGATGGCCTCGTCCTCGAACGACTCGCGTTCCATGACATGGCACCAGTGGCATGTGGAGTAGCCGATACTGACGAGGATGGGACGGTGTTCTCCCTTGGCGCGCTGGCGGGCCTCCTCCCCCCAGGCATACCAGTCGACCGGATTATGGGCGTGCTGCAACAGATAGGGACTGGTCTCGTGGATCAACCTATTGGTGTGCCGCGGCGCAGCCTCTTGGCTCATTATGGTACTCCTTATGATTCCGCTGGTTCCAGGGGACCAGGGTGTGGAGGGTCCGAAGATGAGAAAAGTCCGGCAAGTCCTCGGTGTAATATCCTGTGCGGCCGGCAGGGTGGGCAGTGTGAGCGCCGCGAGACCGTGACGGTGATTAGCGTGTTAGCGGCTGAAAACAAATATACTTAACGGCCGCGAGGCCGACGAGAACTTACGTCTGGACCTTTCTCTCAATGCGACCTTACCGAAACGTCGGACGGGTGTCAAGAGCTCGTGTCACGCGGTGGAGCCGCAGTTTCTAGGCGTGTGAGGAGAAGAGACGAGGATTGACAAGAGGGCGAAAACTGGCTATCGTGAAAATACGGATCGGCCAGATAGCACACGAAATTTCTCGATAAATGCAGGTTATACCAGGGGGAGATCACCCCCGGTCATTGCGTGAGGAGAGAAGAGTCATGACCGTTCAGGAATTAGTTGCATTGTTTCCGGAAATCCCCCAGGACCTTCGCGGGGAGCCACTCCTTGCCCAATACGCGGAGGCCTTCAAAGACCAACTCCAGGTTGCGAGGAACCCCGGTGCCTGTTCGGCCCAGCATGATCCAGCCAACCATTACTATCTCAAACTGATCGGTCCCATCCGGTTATACTGGTACGGGCTTTCCACCCGGGAAAGGGTGCTCAAGCAATTGCAAGAGATGCTCGATCAGCACCGGGCCGACCCAGCCGGATTCGTCACAAGCCTCGTGCCTGACAACACTGCTGAGAGCGAGGTAAAGGGCCCGGGCTGCTCGTGAGACTTTAATTTTCGCGCCTAGAGACCCCTTTTTCATCCTCGACACAATTACTCCTCTTCTCTGGCGGCACGACTCGGTGATTGAATGTGTCGCCCAGAATGTCGTTTTTCGGGAGAAGAAATCATGAGCCAGCCACCAGATGTCTTTGGTCTCATACGATATTTGGCGGAAGAGAAAGAGCGGATGGCGAAACAAAAGCCCCCCGGAATCCCCGCCTTCATTGATTGGAGAGATCAAACATACGTCGGCAGTGTTCAAGAGATTGCTCCAGACTACAGCAGGGAAATTGTCCTACTCAATAAATCGCCCCAGCCGGTTTCCGACGAATTTAAAAATGCGGTCTTGGCCTTAGACAAAAATAGACTACGTTTGACGGCAGAGTCGATGTTCGATTTGCGGGCGCGGATTCATATCTTGAAAAGATCTGAAGAGAGATTAATGGGACTCACCGAGGGTCAACAGGAGTATCTGCAAAACGAGGGGGTGGAGGTCACCGAGGAAACGACCGGGGAAACGATGACCGCCTTCAGCCCGAAATACTACGCCGATCCCGATTATAAAGGAACAAGCAAGAATTAGGGTTTCTTTGCACGGAGGCGCTCGATGAGCGCCGTGACCTCGTCGAGGCGGGTACGGACCTCTGCCTCTGTCCTGGACACCTCTTCGGGCGGCGCGCCTTTATCGACCGCATCCTCGAAATCCGTCACCGCGATACCGAATATTTTTAGCAACCGGCGGGTCTCCTCGCTCGGCATGACTTCCTCCTTTCCCGGCTCAAAGGCCTTGCATCCCTTCCTCACTTCCCGGATTTTTCCCTTGTACAGGCTAACATGATAGGGATACCTCGATGGGATCGCAAGCCCTTTCCCAGAAATGAGCAGAAAAAAGATGTGGGGACAGTTCTGTTGTGTTGACGTATCGGAAATGCGGCCGTAATATAGAGCTATGAAGCACGTGGTTTTTCGAATGAATCGCATTATTGCAGCAATAGTTCTGGCCGCTGCGGCGTGCCTTATGCCCGCCGCTTGGGCAGGCCAGACCGACGAACGCCTGGATGCCCTGTTTGACCGCCTCAAGACCACCGACAGCGAGACCGAGGCGGCGGCGCTCACGTACCAGATCTGGGTTATCTGGCGGCAGCCCGAAAACGACATCGTTGACACCCTCATGTCCAAAGGGATCGAGGAAATATCGCGCCGCGACTACGAGGCGGCGGTGGACACCTTCAGTGAGGTGATCAAGCTCGAGCCGGACCTGGCCGAAGGATGGAACAAGCGGGCCACGGTCTACTACCTGATGGGCGAATATGAGGCGTCGGTGCGCGATATCGAACGGACCCTCGCCCTCGAGCCACGTCATTTCGGGGCGCTCTCGGGACTCGGCTTCGTCTATATCAGCCTCGGCGACAATCGAGCGGCGATAGGGGCCTTCGAGGCGGCGCTCGAGATCAATCCCTATTTGCCTGGCGCGCGAGCGCGCGTTGAGGAACTGCGTCGGCGCCAGCGCCGCAAAGCAATCTGACGGCACAACACTCCTGCACTCAGCTGCTGAACACCCCAAAAATTCTTGAGAAGATCAAAAAGGGACTAGGCCGCTGGGTGCGGCCTGCTAAGACGGTCGTGCGAAAGGGGACCGAGAAACGGCTACTTAAGCTTTACTCCACAAAGGTAACAATGACTGGCACGCCCGAGTACAAGGCCTTTTTTGCAATTCACACACCTGGATAAGACGAAATAAATCGATGTGAATACTCCTCCGAGAATGATGCCGATCAGTTCTAGTTCACCGTCACTGAATCCCTTTGCATCGAGGACGACCAGTACAACGATGAGCAGAAAAACGAGAAGCGCAAGGGCAATGTTTCCCCACCAACGGTTTCTCTTGAATTGTTCTTGCAGTTCTCGGATTTGATGCTCACTCAGGTTGACTTGACGCGACTCTTTCGGAACTCTTTTCAGCGGTGCTGCACACTTCGGACAATAATCCCAGTGTGTACTGGCAAAAAGCTGTTGAAGATCCCACCGTTTTGAGCAGGCAGGACAACGCCAGACCTTCCAATTGAATCGGATTAAAGCCAACCCCACCAAAAGCCAAAAAATCACCAGTCCTTTAAGAAGGCCCTCATCTTTGATGTATACAAGAAGAAAGAACGACGCAAAGAAAAAGACAAAGAAAGTCACATTGGCAAGAGTGACCCTCCGTCGTAATTCCCGGAATTGCTCCTGAAGGTGGATTTTGTCGACGTCTGTGTAGTGCTGTGGTGGCATATCCTCTGCTCGCGGACCTGGATCACTGCACCCATCTCAGAAAGGTGCATGCAGGGGACATGCCACTGCCTTACCTGTCTGCGTTTTTCCAACCGAGGGACAGGGATGAAAAATCAGGGAGGACTAGCTCTAGGCGAAGTCCGGCTCGTTGCCAGGCTTCCACTTGATGCCGCAGCCCACGCTGGGCTTTTGATCTTGGGGGAGGGGACCATCCGCAAGGGCGGCATCCAAGGCTGCGCGAAGGTCCTTTCCGGTCACTGGAATGTCGCCCTTTGGACGGCTGTCGTCGTATTGCCCCCGGTAGATGAGCTTGCGATCCTTGTCGAAAAGGAAGAAATCCGGTGTACACGCGGCCCGATAGGCTTTGGCCACCTCCTGGGATTCATCAAAGAGGTACGGGAAAGTAAAGCCGCACCGCTTGGCGGCCTCGGCCATTTTGTCGGGGGCATCATCTGGATACCGCTTGACATCGTTCGAGTTGATCCCCACGACCGCCACCCCCTTGCTCTGGTACTCTTTGACCAGCTGGACGAGATGCTCTCGGAGATGCAGGACATAGGGGCAGTGGTTGCAAATGAACATCACCAGCAGGGTAGGCGCATCGCCAAAATCGGCAAGCGAGGTGATCTTTCCATCAATGTTCGGAAGCGCAATATCCGGGGCTTTCGCCCCAAAGGGTAACTCCATCGTCGATGATATCGCCATGATCCCTCCTCCAGGTTGCCTACACGTTATCTGCCTCGCAGTGTGTGATGGCGCCCTCCTGATCAAGCCTTGCTCTTTGCGGCGCGGCGCAATACCCATCCATAGATTCCGAGATTAATCCCCAATACCAAGAGACCCAGGGTAATCTGCAACTGTCGCGTGAGATGTGTGGGATAAAGGACCGGAAAAATGTAGTGCTCTATAAAGCTGGACCGATATCCGACCGCCCCACCTCGTGCACGGAGCCAGTTCTCAAGCGGCGTGAGTGGACAGATCCAACCCGTAAATTCAATGAGTGCACCCCAGAGAACCACCGGAACGTGTAACCAGGCACACCGCTTCCACCTCAGGACGAAGAATCCGCCGAGTACTACGAACAGGACGAAGGCAAAGTGCACCATCACCACGAAGTCGGCCAGAACGCCATAGAGCATTCTCTGGTTCTCCCATCCGGCTCCGTCCTTCAGCCGGTTTTGACTGTGATCAGGGGGGAATCTGCCGCTCGAAAGTTTGGACCAGAACTGTGACCGCTTCCGGCTCGCTCGTGGGAAGCGAACAGGAAATCCCCACACAGACGTAGGCCTGTGGCGTGCCTTTCGCGCGAGTCGCTTGCATGGCCGCAGCGATCGGCGGGGGGAGCTTTGCTGCCTCCCCAAGGGCCGGATCATAGGCTGCCACGATCTTTCCCGGCCGAAAGGCTTTCAGGGCGGCCTGCCACAAGGCCAGGGTGCGGGGGTCGGATCGGGGGCCAATGATGGCCACATGGGCCGGAGGGTGTAGGTGAAGATCGACTGCCAGGGCGTAGGTCGAAGCGAATATCCCATTGTCGGGGGCAGCGACAGCGAATGTCTCCAGGATCTGCTCGGCCCGCTTGTGATACATGTTCGCGTTTGTCAGCAAATACAGTTCGTTCAGGACCAAGGCCGCCATGGCGTTCGGCGAGGGAATGGGAGTGTCCGTAAAGGATTTGGAGGGGCGCTTGAGGAGACCCAGGGCCGTCGATTCGGGGCGGAAATCGAAGAAGGCATTCCCGGTCTCGTCCCAAAAGGTGCGAAGGGCCTGATCCATCAATTCTCTTGCCGTCTTGAGATACCGGACGTCTCCCGTGACCTGGAAGGCCTGGAGGAGGGCTGCGGTGATCCACACGTAATCGCTGAGGAAGCCGGGGGTGTGGGGTTTCCCGTCAGAGAGGGCGTGGTACAGTCCCTCTTCCCGCGAGTAGATGCGCGTGAGGAGATAGTCCAGGCTTTTCAAGCTAAAGACCTTGAGCTCTTCCCGGCCCAGGACCTTGTAGGCCTCGAGGTAGGCGCTGATCATCATGCCGTTCCGGTCGGCGAACAGAGTCTGGTTCACAAAGGGTGTCTTCCGCTTTGTCCGTGCCTCGATCAAGTGGGTGTTCCCACTCGCGATGAGGGCCTTGACCTGACGGACAGGAAGGGAAAGGTCCCGGGCGATCTGCTCAGGCGTGGTCGCCACCCAAAGGACGTTTCGTCCGGGGGTCTCGCGCATGTCTCCCTTCTCATCGATGGCGTAATGTCGTACGAGGACCTCCGCCTCTTCCTTTGACAACGCCGCCTTCACTTCCCGGATGGTCCAGGTATAGTAGGCCCCATCGTCCCCAGGACCTATATCCGCATCCTGGTCCGAGTAGAACCCTCCCCGTTCTTGATCGGACAGGACCGCGTTCGTGTAGACAATGATCCCCTCGGCGACCTCCCTGTAGCGCGCGTTCTCTGTTGCCTGGTACGCACGAAGATAGTTCATGAGAAGCAGGGCGTTCCCCGTAGTGAACTTCTCAAAGTGGGGAATACGCCAGGCCCGGTCAGTGGCGTACCGGTGAAACCCTCCTCCGAGTTGGTCGTGGATTCCTCCTTTGGCCATCTCGTCCAGGGTTGTGGTGGCGATCCTGAGCATCTGCTCATCGCCCTTCTCCGCGTATGTCCTGAGGGCAAGTGCGATTGACCCGGTGTGGGGGAACTTCATCGCCGGCCCAAAGCCTCCGTGTTCCTCATCGAAGAAACGGGTCATTGACTGGGTAATGGCTTCGACGAGCTGGGGGGAGAGGGGAGCCTTCCTGAGCCTCTCAGCTTCATGAGTGGACAGCGCCTTGTACAGCTTATCGGCAGATGTCATGATCATCTCTCTGCGGTCTCTATAGAGCTCGGCGAGCTTGGGGAGCACCCTCTTGAAGCCCGGCCGCCCGAACCGGTCATCGGGGAAAAAGGTTCCTCCGCCGTAGAAGACCTTCCCTTCGGGGGTCATAAAGACCGTGAGCGGCCAGCCACCGTGGCCCGTAATGGCCTGCACCGCCTGCTGGTATTGGGCATCAATATCAGGCCGCTCGTCCCGGTCTACCCTGATGGCGATGAAATTGTTGTTTATCAGTTTCGCCACCTCGGGATTGCTGTACGTCTCATGGTCCATCACGTGGCACCAGTGGCACCAGATCGCTCCAATGTCCATGAGAATCGGCCGATCCAGCTCCTTGGCCAGTCGAAAGGCCTCTTCTCCCCAGTAATACCAGGCGACCGGGTGGCTTGCCGCCTCCTGGAGATATGGACTAGACGCACCGGCGAGCTGATTCGTCAGCTTCTGCGCGGCCTCAATGGGAGGGGTACCCACAAGGGTGAGCACGGCCAGGACCCCTGAGGCCCAAAACCACGGTCGGAAGTTATGCAAATAAGTTTTCACAGATCCCGGCAAGCCTTTCAGGGGTGGCTGGTGCTTGGCAGCCCCCAGATGACCCGGTCACTATTTGTTCATCTAGCCTACGGACGTCATCGGAACAGGTCAAGAGAAAACCTTATTTTTTCAGCGGTTTCGGGAAAATGCTGCTGAAATTTGAGTGAATTTCTAAATAAAGTTGAGAATCTAACTTATTGAACTTCTTGGAGGGAAGAGAAGAAAGGTGGGTAGCCTCGGGTCATAGTCCCTCTTCATCTGTCTCGGCCTTGAGGCGGCGGAGCGCATCCTGGTAGCGGTCATCGCCCGTCGGCGGAGGGAGCTTCCGGATTCTAAGCACCAAACCCCTATTTAGATCCACGCGGGCCAGAACGTAATCGCCCACGTGGAAATCGTGGAGGTCCACCGACCCGGGGACCCGGAGGCTTCACGTGGACCTACCACCCTGATACTCCCAGATAGCCATCTCGCGATACCTTGGCTCGATCCGTTGGATGAGCCCTTCTACCCAGACAAGGTATGCATGGCGGGCGAGGGCGACGCCTGTGAAGAGCAGCACCGCCGTAGTGACTGCGGTGAAGCAAAAAATTGTTGTTGAGGCGGCGCCTTCCCGGGCGACTTTGGTGTGGAGTAGGGACATCTCTAGTTCTATGGTGAGGAATTTCGGTTTACGGTTTCGAGAAGATGGTTTTCCGGTTCTCGTCAAAGAACAGGAGGACCGGTCCCTTCTCCACCACTCCCATAGCCACGCGCCGTTTCTGGGTCGTGTCGAGGAAGAAGAGGCCTGGCCCTTTCTGCACGATGCCTAAAACCGCGCGCCGCGTCCCTTCTGCGTCGTAGAAAGCGAGGTGTGGCCCGTGCTCCGCCATGCCAAGCTCTGCTCGTACCTTCCCGTTCGCGTCCGTGAGAACGAACCGCTCTGCCTCGACCTTCCATTGCGGTTTTGCTTGGCCGATCAGCAGGGTAGCTCCGGCGAGAACCATGACGACAAGGCCCGCCCGCTTCAGGCGACGGTTTTGCTTTTCCAGCGTCTCAAGCCTTTCAAGCACGGACGTTTCCATGTCTCCCTCCATGTGACGATGCCAATTAGCAGTCAGCAATCAGCATGTTCCAAGCTGTCAGCCGTCAGCCCTCAGCATCTGCGAAACTCGGATGTAGACCTACGTGTAAGCAAGCTGACCGCTGATAGCTGATCGCTG
>JAAXQN010000219.1 GCA_012974305.1 Candidatus Methylomirabilis sp. | reverse complement strand
AGATGTGTATAAGAGACAGCAGTAAACATCGACAAACAGCACGCCTATGTCTGCTGCTTCCTGACTAACCGAGACCCAAAACTGAGCTTCTTCAAGCCGGGGTACCGGCCGCTCACTGTGCAAAACCAAAGTGAAAGCCAAAGCTCTGTGCGGACGTCGGACTGGGATGGGAAGACAATCAAGCTACAGCCGTTTAAAGATTCACGCGACAAGTGGGCTAGGGAACTAGTCTTCCTACAAGGTAGCCTCGGGTGGAACGATTTAGAGTGGCGAACGTGTCCCCGCATGGTCGTGGCGATCGAGGGAGAGAGATTGCGCCATCCCCTCGGAGAAGGCAGGTGGATCTCTTCTCTTGAAAGCCTGGGGACGTCCCGGGAGGAAATTCTTCGCTACTTGGGGAAGCAACCATGAATCTTGCGTACAGGAGAGGAATCCTCTTCCTGTGTGCTGTGTTCCTTGCCTTTGGGTCATTCCTACCCCTTGGGTGGTCGTACGAAGTTAGGACACACGCGGATATAAGTCGCGAAGCCTACAGCTTGGCGAACATTGACGGCTTTTTGGTCCAGGAGCTGGGACTCTCCGGGAAACGGATATTGCAGAAGGACCCTTCTGAAAGGCCACGGACCCCAGATGAATGGCTTCAGGAAGGCTCCATAGACGAGGATAGCTTCGTCCACTCCCTCCGCTTCTTCAACCACTTCTACGATCCCATCTTCAATCGAGGGCTCGACACTGAAATTCGGGTGCTCGGGGTTCCCCGTCCCATTCAGGGCCAGCGGTCCGACGAGTGGGGTCTCGAGGACGCCCAGGAGTTCACCGAGCAGGAGTTCTCCTATAAGGATGCCCGGGAGCACTTCCTTCTCAGCCTGACAGAAAGGCATCCCAAAGAGCGAGAGCGCAGGCTTGCCGACACCTTCTACGCGTTGGGCCATGTTATCCATCTCATCCAGGACTTGGCGTCACCGGCGCATACCCGCAACGCGCCGCACGGTGGCCTCATCCAAGGAATTTACGATGCCGGTCCGCCTAGCGTGGTGGAGAAGTATTTGGATCTCGATGGCGTCAGGCAGAACCTGAAGTTCACCGGCTATCCGATCCCGAAGGTAGGGTTCACCAAGCCGCGCGACTTCTGGGTGGAGACCGACGCCTCCGGCCCCCCGCGCAACGGGCCGGACGCTCGAGGCCTGTCCCAGATCATCAACCGGAACTTCGTCTCGGAGGGGACAAATTTCACGGCCTTCGTGGACGGAAACCACGCCCCTGATTACCCGGACCCGATCCTCAACACGGCGGACTGCTTTGAAGATTCAGTCACCACGACGGATGCCGAGTTCCGGATTATTAGTGGTCTCGTCACCTTCTGTCGGAACGGCTTCCGGGACCCGAACACCGGTATCCTGGAGACAAACCCCCGGATGACGACTTTCTCCTTCTTCAGCCAGGATCTACAGGAGCTGGGGTCCTTTGTCGCCCAGATGTCTTCCCTGAACGCTCTGAATGCCGTGAGCATCGGCGAGCTTACCATCCCCCGCGCCGTCGGCTATTCCGCGGGGCTCCTCGGCTATTTCTTCCGTGGCCGGCTGGACCTTGCAATAGACGCGGCGCAACTGGAGCTTCGGGTGACCAACCGCTCCTCCGAGACCATCGGCCCCGGCACCCTCAGCGTGTATTGTGACGAAGCGAGTGGGAACCGGGTGAAGCTCGACGAGATGACCGTGAGCCAGGAGGTTCAGGCAGATGCCGAGTTTCCTCGAATTCCCTTTTCTTTTCCGGCCGGGACGTTGCGATGCGTTATGGTGTTTGAAGGAAAGCTCGGGGAGGAAGCGGATGCAGTCATCGGCAAGGTCTTCCAACTGGGCATCCGCCCGGTGGCCCGGACCGGCGACGCCGTCCCCGGTGGGGGCACGTTTGGTACGTTTTTCTTCGGCAGGCCCGCGGTGAATGAAGCGGGGATAATCGTCTTCAATGGAGTGTTCGCCGATAATCAGACGGAAGGGATTTTCATCGAAAGCCAGGAAGTACTTCAACCACCTGTCGTGCGGGCCGGCGACGCGGCCCCCGGCGGCGGCACGTATGCCTTCTTCGGTTCCCTCGGATTGGATGACCAAGGGACCATAGCCTTCTATGGGGGATTTGACGAGGCATCGAGCTGTAATGATCTGCTGTCATTTTGCGGTGGGGCCTTTTTGGCTCCTGCAGGTGGCCAGCCCGTGGCCCTCGCGCGGGCAGGCGACCCCGTCCCGGGAGGCTGCGGAATAGCAGGGGTTACCATTTTGGACCCTGACTTTGAGTCGGTGAGCCTGAACAACCAGGGAGAGGTGAGCTTCGTCGCGGATTTCGTTACCCCAGGTGATCTGAATTCGGAAGGCTTCCTTTGCCTTGGAGGGCTGTTGGTTGCCACCGCGCAGACGCCTCCCCAGCCAGTTGTTCAAGAAGGTGATCCCGTTCCGGGTGGGGGGCGTTTTCAGAAGTTTTTCGGTACGTCCACGGATATCAACGAAATCGGTGACATCGCTTTTGATAGTGACAGTCAGGGCATCTTCGTGGCTGGCGCGGCGCCGCTCCGTTCCGTGGTCCGTTCTGGGGATCCCGCCCCCGGCGGGGGAACGTTCACCAACGTGCGTGATCCGAGTTTGAATGACGCGGGGGCCGTTGCATTCCGAGG
>JAAXQN010000104.1 GCA_012974305.1 Candidatus Methylomirabilis sp. | reverse complement strand
GACCGATGATCCAGAATTTTTCCCCGGGAACTTCTTCCTTCACCGCCAGCATCGACTGCATGTGTCCAGACATTGTCTCGTCAGGGTGAGGATGCCCCTTGCCGGACGCCAGAGCCGGAATGCTTGTTGTGGTTATCGAGAAAATGGCCGCTAAGGTGATAAAAAGACCCGAAAGTCGGTATTTGCTAGTACTTGATTGCATCATGAGAACCTCGAGTGTTTAGCATTTTGGCGATTATCCTATGATAAATATTCGACTTAAATAAGCTTAGCAATCACCAGCGATATGTCATCTTCTTGTTTATGCCCGTTACAAAAATCTGCCAACTCCGTGAATAAGAACTGAATCGCATCTGGGTTCATAGATACTCTCCGCCCTCCGGGGCGGTGTCTTGGAAGACACCATCAATCAGACACTCAAAACCCTCGGTCAGAAGATCGGGGGTTTTCTGATTTATCAGGGTCTGTAAGAATACGGGGTTACCTCCTCAAGTCGATACCCCAAACGAATATGGAACAACTTATCGGGCTAATTGTTTACTCCGTCCACAATCAAGTTTTTAATTCTCTCAAGTCAATATTTATACGCCAAGGATAAGGCTCTGCTGGCGATTTTATTGTTTAGACAATCAGTTCAATTCGCGAACAGAGTCTTCCTTTTAGCCTTTGAGGTGGAGCCGGAAAGAAGAATGTCTAAATCTGTTGTGAGTGCTGCCGCGCTCCGGGTAATAAATGCTGTGCTATGGTTGAGTTACAGGATTTATGACAGAGACCTTGCTCCTTCAGGACATTGCGGCAAGCAGCTCCAGGCATGGAAGGCCGATCGTGATGCCCACTTTTTTAGAGACCCAATCGACAGCGTTCCGACTCCTCCTCACGGGACTGCTCTTGCTCCTGGCCTCGGCGGGCATGGCGGCGACACCGATCATCGTTGGCGGCGACAGGAACTACCCTCCTTATGAGTTCCTCGATGAGCAGGGGGAACCTGCGGGCTACAACGTCGACCTGACCAGAGCCATCGCCGAAGTGATGGGGATGGAGGTGGAGATTCACCTCGGCGCCTGGGTCGACATGCGCCGGGCTCTGCAGCGCGGGGAGATCGACGCCCTGCAGGGAATGTCCTACTCGGCGGAGCGGGCGCGGGAGGTCGATTTTACTCCTCCCCACACTGTCATCCACCACTCGATCTTCGCCCGCAAGGGTGCCCCTTCCGTCCGAAGCTTGGAGGAGTTGCGGGGCAAAAGGGTCGCGCTGCAGGAAAGAGGCATCCTCCACGACTACCTCCAGAGCGACGATTTCGGCGTCATCCTGGTGCCGGTGCAGACCCAGGCTGACGCTTTACGCTTGCTTTCCGCCGGGGAGAGCGACTACGCCCTGGTGGCCAAGCTCCCCGGGCTCTACCTGAAAAGGAAGCTGGTCCTGACCAATGTCGCGGCCGTCGGCGATCCGGTGGTCGCCCAGAAGTACGGCTACGCCGTCGGCAAGGGGCGGGCCGAGCTGCGCAGCCGCTTCGGCGAAGGGCTGGCGATCCTCAAGAACACCGGGCGCTACCAGGAGATCTACAGCCGCTGGCTCGGAGTCCTGGAACCGGAAGGGATCAGCTGGCGCACGATTATTCAATACGGGACAGCGGTGATCGGCCCCCTCCTCCTTGGCCTCGGCCTCACCCTCCTCTGGTCGCGCACCCTGAAGAAGGAGGTGGCTCACCGCACCGATGAACTGGCCCGCGAGGTCGGGGAGCGCAAGCGCGCTATGGACGAGTTGCAGCTGCGTCAGCAGCAGCTGATCCAGGCCGACAAGCTGGCCTGCCTCGGCGTCCTCGTCTCCGGCGTAGCCCACGAGATCAACAACCCCAACGGCATGATCCTGCTCAGCGTGCCGAGGCTGGTGGAAGCGTATGGGGACGTAGAGCCGATCCTCGAGGAGTACTTCGAGGAGCATGGCGACTATATGATGGGTCCCCTTGAATATTCACGCATGCGCGAGGAGATGCCGATAATCTTCTCCGAGATGCTTGGCGGGGCCAACCGCATCAAGCGTATCGTCGACGACCTCAAGGACTTCGCCCGCCGCGAGGATTCGGAGCTGTCCGAAAGGGTCGACCTCAACATGGTGGTCGAAACCTCCCTGCGTCTGGTTTCGACCTCGATAAAAACGGCAACGGAGCATTTCCGCGTCGAGTACGGCGAGAGCCTCCCTCGCTTCCAGGGGAACAGCCAGCGCATCGAACAGATCGTTGTCAACCTCATCCTCAACGCCTGCCAGGCGCTCCCCGGCAGGGAGAAGGGGATCATCGTCAAGACGTCCCACGACGCAGCGGCGGGAACACTCCTGCTGGCAGTACAGGACGAGGGGACGGGGATCGCGGCGGAAAATCTGGCGCGGCTCACCGACCCGTTTTTCACCACCAAGCGGGAGTCGGGGGGGACCGGCCTCGGCCTCTCCGTGTCGGCGGGAATCGCCGAAGCCCACGGTGGCTCACTCGCCTTCGCCTCCGAGCCGGGAATGGGATCGACCGTCACCCTGACCCTCCCGGCAATCGAAAAGAACAGAGGATAAACGATGAAAAAGACCCTCTTCCCCTCCTTCGGCGTGCTCCTTGTCGACGATGAGCCTTTCTGGCTGCGCTCCTTCGGCATGCTCCTCGAAGGGCGTGGCGGCATCAACAATCTGCACAAGTGCTCCGACAGCCGGCAGGTCATGAAAATCCTCGGG
>JAAXQN010000023.1 GCA_012974305.1 Candidatus Methylomirabilis sp. | reverse complement strand
CCACCCCGAATGTCGAGATGAGCAACGGCGTCATCAGCGCGCCACCACCAACTCCTGTCAGCCCCACAATGATCACGGGATCCCTCGCCCGCCCTCTGCCAGGGCGCTGAGCAAGCGCGTAAACCCCAACTCCTCGAACAGGGTCCGAAGCCGCTCCACATTGGGAACCTGCCGTCGGAGGTCCTGCGGGGAGGCACACAGGGGGAGGTCGGTACGAAGGGTGACGAGTGAACGGTTCACCCGGATCTGTGTCGTATGGGCATTCAAAGCCTCGCGGAGCTTTGGTCGCTTGACCTGATCGAGGGAGTCAAGCAGATTCTCGACGGTGCCAAATTCCTGAATCAGCGTGCTGGCCGTCTTCTCCCCCACCCCGGGCACTCCCGGGATATTATCAACGGCATCCCCAACGAGACTCATGAGGTCCGTCATCGCCTGTGGTGGGACCCCGTACCGCTCCTGGACATCCTGAACCCTATAGGTCTTGTCCCGCATCGGATCGTAGACCTCGATGGCAGGATTGACCAGCTGGAAAAGATCCTTGTCGCCGGAGACAATGGTCACCTGAAATCCATCCGCAACGGCTCGCGTCGCGAGCGTCCCTATGATGTCGTCCGCTTCATACCCTTCCTCCATCAGTGTGGCAACCTGCAATGCTTCCACGACCCGATAGACATAGGGAATCTGAGGCGCCAAGGTATCGGGTACGGGCGGGCGCTGCGCCTTGTAGGCCTCAAACTCCCGGTGGCGTTCCGTCTCGCCTCCAGCATCAAACACCACGGCGATATGCTCGGGGGATTGCTCCCGCAATACCTTGAGGAGCATATTGGTAAAGCCGTAGATGGCATTGGTGGGGAGCCCCCTGGAGTCGCTCATGGGGGGCAGGGCAAAAAAAGCGCGATAGATGTACAACGTTCCATCAATGAGGTGCACCCGCATGGTCCGAAAGGCTCTCCCCAAAATGAACGGGCTTGGCGGCCAGCCGACCGCTGGCTGCCCAGCGCTGTTTAGCGAAGGTCACCCCACCGGTGCTGGAGAACAGCCAGCGCGGCCACGGCGGCAGTCTCCGCGCGCAACGTCCTGGGTCCCAGGGAGACGGGAACGAAACCCTTTTCTCTCAGCAAGCCCACCTCGTCCGCCTCCAGCCCCCCCTCCGGACCTACCAGCATCCGTATCTCATTCGGGGGGGACGCCCCACCTAACACCTCGGCGAACGTCCCAACCCGCTCTCCCTCCCAGAGGACAATCGCAGCACCGGCGGCCGGTCCGGCAAAATATTCTTCTTCAAGGCGGTAGGGTCCGGTGAGCCTCGGGACGGTCAAGCGACCCGACTGCTCTGCCGCCTCGAGGGCGATCCGGCTCCACCGGGCCACTCTACCCGATCCCTGAGCGACCGTCCGTCGGGTGGAAAGGAGAACGACTTCGGCCACCCCCATCTCCGTCACCTTCTGGATCAGGTAATCCATCTTGTCCCCTTTGAGAAGCCCCTGGAGCAGTACAATCCGAAGAGGAGATTCTCTCGCCATCGAGACCTCCGCCACAATCCGACCGACGACCTCACGGGGAGAGGATGTTGCAATCTCCACCTCCCATTCCTGGCCGCTGCCATTGAACGCCAGGACGCGACTGCCCACCCTCATCCGGAGGACGCGGATGATCTGGCGAACCTGGGCCGGATTGAACCGAACGCAGCCGCCCACGAGTTGTTCTTCGGTCACGTAGAAACGATGCATCCTTTAGGTCCGATGTCCGAAGTCAACCAAGGATTTCACTGTCCCCTACGATCTCACCTCGGATCTGACAGGTCACCGGAAATATACGAGAGATGCTTGGCAGCGGTGTTGGATGGAGGAGGAATCCGAGAGGCTAGTACCCGGTGTCAGACATTGCCATCTGTGACCCGCGAACCGCATTCACCCGCCGAAGAGCTCCCGGACCTTCTCAAAGAAGCCTTTGCTCAGGGGAGTTCCCTCCCCATTCTCCAGTCGGTGGAGCTCCTCTAAGAGCTCCTGCTGCTTGGCGGTGAGGCGGGTGGGAATCTCTACGAGGACCTTGACCTTGAGGTCGCCCCGCCCGTACCCCCGGAGGTTCGGAAGACCGTATCCCTCCAGGCGAAACTCCGTGCCGGGTTGCGTTCCGGGCGGGATATGAATGGGGATCATCTCGGTGAGGGTCGGAACCATGGCCTCGCCCCCCAAGGCGGCCTGCGTGAAGTTGATGGGGACTTCACAGGTCAAATCATCACCCTCCCGGTGAAACATCGGGTGCGCCGCGATTTGGACCACCACGTAGAGGTCACCGGGGGGGCCTCCCTTCGTTCCAGCTTCCCCTTCGCCACTGATCCGAAGCCGTGTCCCGGTTTCCACCCCTTTGGGGACCTTCACCGCTACGGTCCGTTCCGTTCTGACTCGCCCCTCCCCCCGACACGTCCGGCAAGGGGAATCGATGACGTGCCCCTCACCTCCACACTGATGACATGCCTGGCTGACCGTGAGAAAGCCTCGCGAGAACCGAACCTGGCCGCTCCCGCGACAGGCCGGACAGGCCTTCGGGCGCGTCCCCGGCCGCGCACCGGTGCCGCGACACCCCTCACACACCTCCAATCGAGAAAGGATGATCTCCTTCTCGGATCCCTTGGCAGCTTCCTCTAACGTGATGGTCAGCGCATAGCGGAAGTCAGCCCCTCGCTGGGCCGCACTCCGCCTGCCTGCTCCTCCAAAGAACCCTTCTAGGAT
>JAAXQN010000268.1 GCA_012974305.1 Candidatus Methylomirabilis sp. | reverse complement strand
AGATGTGTATAAGAGACAGTCCATATACTGGTCTGGTACAACCTGTGCGGGATGTCATAAGTTCAAAGCACTATCAATTGATTACTCTGACGGTGAGATGTACTTCGGTGTTAAATACCGGGACGGCGTATATGGTGAAAACTACGAACGTTGTGTACGTGGGGGACAGTGCGTTGATCGGGTGTGGGACATGCGCCGATGCGCTCTTGGGCGCGGCCTCCGCCACGGGAAATGGGGAGGCAATTATCCGAGTGGTATTGGCAAAGACCGCGGTTGATCTTCTGGGGGGAAGCCGCCACCCCTTGGATGCTGCAACGATGGCCATTGAGATTCTAGAGCGGCGCGGACAGGGGGAAGGCGGCATCATCTTGATTGATCGGGAGGGGCGCGTGGGTCATGCTCACAATGCGCCATTTATGCCCTCTGCCTTCGTGGACGAGCGTGTCCAAACTCCGACCCTTCTCTCTTGAGAGGTCTCCTAACCCCTACCTGATTCACGTCAGAAAAAGCACCTTTACAGGCGAGCGCACGGCGGGCTAGTATTGCGCGCAGAATTAGGCATAGATAGCAAAGGAGGCTCGGAATGCGACGGCAAATGTGGCTTATCGGTCTCCTTACCTCTCTTTACCTTTTAGCACCTCAGGCCTGGGCCTGCGATTCGATGGGTCCCAATGGTCATGTTGGGGAAGCCCTGAGCGTGAGCCCGTCCGCCATCCAGATTCGAGACTTCCAAACCGGAAATCCCCTCATCTTTCGGGCGACGGCGGAACAGCTCAGCGGTATCAGGCCAGGGGACCGGGTCATGATCACATTCAAAAAAGAGGGTGAGGTACTCGTCGCGGAGAAGATCAGAACCCTTCGTTGATTTGTCTTCACGGGCGTTCGATGAGGATATCCCCTCCCTCCACCTTCACCTGGTAGCTAGGGACAGGCTCGGAAGCAGGCGGGCCCATTGCTTCCCCGGTCTTGACATCGAACTGGGCACCGTGCCATGGGCACGTCACCGTGTCCCCATCCAGATCCCCCTCCGAGAGGGGGCCGCCCGAGTGGGTGCAGATGTCGCCGATTGCGTAGAAGGTCCCGTTCTCATTGAAGAGGGCGATCCGTTCTCCCTCCAGTTCCACCAGGATTCCCGTTCCGGCAGCAATATCTTTGGTCTCAGCGACCTTGATGAATTCGCCCATAGTTCCTCCCTTGCAGCGTCTGGCAATGGGTGCATGACGGTGAACGCGTGAGCAAGGCTAACAGATGGATCATGTGATAGGCAAGGGGGCGGTATGAAGCTCAAGGAAAAGGTGGCCCTGGTGACGGGCGGGAGTCGGGGGATCGGCAAGGCGGTCGCAGCTGCGTATGCACGGGAGGGTGCCGAGGTCGTTGTGACAGCCCGAGACCCTGGCTCTCTCGAAGCCGCGGCAAAGGAGATCCGAAATTCCGGAGGGCGCGTCGTAGCGCTTCAGGCGGATGTGGCCGATCGGCATCAGGTCAAGGATCTCGCTAAAGAGATCAATCGGCGATTCGGTCGGTTGCACGTCCTGCTCAATAACGCTTCTTTGCTGGGCCCCCGAGTACCAATCCTGGAATATCCTGAAGAAGAGTGGGAGGCGGTGATGGCCGTCAATCTCAACGGCCCCTTTTTCGTCATCAAAGCCTGTCTGCCTTTGATGACTGCCGGCGGTGAAGGTTCCATTATCAATGTGAGTTCAGGCGTCGGCCGCATTGGGAAACCTCGCTGGGGGGCCTACGCCGCCTCTAAGTTCGGGTTGGAAGGGCTCACCCAGATTCTGGCGGCCGAACTACAGCCTCTCCATATCCGCGTGAACGCCGTCAATCCTGGGGGGACCCGCACCACCATGCGGGCTGCCGCCTATCCCGAAGAGGACCCCCTGACCTTACCGACTCCGGAAGAAATCACCCCGGTCTTTGTCTATCTTGCCTCGGACGCCTCCCGCGACGTCACCGGTCAATCGCTCGAGGCCCGCGATTTTCTGTCCCGCTAGCCCAAAAAGCAGGATGCCCGGGACGGCAGTCCCGGGCACATTTGCGGGGGCGTCTTGCCCGTAAGATCAGTCAGAAGAAGATGTGAGCTTTTCCCGCTCTCGCTTGAAGGCATCCTTCCCGGCCTCAAAGGCGGAGAGGACAGAATCTCGGCCCTGGTCGATCGCGTCATCGACCCGCTCCCGGACCTCCCCGGCCACATCCCCGGCCCGCTCCTGGAGATCTTCGGTGAGCCGGCGGATCCGCACCCGGGTGCGCCTTCCTGATTCTGGAGCGTTGATCAAGGCAGTGAGAGCTCCGAAAGCACCCCCGAGGAGAAAAACCAACGCGAGGGCCGCCCCGCCAAATCCACGTTCATCACTCATTGGAAATCACCTCCTCCTTTTTAAAAAGATTTTCCGCAGTAGATACCAGCTTCCCGTCTTGAGTCCTACCAGCAAGGCCCCGAAGGAAAGGAGATGCGGGTGGACGCTGGTCCGGATAATGTCGCTCGTGTTTCGGAGGGTCTCACCGAATCCCTCTAGAGCCTTGACGGTACCGCTCAACTGATCCATGTTCTTATGGACCCCTCCCGAGATCTGGTTCACGTTATGCACTGCCTCGCGAACCTCGCCCACGGTCTGACGGACATCCCTCTCGGTCGATTCGATCAGGGTATCGACCCGACTCAGTATCTGCCGGGCCTTGCGAATCATGGGGACGAGGGCGATGACGACTGC
>JAAXQN010000062.1 GCA_012974305.1 Candidatus Methylomirabilis sp. | reverse complement strand
CTCCTCGGTCGCCTGGACGGGATGTCCGTCCAGGCGACCGAGGAGATAGACATCGGAGGGATGACCGAAAGGGGACGTGACCCGTTCCTCACGAAGGTCGGTGATCCCCTCCATCTCGTAGAGCCCGGTCCCCCCGATGATGCCGATCACGGCCTCCGCCATTTCATCCTCGTATGAAAAGTGGAACCCGTTGCCTATTCAAAGAGGGTGCAACGGGTCTTGCGTCCGGCAACCGGCCGAGCAGCATGCCGCCCGGATCCAGGCGCTCGACTCGGACGTCGAGCAGCCTTCCTTTCAGAACGTCCGGCCCCTGAAAGAGGATCCCAAGATAGTTGTCACTTACTCCCTGGAGAAGACCGGTCTGCCGATCCCGCTCCTCGAGAACTACCACTGGGAGGGTGCGTCCAAGGAACTGACGCTTGAAGGCAAGAAACTTCCGCGCGCCCAGATCGCGCAGAATGCGGTTCCGCCGTGCTTTGACGTCGGGCGCAACCTGGTCGGACATCTCCGCCGCCTTGGTCCCAGAGCGACGGGAATAGGTAAAGACGTGGAAGTAGGACACGGGGAGCTGCTCCAGGAGGTGCTGCGTATTCTCGAACGCAGCCTCGGTCTCACCCGGAAAGCCGACGATGACGTCCACCCCGATGGCGATCCCCGGGACTTCTTGGTGCAGCCTCTCCACCACTTCCCGGAACTGGCGGGACCGGTAGCTGCGGGCCATCTGTCGGAGAATCTCGTCATCCCCACTCTGCAGAGCCAGGTGGATATGGCGGCAGAGGCGAGACGAGTCACCCATAAGTCGAATCATTTCCGGTTTCACCTCGTGGGGATGAAGCGAACTCAAGCGAAAGCGAGGCACTGCTGTGTCCTTGAGAAGGCGTCGGACGAGGGCAGACAGCGAGATCTTGGGCCTGAGGTCCCAGCCATACATCCCCAGGTTGATCCCGGTGAGCACAATCTCGGGATGGCCCGCAGCCGCCAGGCGCTGGGCCTCTGCCACCACGTGATCAGGATGGAGACTGCGATTCGGACCCCGGACCGCAGGAATGATGCAGAAGGTGCAGGCAAAGTTACAGCCATCCTGAATCTTCAAGAAGAGGCGAGTTCGATCCGGCCTCTCAGACGCCGGTGCACCGTGAAAGGTCCGGACTTCACCGATGTCACCGACCGAGATCCGGGCCTTGGCCCCCTGTCTACGGCCTACACGCGTCCCGAGAAGTCGCGGACGGGTAAGACCCGTCTCCCGGCCGTTACCATTTGGTCCGTTGTACCCGGCCGCCAAGTCTTGGGACTCCCAGGCCGCACCCCGGAGATGGCGCATCAGTTCCATCTTCTCGGCGTTGCCCAGGATCAGATCGACCCCCTCAATGGCCGCGATCCGTTCGGGCGCAGCCTGGGCGTAACAGCCGGTCACCACCACAAAGGCCATGGGATTTCGGCGGATAGCCTGGCGGACGAGGCGGCGAGCATCGGCATCTGCCCGCTCGGTCACCGTGCAGGTATTGACCACGTAGACCTCGGCAGATTTGTTAAAGGGAACCAGGGTGAAACCAGCGGTTCGCGCCTGGTCGGCCATGACGTCCGTCTCAAACTGATTCAGCCGGCAGCCCAGCGTGGTAAAGCCTATGCGCACGGAGTCATCCCCTGCAGGATCCGATCAAGGGTTTCCAGGTTCAGGACATCTTCCCGGTTATACTCGAGGAGCGCCATGAACGCCTCCCTATCCTGTGTAGTTTCGTACCGGTGCCAAAGCCGCATGGCTTCCATACCGTCGATCCCTCGAGTCCTCCGCTGGATGTCGAGCTGCTCTTCCACCCGCTTGAGGCCCCCGTACAGACGCCGTTTCCAGCAGTCATACATGAGATCATGGGACGTGAAGGAGGAGCGAAGATCGAGTCCCAGGCGGCGGCGAATCACTGGAATATCGAACCGGCTCCCGTTATACGTGCAGATGACCTGGATCCCTTCCAAGGACTCCCACACGGCCACGTCGGAGATACCACCCCCCACCAGCTGAACAAACCCCCGATCCTCGGCATACAGTCCAAAGACGGTGATGTCGCCGAGAAATGAGGTCTCGATGTCGAGGTAAGCCTTCACCGTCGGGCTCCCATGGCCTAACAACTTACCACAGTTCCAGTCTAGAGTGGAGAGGGGAGAGTCTAGAGTTAAGAGTTGAGAGTTGAGAGTCGAGAGTCAAGGGTCTAGAGTTCAGAGTCCCTTAGCTCTCAGCTCTCAGCTATGAACTGTGAACCGTGAACTCTGAACTGTCCATCTCTCAACCCCAAATTGACACCTGCGATGGCGAGTGATAGGAATGACATGCTGGTGATTGGTGATTAGTGGTTGGTGGTTCGAACCCCAAGACCCAACACCTAACACCGAGTAATTGTCGGTCATCGGACGTCGGACATCAAAATTCGGTCATCGGTCACCGGTCGTCGGTCCTCGGTCATCGGAACACGGATCATCATGAAAATAGGAATCACTGGACTGCCGCGCACAGGAAAGACCATCGTTTTTCGCCTCCTCACGCGGGAGCACGCTCACCCGTCCAAGGGGACGGAGCCCTCATTGGGGACAGCGAAGGTGGTCGAACGCCGCCTCGACCGCCTGGCCGAAATCTTTCATCCCAAAAAGGTCACATCTCATACCGCTGAAATCCTCGACTTCCCCGCCCTTAGCCCAGCCGGAAAGCGTGGCGAAACAGAGGGATCCCTGCTCGCCTCCCTCCGCCAGGTGGACCTGATCCTCCACGTGATTC
>JAAXQN010000275.1 GCA_012974305.1 Candidatus Methylomirabilis sp. | reverse complement strand
TATTCGTCGGCAGCGTCAGATGTGTATAAGAGACAGGTCCCGATCGGTGACGATTTTGATTTCCAGCACCTCGCGTCCTCCTTCCGCAAAGAGGAGGCGGAGTTGTTCCTCATCCACGTTAAAGGGGAGATTGCCCACGTACACTCTCGATCCCATGCCTCTTTCTCCTTTTCCCGTTACCGATCCCCGGTACTGCGCTAGGCCGGACCGCTCTCTTACGGTCGGTCATTCTGACGCCTGAGGGCACGGCTCTGTTGTCGGCGACGCCGACGAGCAGCCTCGCGAACCTTGCGGCGCTTGCGCTCCCCCGGCTTCTCGTAGCTCTTCTTCCGCTTCAACTCCCGGAGGATCCCGTCACGGAGCACGAGGCGCTTGAAGGCGCGGAGCGCCGATTCGACCCCGCGATCGTCCACGATGACCTCGAGGGGACGACGATGCGAGGTGTGCGCATCCCCCTCTCTCCCGTGGTCATCACGCCGCCGATACTCTGCCATCCTTCCTCCCTTTGCCTCCCGTATTTGCTCGCTTGATCGCCCATGGTCGGAACAAAAAGGCCGCGGGACTTCACTCCTCGCGGCATCGGCAAAGTCGGCAGACAAAACCGTGAGAATCGAGAGTCGACGAGCTAACTATAGGTCCCTGGCCGCTTACTGTCAATAGATCTTTTGCGCAGATCTACCCCTCCGATTCTCGCGGGGCTAGCCTGTTAAGGCCTGATGGAGTGTATCCCAATAGAGCAGTTCGTAGCCCTGCAGCATGCGGGCCGCCCGTCGGATGTGTTGGGGCCTGACCCCTCGGTCGAGCCCCTCCTGGATTACCTGAAGGGCTCGCTCCTGGAAACCTGGGGGCGGGCTGCTGAAGAGGTCAAAGAAGGCGACATCCCCGTTCTTCAACTGGTACCGTGTTCTGAGGGCCTGGCTCATCCGGGCGCAGTTGCCTCCCCACGCCTCCAGGTTTACCAGGAAGGCGGCGGCAAACTCGGCGCAGGAGCCAAAGAGGGCCAGCCAGGCCACATAGGCACTGTAGGCGAAAGTCCCGGGGATCGGCTCGGATGCCTCCAGTTCCTCGGCCGGCATGGCCAGGGCGCTGGCAAAGGCATGAAGTGCCTCGAGAGCCGACCACTCTCCCTGGATGCCTCCCCAAAAGAACTCCCGGGCCTTCGCGGATTCCGCTTTGGCGATCAACAGCGCCATTGCTCTCAGATCACTCCCGATGATGTGGTGCTGCTGGCCGGCGAATCGGCGGAGTTCGTCGCGGGAAAGGGAACCAGCCTCCAACGCGTCTAGGTAGGGATGCCGGCGGATCCGCGTCTCAACTGCCTGAAGTTCCTGCCGTGTCTCTTCCACAAGGTGACCGGCGTCCACCATGACGGTGCCTCCTTCATGTCGTCGGGTCTTTGTGTCTCTCGGCCGGTTGCGTTGCATCGACCGCCTCGAAGGTGGTGTAAAGCTCCTCTTGAAGTTTGTGCACTGCGGTGGCGTGGACTGACTCCACCTGGGTCATCTGTCGGCTGGTGCCCAGTGTCTGCAGCATCATGGAGAAAAAGGCGATGACCCCCAAGCCGATCCCGACCACCGTCGCGTAAGGGAGGCCTGTCCCCCGCTCCACCAGGTAGCCCAGAGCCCCTCCGACTAAAACGGTGGTGGCCGACATCCCGAGGTAGCGCGCTAGACGCCTTGGGGAACCCATCGCGGCGTCGTAGGCGCGGTAGCTTTGGAGCAGATGGCTGTACCTTGGGACAAACTGGAGAGATGCCTCCCGTTTCTTCCGTAACAAGGCGGCCTCTCGCTGCCGCTCTCTGACCTCCTGTTGGAGTGCCGCGGGAAGCTCCTTTATCTCTTCGGGTGACGGGAGGTCAATCAGACAGCTGCTAATCCGCCGGGCGAAGGCCTCCTGGAGGACTGAGGTTGCCTCTGCGTCCCCTCCCTTGGCAAAGCCCGCCTCCAGGGATCGAAACGCGAGTGCAACCAGCTCCCGGTTGTCTGCTCGTGGGGTGTCCACTTTTTGACTATAGCCCGGGATAGATAAAAACCCAAGCCTTGCCTTGGTACTTTCCTTGGCGTATGGTCAAAGTGAGGCGGCTTCGTCGAGGTCTTGACATTGTGCGAGAGGGACAGATGTCAGACCAACCCGATCCGGCTATTGCGCGCATTCGAGGGATCCAGCAGATCTCGGATATCGGCTTTCGGCGGAGCATGGAAGATCGGCATGTCTTGGAGGTCCGCCCCACCCTTGGGCTCTTCAGCGGTATCTACGATGGCCATGGGGGAGTGGAAGCGGCCGAGATCGTGGCGTCTTCGCTGCATGAGGCTTTCTTCCGGGCCCATGACGCCGGGCTTTCGCCGTCTCAGGCGTTCCGGCAGGCCTACCACGTGGTGGAGCAGAAGCTTCAAGGGATCGACAGTGGGGCCACCGCGGTCACGATCTTCCTGCACAGCGATGAGCTGACTTTCGCCCACGTGGGAGATGGCGGGATTCTTCTGGTGGCTGGAGGACCGATCCGCTTAACCCAACCGCATCGGGTGGAGAATCCGCTGGAGCGGTCGCGGATCATCGGGGCCGGAGGGGATATCGAGGGTGGGTATGTCGTCCGGGGTCACCGGGGGCTTATGCCGACGCGCAGCTTCGGCGATGCGTACTTTCGTCCAGTCGGAGTGATGGCTGAGCCGACGGTGGGAGAGCGGCGACTCGGTGCAGAAGATCGGTATCTGGTCGTTGCCTGTGATGGCCTCTTCGATGTCCTCGGGGCGGGGGAGATTGCGCAAACACTCGTGCAGAGCGCCGGGGCGCGGGAGGGAGG
>JAAXQN010000281.1 GCA_012974305.1 Candidatus Methylomirabilis sp. | reverse complement strand
AGATGTGTATAAGAGACAGCATAATGACCATTGATGGCCTGCTTCACACCGTTGATTTCCTGATATATCACCGGGGCGTGCTGGATAACTTGGCCGGCAACAGTCTGCAGGACAAGGTCGCCCTGGTCGTTGATTTCAAGTTTGTCCGCGCCCTCAAAAGCGAGGGTGATGGTCTTAGGGTCGGCGCCGGGAGCGACCATAAGGTCGTATTCCAACTGTTGCTGATTGCCGTAGTAGACCAGGTCCACGCCGGGATAAACATTCTGGTGAAGGACTCTGGCGTAGTTGGGCACATTCGTGCGCCACTTTTGGGGATCGTTCCCAATAAAGTAATTGCTCTTACCGGGAAGCTTATTTAGGCCCACAACCTTTGGATGGGGATTGGCGCCAACGAGTTGCATCCGCAGCATAGTTCGGCTTGGGCTTTGTGTCTTCTTAATATGGTCCTTTCTTGCTGACCGCTGATTGCTGACCGCTGAAGGCTGATTCTTTAAGACCAAGACCGCCTCGGTTCCCGTCAAGAAAAGCGTGTAGCCCCGACCGCGAGCGAGATATTTCACCTGGGCGTCGGTCTGACCGTGGTTTACCTCAAAGCTTAACGGCAGCTTGCCGTAGGCCTCGACGATCCTGGCCTTCGTCGCTGCATCGGGCTCTGGCAGGATGACGGGTGGTGTTTTCCTAGCTACCGGGTCGGGCAACATGCCCGCCGGGTCCAAGGGGGCTCCCACGCCTTCTACTCCCAGGGCCAGCATGACGACAATTGCGATTATACCAAGGAGACTAAGTCGTAGGGTGCTCCCGGTGGAGACTTCTCCTATCCGCTTCATGCCTTCTGTCTCCCGCCTCCTGACTTTTTGCAATGTATTCGTCATTTTGCGGTAGTCTCATGCAATCAACATGCCTTATGTCCACTGAGGTAATCCTCGGGTTCATCCCTGCATGCCCTTTGGTCAGTAGCTCAGAGCAAGACGGCATGGAGACAAATCGTTTTCGAGGAAGATTTAGGTGGGTGTTGGGGCTTGGGAAGGGGTTGCACCGGGCTCCGCCTACCAGTCGCTATATCGATTTCCCTTGTCAGGGATATTGCGAAAGCCCTCGGCCTCACTCCGGCTGTGCAGGTCCTGGATCCCGGCGACCACGCCGCTCTTGTCCACGAGAAATTCTAACTTCCAGTCTGCCTCTCCGGTCATGGGGTCCGGATAGATCCGCCTGAGGTAGCGGCGGACCTGGAACTGAGTCTTGTCCTCGAGTAAGTCCTCCAGCTTGCGCGGGTAGCGGCCGTGGTCCTGACGGTAGCCAGCAATGGCTTGGCGGAACTCACCAAGCCGGAAGAGGAGCTCCTCCTCCTTCTCGCGCTTGACCGTAGTGCTCCACATGGGTGTAAGCGCAGCCGTGGCGATCCCCATCAGGACGATGACGAGCAGGAGGCCGATATAGGTCATTCCCGACTGTTTCGATGACCGTTGACCGATGACCGTTTGAAAATACATAGTTCGTGGTTCATGGTTTTTGGACACTGAACTCTGAACTCTCAACTCTGAACCATCAGCCCTGAACCATGAACTGTGAACCGTGAACCGCACTTACCATTCGGCATAGGGGGTGCCGTCCGTGGCGATCATGTCGCTGCCGCTCTTGACATCGAAGATCCCCTCTTCCTCCCCGAGCTCACTCGTGGCATAGACGACCAACCAGGTGTCATGAGCCCCGGTGATGGGATCCTTCGGGATCTTACGCAGGTATAGGTTCTCCACCAGAGCTTCGAGCGTCGGCGGATACTCCTCCTGGTCGGCATAATATTGATCAATGACGTCTCGGAAAATGAACAGGTCCTCCTGTAACGTGGCTTCCCTGGCCCGCCAGACCGAGGTGCTAAAGCTCGGCTGAGCCATAGTGACGAGGATACCGATGACGGCCAGCACGATCATTATCTCGACAAAAGTAAAACCCCCTTGGTTCACAGTTGATGGTTCATAGTTCAGAGAAGTTCCCTGTGGTCTCAGCCGTTGGCCCTTCCTATGAGCTCTGAACCCTGAACTCTGAACTCTGAACCGTTGTCTCTGAGCCCTGAGCCATGAGCTCTGAACCCTGAACCCTCGACCCTGAACTCTGAACTCTGAACCCTGAACTAATTTACCAGGTCTCATAGGTGCTCCCGTCCAGAGCGGTCGCCGTGCTGGTCGAGGCTACGTCGTAGACATCTCGCCCATCGGTGAGAATTGACTTCAAGCCGTCGGAGTAAGAGCGGGTGCCCCACTCGCCATCTTCGCTCATCGGGTCTTTGGGGATGCGGCGCAGCGTCTTGGTCTCGACCATCTCTTCTAGGGTGAGCGGATAGCCGGTGCGATCGGTCCTGACGAGCTCCTTGAAGACCTCTTTCGCATCTTTGGCGTTCTGCTTGGCCTTGTCGTAGTCCAGCTTGAACCGATCGATGCCTTCGCGCATCCGGCGGAGCGATCGTCGGAGCTCGAGCTCTTTGGTCCGCGTGACGGTTGCCTCTACCAACGGCATCGCCACCGAGGCGAGCACGCCAAGCAACGCGATCGTGATCAAAAGCTCCACCAGAGTGAAGCCTTGCCTAACCCATCTTTTCTTGTGGGTCAAGGTGGTCATCGTTCAATGGTTCCCGGTCGACGACATCACTGCTGCGGCGAAGGTCGTGCCGGGGTCCGGGCCGGTCGCGGCCGGCGAGCTGGAGCTCGAGCGGGCGCTACCGGCCCGCCCTCGAAGCTCTGCCCGGTCCCGGCCCAGAAGGTGGATACCTCCGGGTGCGGCGGTTCGAGCCTCTTCACCACGCGGAGATTGATGGAGATGAGGACGTCCGTGCGGATCTTCTCCGTCCGCGTCTGCCTGAACATGGAGCCGATGAGCGGAAGATCCCCGAGAAACGGGGAGTACACGACTGATTTGCGTACCTCATCCTGGATCAGGCCCCCCAGCAGCCGACTCTCGCCGTCCTTGAGTGTGATGAAGGTGTTCAGGGAGCGACGATTGGTGGTGGGTTGAAGCGCATTGCCCACCTGCAACTCCTGCGAGGCGATCTGCGAAATCTCGAAGCTGATCTCGATGGTAACCTCGCCGTTCAGGTGGATGATGGGGGTGAAGGTCAGCGTCAGGCCCACATCCCGAAACTCCACGCGGGTCTCGGCCGTGGTGCCCGCGATGACCGTTCCCTCCTCGGTTGTCCCTCCGGGACTGGTTGTCGTGGTCGAGACTGCGAAGGGCCGGTTCTCTGCGATGACGATGGTGGCCTTTTGCCGATCGAGGACCCGGAGGGTGGGGTTGGCCAACACCTTCACCTCTCTGTCGTTCTTGATCAAGTTCAGAAAGATTATGGGATTGGTGAAGAGCAGGTCGCCACTCAAGCTCGCCGCACCCAGCGCCGCCGCAGTCGTGAAGCCGGCGGTAGGGGGGGTGCCAATGGGAGGAGTAAAGAAGGCTGCCTGGTACTGATCGGTGAAGGTGATGCCGAAGTCCGTGAGCTTGGCCTGGTCCACTTCCAGGAGCTCCAGATCAAGCTCCACCTCGCCGCCCCCCCGGTCGTTGAGATGGATGAGCCTTGCGGCTAAGGCGATCTTTTTGGGCGTATCCCGGACGGTGATGGCGTTCAGCTCCTCGTCGACAAAAATCTGGCGAGTGCTCAGGATGGTCCGGAGGAGGTTGACGACCCGCTTTGCTTGGGCGTTGCTCAGATAGAACGTCCGGACCTGAAGCTCGTCGTACTGCCGATGCTTGGCCGGGGTGTCCGGGATGACGACGAGGGAATTGTCGTTGATCTGCTTGGCGAAGAGGCGGTTGGTGTTCAGGATCAGGGTGACGGCCTGGCGGAGCGGAAGATCTGTGATGTAGCTCGTCACCTTCTTCGCCCGTACCCCCTCGTCCACCAGGATGTTGACCTGGCCCAGCTTCGAGATGATCTCGAGCACCTCCTTGATATCGGTCTCCTTGAAGCGGAGGGTGACCGGCTTTGTTGAGAGGAGACTCAGGGCCTCTTCTGTTGCGGCCAGCTCGCTCGCCCGGGTCGCCTCATCAGCGGCCTGTTGTAACTGTTCGGCCGCCTCCTGATACGCATCTTGGATCTCTGTATTCTCGGGATCGAGGTCCATGGCCTCATGTAACACAAAAGTCGCCTCCCGCACCTCTCCCTCGTCAAAGAGATCCTTCCCCTTTGTCAACAGCTCTTGGGCCCGCAGCTTGGCTGTCACCCGATCTACTCCTTGTTTAGCCAGGGACTCCTCGGTGTTGTACTCCAGCGAGCGCCGGTACTCGATCAGGGCTGGATCGAGCCGGCCTTCCTTTTCGAGTTTGACCCCCCTCTTGGCGTGCTGCTCGGCCGCAGCCCGTAGGGCCCGGACCAGATGTAACCGGGCTTCGATAGACTTGGGGCTCTCGCTGAGTCGCTCCATGTAGAAAGTGACCGCCTCGTCGTAGCTGCCGGTCCGCATCAGCTCCTCCCCATTTGCAAGGGGGGGAGTCTTATCGGCACAGGCGGAAAGGAAGAAAAACATCCCCAGGATCAGGACCAACAGTGCTGATCGATTTTTCCTCATGGTTGTTTCCCTCTCTGAATCCTTCCTCTATTAGGTGGAGTCGTGCCCGGCCTGGGACCTCGCCCTGGATTTGGTAGAGCGTTGCTCCCCAGGCCTAGCTTTACCTGAACCTCTTTTGTTCCATCCGTGGAGCTGAGGATAAGGACGTCTTCCTTGACCTTTTTGACCTGAAACAGACGGCCAAAGGACCCCGCCTCCGGGACCACCAGGGCCTCGTCCTGATAGACGACAAACGCCATCGCCTTGCCATCTGCCTCGGCATACCCGAGAAAACGAACCTTTTTCGCCTCCTCGACGAACGGGTCTAGAGGGGGAGGGATAGATGGGGTGGTGACGACCTGTGGTTTGGCGGGTAAAGCAGAGGATGGTTCAATCAAGGCAAAGATGTTCCGAGCCTCTGGTTCAAAAGGAGGTCGCACCCGCTCGGCCAGGCTGAGCTTCAGGCGGGGTATCTTCGAGCGTTCCCTTGCCTGTTTCTGTGGGCCCGAGGCAGGCCCTCCTCGCCGTGCTGGGGTGCCCCGGGAGACAGTGGAGACACGGGTCGGCTGTGAGATCCTCACGTGTGAGCGTTGCACCAGAATGAGGGCCACCCAGAGTATTGCCAGGCACCCAAGCACGATCCACTTTTTCCTATCCTTCGTCATGGACCCCTTTCTTTTACAGGCGCCCCGCTCCCGCTTCGCGTTTGCCCGTGCTGCGCTCCTCGTCCAGGAAATAGGCGGCTATCGCAAGCCGGAGGCTGAGACGGTCCATCCCTCGCCGGCTCGTTAGCACCACCTTCTCGATGAGCAGGGGATCTTGGAGTCCCTCGATTTCATACAGGAAGCGACGGATGGCAGCGTACTTTCCCCCCACCTCCATCTGGACCGTGAGCTTGACCAGCGCCTCCTCTGTGACCTCTACTGGGTCATACTTGACAGATGGGACAGAGAGACGGAGTTTCCGGGCCAGATCGGTGACCCGCCGAATCATTTGGAGAATGGCCCCATGGGGCGGGATCCGGTTGCGGAACTGGTCCATCCTGTTCAACAGGGACACCAGGAGTTCCTGTTGTCGCTCTTCGTGCCGAAGGGATCGAATCCGGTTCTGGAGATCTTGAGCGGCAGCGGCATTGACGTGCACCGCCCGGCGGGTGGGAAGGATCGCCAGAAAGAAAAATGCCAGATTGAGCAGAAGAAGAGCGAGGGCGAGAAGCAATAATCGATGCTTCATGCGGCTTCCCCTCGGTAGCGGAGCGAGACGCTGAATTGCATCCCACCACCTCTGGTCCGATCCTTGTTCACTGCGTGCTTGAGGAGGTAGACCTGATAAAAGGTATCCCGTTCTTTGAGGCTCCGCACGCAGCCGAGCAAATCCTCCATGGTCTTGGCAGTACCCGTCAGGATGATGTCCCCTTCGACAAAGTTGGGCTGGATCTCGACAAGGGCGACGTTGGCCGGGATGGCCCGCTCGAGCTCAAAGAGGAGATGGCTCCACGAGAACGTGGACCCTTGAATGATCTGATTGTAGAGCTTGACCCGAGCATCCAGGTGTTCGACCTTCTGAGCTGGCAGACGCCTGGTCAACGTGGCGAGGGATTCTTCCCGTGTGCGGACGGCCTGCTGATAGCGTTGACGTCGTTGCTCGGCGATGCGGAGATCAGCCTGGGAGGAACGGTAGAGGAGGAAGTTGCCGAGGCCAAGGAGCAGACTGAGGCAGAGCCCTGCCACGGCCAGGTGACGCAGGCGCCGGCGCTTCTGGATCTCGGGCGAGACGAGATTCAGGGTGATTTCCATCTTGGCCTCCAGGCCTGCTGGAGCAAGGCTGCCCCGGCGGAAGGAAGGAGTTCCGCAGGGAGACTGAGCTGGGGGACAGGCACGGTTTGAATCGGAAATTGGCAAGCTGTCTTCACAGCTTCAGTGAAGGCCGGTTCGATCTCTCCCAACAGGATGAGACCGTCCAACTGTCCGACCCTCATCTCTTCTTCCAGGTAGGCGATTGTCTCGTGAAGTTCTCGAACCGTCCTTTCCACGCGATGGTTCAAATCCTGGATGCTGCCGTTTTCCTGCCAGGGGAGAACCCGCCAGAGGTACGGAACTCCCTCCTCAATATACATGAGCAAGTCACTTGCGGGCCCGGGAGTAAGGAAGAGTTGCTTGCCACGGGTACCGGCGATCGTGAGCAGTCGATGCAGGGCGAGCCCTCGCGGGACGATCCGGGTTGGCTCGAGGCCGGCCTGGGCCAGCAGGGTTTCGTATTGGCCGATGACAGCCTCACGGGCCAACACGTAGAGGAGGCACATCCCGTCTTCTCGTGACCGGAGGGGTTGATAATCGATACGGGTCTCCTGAACAGGAAACGGGAGGCGATCCTTCATGCGCCAGGAGAGAAATTGTCGAATCTCAGCGGGGGTCCCCTTTAGCTCTTCGAAATCTTGATATCCGATACGACAGCTGAGGTCGGGAATAGCCACCACCGCACTTCCTCCCTTCCACCCGGCTTGCGTGAGCAGGCGTCGAAGCGCAGCAACCAATACCTGCTCCTCGGCGACGTTCGGCTCGGTGAAGGACGGGATGACCAGGCCGGGAGGCAGGGGATGAGAGGCCGACTCCTTCACTGTGAGCCCTTGGGAGTGCTGCCGGATCCGGCAGAGGGCAATCTGTCCCTTCTCGATCTGCAGTCCCCACACACCTCGCAACATGTTACGTCTCCGCAAAGGTGACCCGGTTGACCTCTTGCAGGGTCGTGATGCCCGCGTAGAGCTTGTTTAAGGCCGCCTGACGTAAGGGGGTTGTTCCTTCCTCACGGGCGACCGCACGGATCTCTGCCGGCGGTCGTCGGTCCAAGATTGTCTGGCGGATTCGATCGGTGACCTCGACCAGTTCAAAAATCGCGGTGCGCCCTCGATAGCCGGTGTGCAGACACTCGGGACATCCCTTCCCCTCGAGCAGGGGGATCTGGGGGAGGTCGGAAAATCCCGACTCCTCGAGCAGCTCGGGTGACAGCGTCGCCTGGACCTGACAGTGCGGACAGATCAGCCGGACGAGACGCTGTGTCATGATGCAGTTCAGCGCAGAGACGAAATTATAGGGCTCGAGGCCCATGTGGATCAGCCGGCCGATGACATCGCTGATGTTGTTGGCGTGCACCGTGGTGAACACCAGGTGGCCGGTCAGCGCGGCCTGGACCGCGATCTGGGCCGTCTCGGGGTCGCGGATCTCGCCAACCATGATTTTGTCAGGATCGTGGCGGAGGATGGAGCGGAGCCCCCGGGCAAAGGTCAGGCCCTTCTTTTCGTTCACGGGAATCTGCACCACGTTGCTGAGCTGGTATTCGATGGGATCTTCGATGGTGAGGATCTTGTCCTGCCCGTGATTGATCTCGGAGATGGCGGCGTACAGCGTGGTGGTCTTGCCGCTGCCGGTGGGGCCGGTGACCAGGATCATGCCATGAGGCCGGTGGACGTACCGCCGGAACCGCTTGAGGTCTTTTTCGGGGAATCCGAGGCGCTCGAGTCTGATCTCGCTGAGTTCAGCCGTGATGGCCTCCTTGTCCAGGATCCGAATGACCACGGCCTCGCCAAAGTCGCTCGGCATGACCGATACCCGGAAGTCGATCGTCCTCTGTTTCAGGCGAAGCTTGATCCGGCCGTCCTGGGGGACGCGGCGTTCGGCGATGTTCAGGTCGGCCATGATCTTGATCCGTGAGACGACGGCTTCCTGGTAGCGCCGGTCCAGAGGCTCCATGGCCGGGTAAAGCATCCCATCAATCCGATATTTGACCAGGAGGTGTCGTTCGGTCCCCTCCAAATGTATGTCACTGGCCCGCCGGTCCAGGGCGTGAAGAACGATCGTGTCCACCAGCTTGATGATCGGACTTTGATCCTCCTTGACCCGCTCGAGGCTTAACGATGCCTCTTCATCGTCTGTCACCAGCGAAAGCTGGAAGTCCTGGCCGAGCTCTTGGAGGACGTGTTGTGCGGTCTCGACCCCCTGGAGTTTCGCCCGAATCTGTGCTCCAGCGGCGACCCCCATCTCCGTGTCTCCGAGACAGAGGCGCACCTCGTCTAGCAGGGCGAGATCACCTGGTTTGGCCACGGCGATGGCCAGGCGGCCGTCGCTGCGCCGGTAGGGGAAGAAGGCCCCACTTTGCAAAAGGGCTGGGGGGAGGCGTTTCATCAGGCTTATGTCCGGTTCGATAGAGTCGAGATCAACAAAGGGGAGGCCGTATTGTCGGGCCCGGGCCTGCGCAAGGTCCTCTTCGGTGAGGTGGCCGGCCTCCACGAGATATTCGGCAAGGCGGCTCCCCTCGAGCCCCTGGCGCTCGGCTTCCTGGATCGCTTCACGGCTGACCCACTCTCCTTCGATGAGGACCTGTGTGAGCTGCCTGATCCCTGGCACGAGTATTCCCCCCTTTATCGGACGGCCGATGAGAGGTGGAAGATTGGGAGGTACATCGCGATCACGATCCCGGCTACGACGAGGCCCATGACCACCATGATGAGCGGCTCGATCAGCGTGGCCATTGCGGAAAGGCGGTAATCCAGCTCTTCCTCGATAAAGTCCGCCACGTGATGCAGCATCTCTTCCAGCGCACCGGTCCGTTCTCCGACCCCCACCATTTCCAGGACCAACGGCGGGGCTGCCCTGGCACCTTCCAGCGCCGCCGCAACTGACGCCCCCCCTGTCACCGCCGGGATCGCTCTTTCTAATTGCTCTTGAGCGCCGTGATTCTGCACGGACCCACTGGCGATCTGCAAGGCGGGTACCATCGGCATCCCCCCAGCGAGCACTGTTCCCAGGGTTCGGCAGAACGTCGCAAGGGAGAATTGGTGCATAGCCTGCCCAACCAATGGCAGGCGCAAGACAAGATGGTCAAGAAAGAGCCGGCCAGCCTGCGTCCGGCGCCACTGCCAGAGTCCGAACAGGCCGATGAGAAGGGCAGGGATAATGATGAGGATTTGGCTGCGGACGAGGTCGGTGAGGGCCAAGAGGAGTTGGGTCGGGTAGGGGAGTTGGGCGTCGAAGTCCTGGTACATCTGGGAAAACGTCGGGACGACCACGGTGAGCAGGAAGATCACCACGGCGGTAGTCAGCCCGAGGAGGATCGCAGGGTAGAAGAGGGCGGAGCCCACCTTCTTTTGCAGGGTGATCATCCGTTTCAGGTTGTGCGTGTCGGGGTTGGGCTTGCCTTTCGATGACGAGGTCGAGGACCTGGGGGATCGGAAGGCCTGCTTTGATCAGCGCGAAGAGTTCCTGGGTAAGGATCAAGAGGTCTTTCTTTTGGACCCGGCGCCAGGAGGAGAAGGAGAGGCTGAAGGGCAGGTACGAGCTTCGGGGTCGGACCTGAAAGACGTAGTAGCCTTCTGTTTCGAGCTGGTGCTGTAGCCGGTCGGCGCTTTCAGCCTCCCGGTCCTCGGTCAAGACCTTCCCAGTGGGTGTACCAATGCGGCAGCTAAAGGTTGCCACGAAACTACCCCCGCCAATAAGGGATGGTCGTGACAGGACGACCATACCCAGCGAGGCTAATAAATATAGCTAATATTGGCGTTTCTTGCAAGAAGTTTATGAAGAAGTCATCCCCCCCCTTTTCCCTTTGACAGGAACACAGATCCCGCTCAATTCCCTGTCACTTTGAAGTTTTTGATACAAGCCTCGGCCCCGTTCAGCAGGGCGGGAGGTGTAACCGGGTCGATGCGGCGCGAACTTCTGGCTTGCTGTTGTATGGCTTGGGGTCTGGTGGAGGCAAAATTGGATGAGGAAAGGAAGCGGTGCTTCAGGCAGCGAATGGAGGGGCTGCTCAGCATGCTTCTTGGCGGAGAGCCAAATTAGCTGGGGTCGAGCGCCCGGATCTCCCCGGTCTCTTGGACGGCAACCGTGTACCCTTCAATGGCAGAGGGTATCTGCTTGAGCAGCTCGGGAGTCTTTTTTTCGACATAAACTTTGATACACGGCTTTCCCGCGCACTCCCCTATGGCGGTCCCCACAACGCCGGGTAGCGCCATCAGGGAATCGGTGTGCTCCTTCAGCACGGTCTCAATCTTCTTTTGCTGCATAGGCCTGGGTTCCTGATCGCCTTTTCCCCCCTGCTGGCCGCACGCCACCCCCGCAGCGACGAGCCAGAGCAGGCCAACCATGACCACCAACGATCTCTGGGGATCCATTGACACCCATCCTGATTGCCATCAACCTCGAAGCGAAGGTACTCAAAACAGGCAGGGAAGAGAACCAAGGCCCTCTTCCCTGCAAATTACCCCATACTGGTTCTGAAAACAAGCCTGGCGAGTTACTCCTTCTCCCCGTCGATGCTCACCCCGAACCGGGTCAGTACCAAGTCAATCCGATTGGCCACGCCAATCGGATTGACTTGGTACTGACCCGGTTCGGGG
>JAAXQN010000274.1 GCA_012974305.1 Candidatus Methylomirabilis sp. | reverse complement strand
GAATTTCGGTACGCTCGCCGATTACACTCTCTGTGCGGCCCAGTGGGCACCCGCACTGACATACAAGGACAAGTGGTTCGGCCCGGCCAGCGACTATGCCAAGAGGTTCGAAAAGGAATACGGCTATGTGCCGCCGTACCAGGCCGCAGAGTCCACGGCGGCAGTCCTGGTCTACGTCGACGACCTGGCGCGGGCGGGCTCGTTCGACACCGAGAAGGTCCGCGACGCGATTGCCGCCACCTCCATCGAGACTTTCTACGGCAATGTCAAATTCGACTCAACCGGCAAGAATATCGCCAAGCCCATGGTGCTCCGCCAGATTCAAAATGGTGAGTACAAAGTCGTGGCGCCGACCAGGTGGGCGACGGGCAAGCTGATCCACCCGCGACCCAAGTGGAGCAAGCGCTAACCGTCTGACTCCGGAGCCCGCCCCTGTACTACGTGCAGGGGCGGGCGCACGTTTAGGCTCATGCTCGAGAATCTCACACTCTTATACGAAGCCCCGATTCTGTCGGTGCAGCTGCTAATCGATGGCGTGCTGATCGGCGCTATCTTCGCCCTGGCGGCTTATGGCATGGCCCTGGTGTGGGGGGTGATGGACATTATCAATATCGCCCAGGGCGAGTTCGTCATGCTGGGGGGCTACGTCACCTTTTTACTCGCTACGCACGCCGGGGTGCACCCGCTCCTCACCGTGCCGGCGGCGGCGGCAGCCCTTTTCATCCTCGGCTGGCTACTCTACCGGTTGGTCGTGTTCCGCATCGTGGGCAAGGATATGTTCATCTCAATCCTTGCCACCTTCGGCATCAGCATCCTGTTGCAACAGCTCGCCAACGAGTTATTCGGAGCCGATGTGCAGACGGCAGAATCCGGACTCGGCACGCTGTTTTTCGCCGACGATATGATAACGGTGGAAGAGACCAAACTGGTTGCATTCGGCTTAGCACTGGCCGTCGGCGGGATCCTGTTCCTGTTTCTGAGACAGTCACGTCTCGGCCAGGCGATCCGCGCCACCGCGCAAAACGCGCGCGCCGCCCGAATCATGGGGATCAACACCGACCGGGTCTATGCCACGACCTTTGCGCTGAATGCGGCGATCTGCGGCGCGGCCGGGAGCCTCGTGGTCATGACCTGGCTGATCCACCCGTATCTGGGGCTCGCCTATACCCTCCGATCTTTCATGATCGTGATCGTCGCCGGCCTCGGCAGCATCGGGGGCGTGGTCTTCGCCAGCCTCGGCCTGGGCGCAGCAGAGAACTTTGCCGGGTTTATTCTGGGCACTGAATATCAGGCTGCCTTTGTCTTCTCCCTTCTGGTCGTGATCCTGGTGTGGCGGAATTTCCGTTTGAGCCGCCAGCGGAAGTACCTGAAATGACGGATACTACCCGGAGAGTGCTGCCCTACGCACTGATCGGTATAGCCGGGCTGCTCGCCCCGGTCATTGCCCCGGCGTACGTGATCCAGCTTGCGTTGCTCTGGATGATGGTCCTCTTCGCCCTCACCTGGGATCTCTGTGGCGGACAAATGGGTTACAACTCGTTCGGCAACATCCTCTTCTTCGGTATCGGGTGTTACATCCCCGCGGTGATGCAGCGAGAGCTATTCTACGGCCTCGAGGAATATGAAACAGTTAAGCGCCAGGTATCCACGGTAAGCTCATCCGAGTATTTCACGGGATTCGCTTTGGGTATGGCTCTTGCCATCGTCATCGCCGTGGCCGTGGCGGCCGTGCTCGGCTCGGGCATCCTGGGGCTTAGGGGTCACTACTTCGCCATCGCCACTCTTGGTCTCGGGATCGCCGCGGGCGAGATCGCAAGCGGCTGGGAATATATCGGTGCCGGCTCGGGTATGCTCGCCCCGATGTATCCGGGTGAAGCGAACGCCCGCGGGATCTTCTTCTATTACCTGTTGTTCCTCCTCGCTGTGATCTGCTTCTTCACGCTCAAGTGGCTCTATGCGGGCCGTTTCGGGCTCGCCATCAATGCCATCCGTGACGACGAGGACAAGGCCGAGGCGATGGGTATCCACACCACCCGCTACAAGACGGTGGCCTGGTGCGTCTCGGCGTTCTTCCTGGCCCTGGCGGGCGGCGCGTTCGGGCACCTGAACAACTTTATCGACCGGGATGTGGCCTTTCCCGGCGCTACCTTTGGCGTGTGGATGGTGCTGATGGCGATTCTGGGAGGCAAGGGGACCATTTGGGGCCCGGTGATCGGTGCGACGGTCTTCCATGTCACCCAGGAGCTGTTCTGGACCTATCTTTTCGGCTGGCAGCGTGTGGCCCTCGGGCTGCTCATCGTCGTCATCGTCGTCTTCTTCCCGGTCGGCATCATGGGCTGGCTGCGCGAGCGGTGGCCTGAGAAATTCGGCGAGAGGGTGGATGTCGAGGCCCGCACCGCGCCAGTGTCTTTGGGGGAAAGCCGATGACCCCTATCCTCGAAGTGAGCGGCGTGACCAAATCGTTTGGTGGCGTCGTCGCCAACCACAACATCACCTTGAATGTGCCCGAGGGGAGCATCACCGGCCTCATCGGCCCGAACGGCTCGGGCAAGACGACGCTCTTCAACTCGATCGTTGGCTTCCACCCCATCGATAGTGGCTCGGTCACGTTCGAGGAGAGGGACATTTCACGACTGCGGGTGGCTGACGTTGCACGCCTGGGCCTCTTGCGTACCTTTCAACAGACCCGCATCTACGGCAAAATGAGCTGCATGCAAAACATGGAGATCAGCGTACCCCACACCCATGAAGGGCTTCGCACCATGTTTTCGAAATACCCGCCGGAAGTGACCGAGCGGGCGGAAGAACTCCTCGAGTTCGTCGGCTTATACCCCAAACGCCACTTGCGCGCAGGCGAGCTCTCGTTCGGCCAGCAAAAGCTCCTGGAACTCGCCATGGCCCTGATGAACGGGCCAAAATTGTTGCTGCTCGACGAGCCCACGGCGGGGGTGAATCCGGTCTTGATCAACAGCTTGATTGATCGCCTCAAACGCATAAATTCAGAAATCGGAATCACGCTTTTCGTGATCGAGCACAACATGCGCGTGATCATGGACCTGGCCGTGCATATCTATTGCCTGGCCCATGGCCAGTTGCTGGCCGAGGGTCCGCCCGATGAAATTCGCACCGACCAGCGGGTCATTAACGCGTATCTGGGGGCTCATTGATGATGGAGAAGGAGACTCCAGACGACGGCGGAAAAGCCGGCGACTTAGGCGGAGGCAACACAAACATGTTTCGTACCGTCGAGGACGTGGCGGGTCAGGCGGGGCAGACCGTCAAACAGGGGCCTTCTCGAGAACGCATTGCTGAACTGGCCGGCAAGGAACCAGTGCTCCAGATCGACGGCCTGGTCGCCGGTTACGGCAAGATGGAAATCCTGCACGGGATCGATCTTCAAGTGAGCGCCGGGCAGTCGCTCTGCCTCATCGGGCCCAACGGCGCCGGCAAGTCGACGGTGCTCCACTCGATCTACGGGTTCACCAACATTATGGGTGGAACCATCACGGCCAAGGGGACTGACATCACGCGGCTGAACCCTAACGAAAAGCTCAAGACCGCCGGCGTTGCTTACATCCTGCAGGACAACTCCGTGTTTCCCGACATGACAGTCGAGGAAAATCTGTGGATGGGCGGCTTCTTGATGGATACGCCCGCCCACGCCAAAGAGGCGGCGGAAAAGGTGTTCGAAAAATATCCCCAGCTGGCAGAGCGCCGCCGCCAGTCGGCGGGCGTGCTCTCGGGCGGCGAGCGGCGGCTGCTCGAAATCGCCCGGGCCCTCGTCATGGAGCCTCAGGTCCTGCTGGTGGACGAGCCATCCATCGGCCTCGAGCCCCGCTATATCAGTATGGTCTTCGAGGTCCTCGACGACCTGCAACACGGACAGGGGAAGACCATCGTGATGGTCGAGCAGAACGCCAAGAAGGGTCTGGAGTTCGCCGATATTGGCTATGTCCTAGTCTCGGGTGAGATCGCCATGGCCGGGAAAGGCGACGACCTGCTCCAGGACCCCGAGGTCGGCCGCCTCTTCCTCGGCGGTTAATATCCCTATACCCTCTGTACCCCCTGCACTCGTCAGTACCCTCTCCACTGTTCGACAAGCTCACCACTAGCGATTCGGCAACCCTTCGACAAGCTCAGGGCGGGGCTCAGGGCAAGGCTCATCGCTAGCCTCCCCTGATCTGCCTCGTCAACGCAGGCTCAATTCCCATCAGCCGTTGAAATACCGTCAACTGTCCCCTGTGATACTCCTCGTGGGCGATCCCGTGATGCAGCCAGGCCAACCGGGTGCCCACCTCCCCGTCAAATCGCCTAATCAACTGCAGCATGTGCAGCTCGCCAACTCCGAGAAACCTCTTCTCTGCCTTTTTCAACTGGGATTTGAGCAGCTTCAACAAATCACCCTTGGTGTTGGCCCGATAAGCATCCTTCGCATGCATGCGAAGGAGCTTTGGCCATGGCAGCCTGTGGAAGTTCGTGTCGGACCGGGTGAGCTCACCCGTCATCATCATGGCCACTTCAAGAATATGAACGACGACTTCTTTCACGCTGCGGACCTCCGCAGTAGGCCGAAACTCGAATTTTGTGGCCGGAATATTAGCGACTTCATCAATCAGCCCTTCGCGAGTATCGATCCAGGACTCGAGGGCTTCCTCTAACAGGTTTGTGTTGGGCAGCATCATTTGACTCCTCACTTCTCTCCAACTACGATGAGCCAAGTTTGCTCGAACATCAGTTCATTGTTACGGAGGAACGGACGCATGCCGGTTGCCTTTAATCCTTTCAGCTCTTGCGCCAGTTCTTCGACAATCGCCCGCCCTATTTCGGGTGAGGTTCCTGTCAAGTCCAGCCAGTGATCGACGCTGACGTCGACATCACAGGAGATGGTTTGGATGATTTCCAATCCGGCACCCTGCAAGAGTCCTTCCAACTCCCTGACCGAGAGGGCCCGTGTGTGTGAAGGATCCCGCAGGCGTTCCAATCGATTATACGTTGCGGCCAAGGCATCATCGTCCGGCATTACCAGATCGATTACGGCTACTCTTCCGCCGAGACGGCAGACGCGCACCATTTCTGTGATCGAAATGTTTGGATGCTCGAAGTGGTGAATAGCAAATCGACTCACGACTATGTCAAAGGTGTCGTTTGGATGAGGCACCTGTTCCGCCAGGCTTTGCGCAAAGACGATATTAGAAATGCCGTCCTCTTCGGCCTGACTGACCCCCGCGTTGAGCATCTGGGGCGTGATGTCGACCGCAACGACGCGACGCACGTGCGGAGCAATGGCTCGACCCAGGTGGCCCGTACCGGCTGCGACATCCAGGACCCTCCAGTGAGGCTCCAGGTCCAGATTGGTCACCATCCAGTCGAGGTACTCGCGACTGGCCAGAGGACGCCCCGTCTCTCCAAAGCGTGGAGCCTGCTTGCTAAATTGTTTCCTGACGACGTCGTGGTGATTCTCTTTCATCCCTAAATCTTCCCGACCTCACGATCTCCCCTACCCCAAAGACGCCGTTCGCAATGTCTGAATCAGGTGGATGATCTCATCTTGAGACAGGGACGTGGCAGGATCCTTAGGTGCGAATATCAACAGGTCTAGCTTTCCGTCATCCTTGTCGAAAATATGAACCATGACCTTGCTTGTACGCGCCGGATTTCCGAACTGAAACCCTCGGAGGTCTTGATATTCAAATGAGTACAATCCAGACTGGGCATTCACCAAGAGCATGGGTTTGAGAATCAGCAATATCGAAAGCCTGACAACATCTTTTTTCGGCATGAAAACGGAAAGTTCATTCGGCGTGGCATTCAGGATCGCCTTATAAAGGGAATAGTTCGATTTCATGGTCTCCTGGCCGAAAACCGACACCATCTTATCCGCATATTCCGGATTTTTTTCCATAAACTCATCGACAAGATCGACACCCTCCACAGGGTTAAAAACAACGATCGCTTTACCAGACTTGAAGAGGATGCGAGCAAAGGATTGTCTGGTGTCCTCTTTCTCAACATCTGTCCATGGCGCTTCAAAGTCGTAGCCGAAAAAGGATAACTTTCTTCCGGCGAACTTCAGCTCCGATGGTACCTCCAGACGGTGCGGAAGCACGTACAATTCTGGATATTCGCCTTGCGTTTTCTTCAGGTAAAAAACAGCAGCGGTCTGGACCCCAAAAAGCACACCGAATAGGATCACCAAGGCTACTATGGCCCCGGTGACGGACAGGCCTACGAGGAGAGCCTTTTTATTTTTCATCTGTGAAAATTTCTAGATCGGGGGTCACGTTTCTCGGCAATGCTGTGCACTTTATTCAAGAGGGTCTTGCTTCTTTCAACTGAGGCGTGTAGCAGTTGGATGGGGAGATTTAGGGGATGTTACAAATCTTCTTTCTTAAATTCGTAGCTGTTAACAATGCCGTTCTGATCGAACCCTATGATCAATTGATATTTCTTGCGGGTTTCATATCGCGTCTCGTCATAACCTGCCCATTTAATCTCTTTCCCGGACATGGTCGTCCACTGATATACAAAAATCCTTTCGTTACCGTGTCCATAATCTGGATCACCCAAATTCAGCAGAACCTCTTCCCTCTCTGTAGATCCGACCTCCACAAACCCCAATGATTCCTGCTCTATTGGTTCCCTGGACATGGTGCTGACAACTTGTTCAGGAATCGAAACGACGCATCCCGCACAGAGAAAGGCAACTACTACCGGGATATAGACTGTTTTCATCTTCGAAACCTCAGCAAGCTGTGTTTTTCCAAGATATCAATCTCGTCAAAAACCAGCACAAGACAGTAGGGCCCCCAGGGGGCTGGCTCAAGCAGTCCTTCTTCAAGGTGCATTGTATATGTCCATATTCTCCCGTCCTCATACCGGAGAAACGGGCGACCCAACCGTGACTCAACCACTTCCTTTCTGATACCGTCCTCCAGGAAAGGCAGCCACTTTTGTTGAAGATCGATTTCATTTGCATAGAACATCTGGTGCTCTTGGGGGTTGTGGTGGGAGCACGCCATTAGTAGAAAGAGGAAAAGGGAAGGGAGAAGAACTCTGCGTAGAAGCATGGATGACCTCTTTGGTTCCCTGTCACCCTGGTGTTGCCGATCTCGCTGGCCTGTTTGCACCTTGCTGCGCGTCTCCATAATAATGCATTTATCCAGAGTGGACTAGCAGAATGAAAAAACCCAACGGCTAGCCCGCATTATTCACGAACCGGGGTCTTCGTGAATAATGCGCCTGCAGATGCGGGCTCGGCCGCACCGGCAGGTTTCGATCCCGCCGCTGCGGCGGGCCTCAAGGCTAGCCCTGACCGACGCCCCGCAAACCTGGGGCGGAGTCGAAGCCCGGAGGGCAGATTATTCACTTCTATGTGAATAATCCGGGCCAGCTTTGTCGGTTATGCATAGGGTGGAGAACAGGGACACGGTTTGATTTAACCTGCGGAAACCTGCATCGCTACGTACGTTCAGCTCCCCTGGGTTGGCTTTATGCATTACGATATGATGGATATGGCTGAGGGAAATCTCGAGAAAGAAAGACGGTCGAATACATCTTGTCAATCCCCAGCAACGGCACCAAATTCGACCGGCGTGATCTTCACATGTGTGCGCTCCCAACGACTGGACCGGCGGCGCCTCTGTAGGAGGACCATCCGGGTGATCCAGTCCAAGAGAAAGGCCCACCAGACATAGGCCACACTCAGGCCCCACCATGCGGCGGCAGCAGCCAGGGGGACCCGAACTCCCCAGATTCCGACGACCGTCACCCTCAGGATATACGCGGTATCCCCTGCCCCCCGGAGGGCCCCTTGAAGTACCAAGGTGACGGCGAGGGGGATCTGACTGACCGCGGCGATCCGCAGGAAGATGACCCCCAGGCGGATCACTTCTTGATCGGCCGTGAACAGACGGAGGAGGGGCTCTGGGAAGAGGAAGAAAAGGACCCCCATCCCACTCATGAACAGGATGCCCAAGCGGTTAGCCTCCGCCATCCCCTGGCGGGCCCGGAGGATGTCGCCTGATCCCACGCTCTGTCCGACCACCGTCGCTGCTGCCACCCCGATCGCCAACCCCGGCATAAACGAGAGAGCCTCGATACTCACCCCTAACTGGTGCGTGGCAAAAGCCGCGGTGCCGTACAGGAGAAGGATCTTGAAATAGACGACCTGGCCTGCCTGCCACATCATCCGGTCAATTGCTACCGGCCAGCCCACCCGTACGATAGGACGGATGCAGGCAGTATCCCAACTTCCTTTGGTCAGATACCCTCTGGCCCAACCCTGCCACCAAAACAGCAGGACCCCTAAGATCTCTGCGGATGCGACCGCGATGGCCGCCCCCTCGACCCCGAGGGCGGGCAGACCCAGGTATCCGTAGATCAAGGGGACGGCCAGGCCGACGTGCACAAGGTTCAGGACCAGAAAAATCCGCATCGGTGTCCGGGTATCACCGGCCCCGTGCATCGTGGAGGTCAGGACATGAACTAAGGCGGTAGCGGGAAAGGCGAGAAAGACCCATTGGCAGTACTCCCCGACTAGGATCTGCACCGGTACCGAGGCCCCGAGAAGGCTGGCCGCATCTGGCGCCAGCAAGAATCCCGCCACGGCCAAGGGAATTGTCAAGACCAGCGTCATCAGGAGGCCATGAACCGCTACGCGTCCGGCCTCCGCCCGCCGGTCCGCTCCCCACCGCTGAGCCACTGCGACCATCGTTCCGGTGCTCACCGCCCACACGACGGTCATAGTGAAAAAGATCAGCAGCTGACCGAGTCCAACTGCCGCAACGGCCGGAGCACCGAGTCCGCCCACCAGGAAGATATCCACCGCTGTGGCCATCCGGTGGAGAAGGTTCGAAACGGCGACGGGCAGGGCCAGCCGGAAGACCTCGCGTCGGATCCCAGCTCTATTCAGCTCTTTTTCCTGCATCATCTCGCGATCCCCACCCGACGACCGATGACCGATGACCGACAACTATGAACCCTGGGTAGGTCCAATTTCGAATTTCCGCTAAGCCCTGAACTCTGAACCATAAACTACGGTGAACCGTGAACCATACACCAGATGCTGATTGTCAACCGCTGCGTGCGTCTATATCCCGCACCCTTAACCCTGTCAAGGTGAAAGGGCGAATTGCTTACGATCTAAGCATTCCGTATTTGTACGCCAACAGTTTGCTTTTTTTTTGGGCGAATTCCGCCCTGGTTCACACCACCCCCAACTGTAATTTTCCCGCAATATCGATAAGTTATCGTTTTTCTCTCCTGCTGGCATGCCTGATGCTCTTGCGATCCGAACAACCTTCGTCCGACACCGAGAGGCGAGAAATCATAAAGGGAGGGGGAAAACGTGGCCCGGAGTAATAAGAGGGTAGGCAGTATAGGCCTTGTAGCTCTGGTAATGCTTCTCGTTCCAGGGATCGCTCTTGCCCAACAGGCCTCGCCGACCATTGAGAGCGTGCTCAAGGAGGTGAGCGATTCCAAGGTCGCCCTGGACACGCTGTGGACCCTGTTGGCCGCCTTTCTCGTCATGTTCATGGCTGCGGGGTTCGCCCTGTTGGAGTCCGGATTTTGCCGCGCGAAAAACACTGCCAATGTCCTGGCAAAAAATTTCATCGTGTTCGCCGTCACGGCCATCGCCTTCTTGGTTTTGGGATGGGGAATTATGTTTGGCGACGGCAACTGGTTTATGGGCCTGAAAGGACTGTGGTTTCTGGGCGGCCCGGACAATAGCCCGGCCACGGGAGACGCGTATCGGGGGGTCTACAGCTCCATCTCTTGGACCGGTATCCCGTTGGACGCCAAATTCCTCTTTCAGATGGTCTTTGCCGCTACCGCAGCGACGATCGTCTCGGGAGCGGTGGCCGAGCGGATCAAGTTCGGCACCTTCTTCCTTTTCTCCGTTCTCATGGCCGCTGTCCTGTATCCGATCACCGGTCACTGGATTTGGGGAGGAGGCTGGCTCGCGGAACGAGGGATGTGGGACTTTGCGGGCTCTACCGTGGTCCACTCGGTTGGCGGTTGGGCGGCGCTTGCCGGGGCCATCATGCTGGGGCCGCGGATTGGGAAGTATATGAAGGATGGCCGAAGCGGACTGGGGGGCCATTGGCCACATCGCGGCCACCACGAACACCGCCGCGGCAGCGGGGGTCATGAGCGCCACCTTCACCGCCTGGATCCTTCTAGGCAAGCCGGACCTTACGATGGCCCTGAACGGGGGTGTGGCTGGCCTGGTAGCCATTACGGCCCCCTGCGCCTTTGTCAGCCTCGGGAGTTCGCTGGCGATTGGCCTCGTGGCGGGGGTCCTGGTGGTTCTCTCAGTTCTTGCCTTCGATCGCATCAAGGTCGACGACCCGGTGGGTGCCATCTCTGCCCACCTGACCTGTGGGGTATGGGGCACGCTCGCCGTGGGTTTGTTTGCCCAGGATATATTCAGTCCAGGGACCACCGGTGACGGGCTTTTCTTCGGGGGCGGCTCAGAGCTCTTCGTGGCGCAGCTCATCGGGGTACTTGCTGTGGGCGCGTTCATCTTCCCGGCTTCGATGGTCGGCTGGTCGATCCTCAAAGGGCTGACGGGGCTTCGGGTCTCTCCGGAGGAGGAGATGGAGGGCTTGGACATCGGCGAACACGGACTGCGGGCTTATCCGGACTTCCAGGTGGCCACCGCGGCTTATGCACTTATGGGTACCCCTGCGCCTGTTTCAGCAGCACCGGCTCCAGAGCCGGCACCGGCAGCCGCTCCCCACCGCCCCACCCCAGCGCCAGCGAAGGGGCCAGGGGATTAAGATCGTGGGATGAGGTAGGGGCGCCTCACAAAAGAGGCGCCCTTTTCTCTTTACCTCAGGAGTTGAGACGAGGGGCAACGTCGCACTCCAGCACACATCGCAAGAAGAAGGAGATAGTGACATGTCACACAACAGGCGGCAACGCATAACTATCCTGGCCAGTGCGCTGGTGATGGCGGGGCTATTACTCAGCACGTCGGTGGTTCGAGCCGGGGAAAACAAGGGCAGAATTTCGCTCAACGCGGGAGTGGACTTCTCTCACGCCTACTATTTCCGTGGAATCCTTCAAACGAACAAATCCTTCGTTGCCCAACCTTATGGTGACGTCACTTTCAACCTCTACGAAGGAGAAAACGGGCTTAACAGTGTCGGTGCGACGCTAGGTTTCTGGAACAGCTTTCAATCGCGAAACCTCGGAGACGTGGAAGATCCGTCGGCATGGTACGAGGTCGACCTGTACGGGGGATTTACGTTCGGGCTGTTCGACAGCCTTGAAACAGGGGTTACCTACACCGCCTACATAAGCCCGAATGATGCGTTCAGCACTGTCCAAGAGATCTCGTTTAGCTTCAGCTTTGACGACAGCGAACTGCTGGGCGACTTTGCTTTGTCGCCTAGCCTCCTAATCGCAGCGGAGGTCAAAGGCCAGGCAGATGGTGGCAGCAACAAAGGCGTGTACCTGCAGCTGGGCGTCGAGCCGGGGCTGACCCTCATCGAGAGCGAGAATTACCCGGTAAGTCTCTCCTTCCCGCTCACGCTTGGCTTGAGCATCAGCGATTACTATCAGAACAGTACGGGCGACGATGACACCTTTGGGTACTTTGACCTGGGCGTCAACGTGAGCGTACCGTTAAGCTTCATACCCGCCGACTACGGCTCGTGGGAGGTCTTCGCCAGGGGGGACTTCTTGTTCCTCGGGGATAACCTCGAAGCGGTCAACGACGGCGACGCCTTTGAGGCCATCGGCACATTCGGTATTGCCCTATCGTACTAATACGGCAAAACAGCAGTCGGCAATCGCCTGTCAGCACAAAGGTCCTTAAGCTGACAGCTGATCGGCTGAAAGCTTCGAAAGCTTCGAAACAGCTGAGAGCGGAAGGCTGGTAAGGTGGCGGGGCCGACGGGACTTGAACCCGCGATCTTCCCGTTTGATCGGGACGTGTTCCCTCAGTTGCTCCCGATTCCCCCCGGACAATGATTCGCAGAGGAAGGAGTGGCAGGTTGAAAAGGTGGCGGGGCCGACGGGACTTGAACCCGCGATCTCCGGCTTGACAGGCCGGCGTGTTAACCAGGCTACACCACGGCCCCGCAGCTTATTAGCTTATATGGATAATTCCGAACCCGCGATCTTCCCGATTTCCAATCGGGACGTGTTAACCAGGCTACACCACGGCCCCGCAAACTATGTGGATAAATCCGTTGAACCCTTAGAGATCAATTGCTGGATGTAGGGCCGGCTTTTCTTCCCCTTAATCTCCGATTCACGTCTAGCAGCTTCTGAGCGCGATCTATATTCTTCGACATAAACAATCTTGAAAGGGCCCCGTGACCTGGTAAATTGGCTTCGTCCCTCATGATGCCGCTGTAGACGCTCTTCTAAGTCCTTCGTATGACCCACGTAGTACCGGCCGGAGGATTGATTCTGGAGGACATAGAGGTAATAAACCTCCATCGGCAAACCCGCGATTTTCCCGATTCCCAGTCGGGACGTGTTAACCAGGCTACACCACGGCCCCCTGAGACGAGCACAAAGCTTATTGTATAACTGAGTTAATGAGGGAAGTCAACTTAGGGGAAGGTCTTCCCTGCCACTACCGCCCGTTGGTCAGAGCGGCCATCAGTGTCAGGTAGTCTGCCAGTTGGCGTGTGATGAGAAAATTGCGTCGGATATATTCCTTGGCATCGCTCCCCATCTTCCGACCAATCTCCGGGTTGTTGAGCAGATGTCGGACCCGGAACGCCGCACCCTCGACGGAACTCACCGTGTAGCCCGTGTGGTAGTACATGATCTGCACCGTGATCCCGCCGGCGAAACCGCCGACGACCGGTTTTCCTTTCCACATAGCCTCGGCGACGGTCAGTCCAAAGCCCTCCCTGAGTGATTTTTGAAGCACAATGGTCGCGGCCCGCTGCAGGGCATTGACCTCGATGTTTGAGTCCGGCGGAAGTAACAGGACGTGAATGTCCGGATCTTTGCCGGCAGCCTCCCTGACCTCTTGGAGGACCACGTCCCCCTCAGGATCATCAGCTGCGCCGCCCCCCACCAATATGAGACGACAATCATTGTGCTTCTTCACGATCCGGTAGGCCTGAATCACCCCCACGGGGTCCTTGAACCGGTCAAAGCGAGAGACCTGTAACAAGATCGGCTTGTCACGTGGAATGCCCAATCTATCTAGAATCTTGTTCACCTCTCTTCGGCTCAGCTCGCGATTTTTGTCGCTCAACGGGTCGATTGAAGGATAGATGAGGAACTTCGGGATCGGGAGCTTCTGAGCGAAGGCAGGCAGCGAGAAAATGGCGGCATCGTATTTCAGCACATAGTTTTTGAGGAACCGCCACACCCGGCGCGCGGGCTGCGAGATATCGATATGACACCGCCAGACCCATTTGCCCGCCCGGTCGCCGTAATCAATAAGGGCAGCGGGCTGGGGATCGTGGACCAATATCATATCAGCGTCAAAAGTGAGACGCTTGGCGTTTTCACGGTTTTCCTCGATATAGAGCTGATACATGCGGTCGCTGATTCCAGGGTCCCGACCCTGCAGCGCGTTGTGAAAAGCCTTGGTCACTTTAAAGAATCCCTCACTTCCTTGTATGATCTCCCATCCGACCTTTATTTCGAGTTCGTTGAGCATGGGGACGAGCCGGTTCAATATCTCCGCCACGCCACCCCCGGACCGGGTCGAGTTAATGTTGAGGAGACTCTTTCCCTTTACCTTCTCACTCATGTGATAGAGAAGATCCACCGACCCCGGAGGAGTCACTTTCCGATAATCCTCAAGGCTATTTGTCACCGTTCTCTGCTCCCCCCGTTCAAGAAAGTGTCGCAGATCTCCACGAGACGTTTCCGAAGTTGCTCCAGACTGAAGATGTACGGGTTAATGGCTCGGAGGTGTTGGGCCAGCTCTGGCATATGCAATCCCTCTTCGGCCCAGATAGTAAAATCGCTATCCCGGCGGTTCCGTCGGATCCGAGCCGCGTAGAAGTGGAAGTAGATGGCACTGGTATCCAACCTGGCGATCCCATCCCTCAACTCTTGCAGAGTCCGCGCGACCGTCTCCGTGGGGACCTCGACCATGCGGGACAGCATAAAGTAAAAGGGCTCTCCATCATCGACCCGGGGGACAGCAAGCATTTTCGAGAGGTGATCTTCCATGACGCTAATGAGGGCCTCACGAAGATCTTCGAGGGTCTCGAACTCATATGGATCGATAACCCCCAGCCGCTCCCCCAGCACTCGATCTCGGACCTGGGTGGCCACCCAGGTGGCAAAATCGTTGGGATAGGGCCCCAACAGGAACTGGTGTCTGAGGAAGTATTCGTGCGTGTGGTAGTAGATTGACTCGATAGGAACTTCCTCCAAGAGATCTAGAAGTTGGACCTCGTCCTCTGCCTTCACCCCCAGGATCTCTCGGAGTTCTGTGCATCCGACGAATTCAAAGGGAGGACTGACAGCCGCATGCATGAGAGGCCCTCCTGATGGCCAGACTGGGTATAATTGCACGACTCATGCCAATAGTGACGGCCTGTTACGATACCCAGCCAATCAGCCGGTCTTTCTTTTTTGAACTGGCTTGCTTTTCTTTGGGACAGATGGTGAGGGGGCCGAATCTTGAGCAGTTCCCAGTGCCGGACCCCGGCCTGGGCTTCCAAAGAATTGGGGGCTAAGAGGGCGGGAAACAGGTGCTAGTGCCCCTCCAAATAACTCCTCCTAAGCACCGCAGGGTTCCGTCGGGGGCACTGAGGGGTTGTAGGGGAGACGCTCCCCTACGCTTGGGGGGTGCTCAGCGAGGCGAACGCCGAGCGCCGAAGGGGGGCCTGCCCCCCTAGCGGAAGTGCCGCACCAGCGCGGAATACTAGTGAGAAATAGTTG
>JAAXQN010000250.1 GCA_012974305.1 Candidatus Methylomirabilis sp. | reverse complement strand
GCCCGCAGTAACTCGAACTCCCGCGGTACCTGCTCCAGCCGGCGGCGCAGCTGGTACACCTCTTCCTCCAGCCCCTTCACCTGCCCCTGGAGTGCCTCGGTCTCAGCGTGGTGTTTTTCCCGCTCACGCATGTCCAGTCCTTCCTCAGCTGCCACGGTCCGGCTCGACCCTTCGCCGTTCCAAACCCACCGGCATTATGTTCTCACCACTCCAAAGCTAAGGAGAACCCTCTCCGCTGTTCATTGGTCAGCAACCCGCCGAAACACACCGCCCAAAAACACTAACTGCAACTCCCATACCATCACGCGCTGATTTCGAGAAGCTTTTGTCATTGCACGACTTTTTGTTTCAACCCTACAAGCTTTGTGCCGCATGTCAAGGGAATTGTACCCCCTGTCAGCGCGACATCTGCTGCATACATCACACCTTGACGTTGATGAGCTGAACGAATTCGTTCCGCATCTCCGGTTTTTTCTGGAAAACTCCCAGCATGGCGCTCGTGACCGCCTTGGAGTTCTGCTTCTCCACCCCTCGCATCATCATGCAAAAATGATACGCTTCTATGACCACTCCGACTCCCCGTGGCTGCACAGCCCGCCTGAGGGTCTGGGCAATCTGCTGTGTCAACCGCTCCTGAACCTGAAGGCGCCTGCTATACATCTCGACGAGTCGGACGATCTTGCTGAGGCCCAGGATCTTCGTTCTCGGGACGTACGCGACGTGACACTTTCCAAAAAATGGAAGAAGATGGTGCTCGCACAAGCTGAAGATATCAATATCCTTCACCAGGACCATCTCATCGTACTTTTCGGTGAAGATGGCCCCGTTCAGGATTTCTGACAGATCCTTCCGGTATCCACTGGTGAGATATCTGAGGGCTTTCGCCATGCGCTCCGGGGTCTGCCGAAGCCCCTCCCGATGTGGGTCCTCTCCCAGCTCCTTCAATAGATCCCGAATGAGGTTCTGCATAAATGCGATCCCTCCTGCCTCCCCCGATCCCTTTCGGCTCCAGCAGTGCAAGCGTCTCCGCCCAAGCGGTCAAAAAGAAAAGGGGGAGCTGCTGCTCACCCGGACTTCTCCTCTGCCGAATTTGACCGGGAACCATCAGGCGTTATTGTGTCCTAGAACACGTACCATGTCAACACCCGAAGGCGGCTGCACGGCGAAAGGTGAGGAGGATGATGAGAAAAAAGATATCCGGATTTCTCAGCAGGACCGGGACAGGCAAAGGAAGGGTGACGGAGGACGGCAAAAGCTGCGGCTGAACGGAGGTGATGGAGCGGGAGACGGGAATCGAACCCGCGACGTCCAGCTTGGGAAGCTGGCATTCTGCCTCTGAATTACTCCCGCCCGGGAGGTTGAGCATAGCAAAGAGTATGCAATCGGTCAACGGCGCAGTGGAGCCGTCAGATATCGGATTCCTCGAAGTTGGTGACTCGCCACCCCTCCTTTACCCGGCCGGTGGCGACGGTCGCCCGCTTTTTCATCACCAAACGATCCACCGAGATAGTGATATCGTAGACAAAAAAAATCTTGTCCTTCCCCATTTTCTGGGTCTGGTGTAGGTTATAGGTAACGTCCCGGTCTGCTCTTTCGCCCCCGCCTTCCACCGAACGAACGAGCCTTTCTTCTTCCTCGATTTTGTTCCGGGCAAGCCCGTACGTCATGGCCTTGGCCTTGGGAAGATCCGGATGGACGTAATACTGTTCTACAAAGCTTTGGGCAATCGACTCAGGGCCCTCGGCAGGAGAACAAGCGACCACGGCAAAAAATATGGTTAGGGAGAGGCTCAGTATCCTGCGCATGTCGTTTGCCTCATGGCCTGGAAGGCAACGGACGGTGAGGCAACTCCAGAGGAATGCAAGGCCTAACAGGAGGAGGATCGAATAAACCCATCGGTGAACGCGATCACCGTCCCGGCAAGGAACACCACGCGATCACGAAGAGGAGAAAAATGAGAAGCAGGAACCCGAGGAACATGTGCCGGGTTCCCACCTTTCGGGCCTCCTCGCCCAACCTCTCCTCCTGCTCCTCCCTGTCCTTGCTTACCCGCACCATGCAGAGCCACCCATACCATCCTTTCCCTTCTAGATCAAGCAGATTGAGTCCGGGTAAACTCCTCGCGGAGCTCGTATAAATGGCACTTCAAATAGTCCAGGGCCTCTTCCTTGGTCTTCAGGGAGCCGACGCTCGCCTCTTCCCGAATCCGCTCTAACACAAACCCGAGAAACGGTCCGGGGGTAAGATCGAACTGAGCCATGAGTTCGTCACCGTCCAAGAGCCGCGGGGGGCCAGCCGGGGTTATCTGCTCCCGGTGGAAGGCGAACATGTCCTGGACGAAACGGAGGTGCGCTCGAAAGGGCCTTCCCTCCTCGCCCCAGGTTGCCCGGATATCCGCCAGAGAGAGGAGGAGGAGATCCGTAGTCAAGTCACCGAGGCCCCGCCAGAAGCGGTAGCGGGCCCGCGGTGTGATGGGCTCGCTCTGTCGAAGGGAAAGAGGGCGAAGGTGCTTTCTGACCAGGGCCACCGTAATCGTGGAGGCCCGGGAACCGAGGCGCAGACGGCGACCAACTTCTTCGACCATGCCCGCCCCTCTCTCGGCGTGGCCCAAGAAACGGATCTGCCCGTCCTCCGTTGAACGGCAATCGGGTTTCCCCACATCATGCAGGAGGGCCGTGAAGCGGAGAAGGGCTCGCCTGCTGATCCCTCCTTCCACCTCCGCCTGCAAGGGCCCGATCACGAAGGGAGCCTCGTGGGGTAGGTATTTCGGGAGCGCGAGGAGAATCCGGTCGAGCGAGCGAACCGTCTCCAGCGAATGGGCGAAGACATCAAAACGATGCGGCGGGCCTTGGAGACAACCCCGCATCGCCCTGGTCTCGGGGAAAAGGGCCTCGATCAGAGCAAGTTTATCCATGATACCGAGCCACTGGCCGGCCTCCGAACAGTCCAAGATCTCAAAAAATTCCTCGCGCAGCCGCTCGGCTGCTACGCGGGACAAGAGAGAAGCCCGGTGTCGGATTGCCTTGACCGTGGACTCATCCACAGCAAAGTTCAGCTGAGCAGCCAGCCGGATAGCCCGCAGGAGCCGCAGGGGGTCTTCGCTCAACAGCGCCGGATCACTCACCCGGATCCGCCGCGCTGCCAGGTCTCGCAGGCCGTCCAGCGGATCGATGAGGCGAGGCGGCTCTTCTCCCAAGGAGAAGGCGATAGCATTGATCGTGAAGTCTCGGCGCTCGAGGTCGTGAACGATACTCCTTCCTTCCAAGGAAGAGAGATCCACCTGTACCCGCTCCCCTCTCCATGGAAAGACAACACGGCGGACCCCTTTGCCAAAGCAGATTCCTGTGCCGGTAAACCTCTCCTGGAGGACCGCACCCAGCGCAGAGGGATCGGCGGAGACGAGGTCGATGTCGAGAGCCCCCGAACGCTCCAGAAGGGCATCTCGGAGGAATCCGCCCACGAGAAAGACAGGCAGATGGCCCCGCTCGTTTGCCACCCGAGATATCTGCCGGAGCAGGGAATGATGCTGAAGGGCTACAAGGACGGCTGAGACGCGCTCATTCACCCTTTCACCCTAAAAGAGGGGGGTGGGAATGTCAACGAGATGTCCTCCCGGCGAGAAAACTTCTTGACGGCACACGTGTCCCAGATTTATGCTTAGAGCATCTGAAGCTGTGGGAAAAAGGAGGACAGGCGAGGTGTGGGTCGATAAGAAGATGAAGATCGAAGACGTCGTTCAGGCCTTCCCGGAGACGATTCAGGTCTTCACCCGGTACGGGGTAGCCTGCGTAGGCTGCTCGGGGGCTAGCTTCGACAATATCGAGGTCGGCGCAAAAATCCACGGCATCGATGTCGACCAGCTCCTGGCTGACCTGAACGCCACCATCACATCAAGAAACTGAATCGATCTGACGTCCATCTCGGCTTCCGTCTGGGACCGAGCGGACTCGTTTCCCCTCTGAGAGAGGAATTGCAATGTTCGAGACACTTCGAAGGGATATCCAGGCTGCCCGGGATCGCGATCCTGCAGTTCGAAGCACTCTAGAAATCCTCTTTTGCTATCCCGGGGTTCACGCCCTATGGCTTCAGCGACTCGCCCACTGGTTCTGGATGCGAAGGTTTCTGTTCGTCGGTCGGTTTATCTCCCATGTCAACCGTTTCCTGACGGGTATCGAGATTCACCCGGCTGCCCGCCTCGGTCCGGGCCTCTTTATTGACCACGGAATGGGGGTCGTAATCGGCGAGACGACTGAAGTTGGCGAAAATGTGACCATCTATCAGGGGGTAACGCTGGGAGGCACCAGCCTGGAACGCAAGAAGAGACATCCCACTATCGGCGACAACGTGGTGATCGGTGCTGGGGCCAAGATCCTAGGGCCTTTCATGGTGGGGGATAACAGCAAGATCGGTTCCTCCTCCGTGGTCGTCAACGAGGTTCCACCCAACTCGGTGGTCGTCGGGGTCCCGGGACGGGTGATCTATCGGGACGGAAAGAAGGTGAGCCAGATGGACTTTGACTGGACCGACCTCCCCGATCCGGTGGCGCAAGCGATGCAGTGCCTGCTCAATCGGATGCAAGAGCTCGAGAAGGAACTCGAGGAGCTGAAAGGCCACGTGCCGCAGAATTCCCCGGCTGATCTTCCCTCATCGTTCCGCCGCGAAGGCTGACCCTTTCCCATCCTCACCCAATGCCAAGGCACGGTGTAGTTCTGAAACGGGGACAAGGGCGTATCCCTTCCTCCGGAGACCATCGATGATTACTGGCAGCTCTCGATGAACGCGATCGTGTGTCCGCTGCGTCCCCAGATGGAGGAGGATGATTCCCCCGTTCGCCTGAGCCGCGCTTCCATCGCCGAAAGTGAGGATGCGTTCCCGGACCTGCTCCGCCCGATAGTAGATCGGTGAATCAGGATCCTCCACCCAGTCGCGGGTATCGAGATCCTCGCCAACTGCGGGGTCCCGGGTCCACCCGACATGAAGATAGCCGATCTCCGCGGCCCACTGCCGAATCTCCCGATTGTGCTCTCCGTATGGAGCCCGCCAGTAAGGGCTCATCGGCCTCCCGGTGACCTGCTCGAACGCACGGGCCGCCTCGCGGAGCTCGTGCTGGACGAACGCCTTCGTGACCCCCGGAAGCGTGTCATGCCGGCGGTTGGTGGCAAAGCTCGTCAGGCGAGGATGGCTGAAGGTATGGTTACCAATCTCGTGCCCATCCTGGATCATGCGGCGAACCAGATCCGGATAGCGGCGGACATATTGCCCCGCAAGAAACATCGTCGCCAGGACCCCGTTGGACTTGAGGGTATCCAGGATCTCTTCGGTAGCATTGGCTTCGGCCCCTCCGTCGAAGGTAAGGGAAATTCTTTGCTCCCACGTCGGGCCTCGGGAAAGGTCCGCTCCGGGAGGAAAAGGAGGCAGCTTCGCGATTTCAGGGAGGATCATCTCAGACGGTTTTTCGGGCAACTGCGGCAGAGGAATGACGCCGGGCCTAATTTCAGGCATCGAGATCACCGGCTTTTCAACCGGCAGAGGTGGCGAATACGGCAACATGCTGAGACGACTGTACCAAAATAGGAAGAAGACCAGAGGTGCCACAAACAGCAGGCCCCATCGGATCACAAGCGCCGGTCGAAAGAGGGAACCCGACACGGTTGAATCTCGGGCCCGGAGGACCGTTCGTTGGGCTTGTAGCTCGCCCTGGCGCCGCTTCACAAGTCGGGTCAAGTGACCCGGGACAGGCTCACCCCGTATGATGCACCTCTGGACCCACCACTCCGACTCGACCGCCCCTTGCATCAGGTGGATAACACTACACCCCGTGTCGCAGTAATGACGAAGCCCGACGCGAATGGCACACGCGGGGCAAATTCGGCTCCCACAGCGGAAGCACCGGCGGCGTGTCCATCGACCAGGATGGCTTGGACAGTGATTCCTCTTCACGGTCCCCTATGAAACCTCCTTCGGTACATTGAGAATCTCGCTAGGATCTACCTTCAAAAACACCAACCCGGAGACAAGCTTGGGATAGAAGTACGTAGATTTGGGCGGGAGTCGGTCCCCGGCGCTCACGATCTCTGTGATCCGATCCACGGGGGTGGGGTTGAGAAAGAAGGCCGCGGCCGCACGGCCATGCCGGACCTCTCCAACGGCCACCTGCTCATCGGGCGTATACCTGATCATCGCCGCATCTTCAAGTTTGAGAAGCTTGTGAAAAACCAGGTGTTCCAGAACCACGACATCGAGCGGTGGCTCGCCCAATTCTCCAAGAACTCCAGGATCCTTCAAGGTGAGTAGGTGAAAGGTGTCCCCCCCGGTGAACAAGCCGAGGACATGCGCTTGTCGTCCCCGATCACGCATCTCCTCAAGGAACTTCTCAGTACCCTCCCCTCCTCGAATGACCCTCTCCTCGCAGTGGAAATGCGGCTTCAGATTTGCGAGGATCTCCGTTGACTCACGGTGCCGGGTGGCTTCGACAAGCCGATGCGTTGGAAGGATCGTCAACCCCTCGTCCTCTATGCTCACGAGTGTCATCATCACAAAATTGTACGCCTTGTCGAGACCCTCTGGGGAGTCAATCTGCCTCATCTCTTTTTGAAAGGTCAGCGCAGTCTCATACCGGTGGTGACCATCGGCAATAAAAAGGGGTCGGTCGCGGAACGCCGTGACCAGTTCGGCAATGGCCTGCGCGTCCTGAAGGATCCACACACGGTGTTGGACACTTGCCCCATCCCGAAAGTCGCACAACGGACGCGTCCGGGTAGCCTCGAGCAGCCGGCCGCGGATCGGTTCGGAAGGTCCCGGGTAAAAGCAGAATATCTGTTCCAGATTCACCGGCAGCGCCTGCATAAGCCGCAGACGGTCCGCTTTCGGACCGGGGAACGTCCGCTCGTGGGGAAAGACGATCCCTGCCCCGTACTCTTCCAAGCCCACGGCTCCGATGAGGCCTGTCCGGACCCGCCGCTCCCCGCGCTTCCATGGATACTCCTGTTGGTAGACATAGAAGACAGATCGCGACTCCCGTAGGAGCACCCCGGTCCTTTCCCACTCCTGAAAGTAGCGGTGCGCTCGAAGATACCGATTCTCCACTTTGCCATCGCTCGCGCGGTCCTCCCCGAGGATGAGACGGACGACATTGTGCGGATGTCGTTGGTGAAGGTCACGTCGCAAATCGTCGGGGATCACGTCGTAAGGAGGAGACACGACCGCTGCCAGATCCCCAATCCTCTCCACATTGTAGCGACACCCTTGAAACGGAAGGACGCGAGCCACAGCTAGCCTCTCCTCAGAAGCGGTTCATTCGCCTGAGGGCCTCGGCCCGGCGGGTGGCTGCGCGGTCGGTTCCGATGACTCCAACCCTCAATCGCTCGGGCATGCTTCCACTCCCCCCATGCAAAATTCCCGCCAGCCTTGAACTCCATCCCTTCAGTACCACAACCGAAATTTGGCCCTCCCCCTACTTTGAGCCTGGAGGGAAATCCGCCCCCCCATTGGCAGAATCACATTCTCGGCGCCGTGTCCGCTCGGGAAGGTTGCAAAGCATGGGACGTCGACCTCCTGGGCGAATCGAGAGAGGACATCCGTGACCGAGAAACTGGGCCGGTTCTTGCGGGGCCCGCAGGCCACCATCTGTCCGAAGACAATTCCCTTGACGCCCTCCGTTTTCCCGGCAAGCCTGAGCTGGGTCAGCATCCGGTCGATCCGGTATGGTTCTTCATTCACTTCTTCCAGAAAAAGGACCTTTCCCTTTGTCTCGATGGCAAACGGGGTCCCGAGGGAGAAGGTAACCAGGCTGAGATTTCCGCCGGTGAGCTCTCCACCAATCATGGTTCGTCGGGAGAGAAACCGGCCCGAGATCGTCCCCCCAAAGCCCCCACCATCCAAAAGCAATGTCTGGAAGCTCCGCAGGGTCAGGGGCCGCATCCGTTGGCTGAAACCCGGTTCCACCATCGGCCCATGAAAGGTGATCAGTCCTGCATGTTGGGTGAGTGCCAGATGGAGAATGGTCACATCGCTGGAACCGAGAAAGACCTTGGGATACTGGCGAATCAGATCCAGGTCGAGGTAGGGGAGGAGCCGTCCTGCCCCGTACCCTCCCCGGGCGCAGAAGATTCCTTTCACCTCCTTCCGGAGAAACATCTCCTGCAGCGCCGCTGCCCGGTCCTTATCGGCTCCGGCCAGGAAACCCCATCGGTCGTATAGGTGCGGGGCCTCGAGCACCCGTAAACCCATCCGTTCTAGCGAGCGGAGACCTTGCCTGAGGCGGCCCCGAACCACCGGGCTGGAGGGGGCCACCACCGCGACAACATCACCCGACCGGAGAGGCTTTGGCCGCTTCTTCACGATCGCCTCCAGAATTCCACCAACCCACTTCTCATACCGGGAGGCCTCCTTCAAGTCAAGGGATCAGCCCATTCCTGGACGGACGATGTGACGGCCAGTGCGGATAGTCGTCACATGAATGGCGACTGTGTCGGCAGTCCTTCGCGCATAGCCCCCTGCCAAAACCACCGCCACCGGGACCCGCCGGCGTTTTGCCTCCTGAAAGACGATCTGGTCCCGTCGCTCGAGGCCTTCAAACGTGAGCGCCAGTTCCCCCTCCTGATCATCATGATACGGATCTGCCCCCGCCACATAAACCAAGAGCTGCGGCCGAAAGATCTCGAGGGCCGGGAGAAAGTGTCGAGAAAACTCCTCAAGGTATTGGTCGTCTCCCACCCCCGTCTCCAGCCCGATGTCCAGGTCACTCTGTTGCTTCACTTCGGGATAGAGATCCTCCTGATGAACGGAACAGGTGAAGACCGTGGGGTCCTCTCGAAAGATGAAGGCCGTCCCGTCCCCCTGGTGGACGTCGCAGTCGACCACCATGGCCTTGACAATCCGCCCTTCCTCCTTCAGCTTTCGGATGGCAATAGCACAGTCATTGAAGAGGCAGTATCCCGCGCCGTGATCCGGATAGGCATGGTGACCTCCCCCCCCGATGTGGATGCCCAGCTTCGTCTCCAGGGCGTATCGGGCGGCCCGGATCGTTCCCTCGACTCCGATCCACGCCGCCTCCACGAGCTCCTTCGAGTACGGAAGATCCAACACTGCTAATTCATCCGTGGTGAGCCTTCCCCGCCGCACCTTGTCGATGTAGGCCGGTGTGTGAACTAACGAGATGTCTTCATCTACGGCTGGGGGGGGCTCCTCGATATCCCAAGGTTTGGCAATGCCGAGCTCGATGAGTTTCTCCTTAATTAACCGGAACTTGACCGTCGGAAGGATATGCTCTCCCAGTTCTACTTCGTACTTTGGGGAATAGAACATTTTCATGGCCGCTCGTCGTCTTCATAATTAAAGCGAACGCCACCGGGATGATAATCTCTTTCAAGGTCGTTTTCCAGAAGGAATCCGCTCTTTCTCGAGTGGGGATAGAGCCCGAAAGTTATTGACGCCTCCCGCAGTCTTCACTACCGTGCGTGCCTAGGGTACAGAGTATGAAAAGGCCCTATAAAGACGGTTGGAGTAAAGGTAGGACTATAGCAGTGCTGGTGCTGGCGGTGACACTCGTCGCGGGAGGGTGTTCCGGCAGTACCGTAAGTAGGGGTCCGGTCCGCACCCAAGGAGTGGTCACTGGGAAACACGAGCTCGCCCCAAAAGGGAACCCCAAGGCGAAACCCCGCTACTTCCTCTGGGTGAAGACCGAAGACGGGCCCACCTATATCGAGGTGACGAAAGAGATGTTTCGCCGCGTAAAGAAAGGGGACCAGGTCTGCATTTACTGTGATTCCGAGGGTCCGTGATTCGTTTCCCCCATGCGGGGGTCGCGCGTGCAGGGATGGAGTCGGGGCGAGGCCTCACGCCGGTTCTGCCGCCTTGAAGGCCAGGTCCTCAAGGTCTCCCGAGTTCAGTTCCCCTACGGATTCCGGGGATGGGTAGGCGTCTAGGATGCGACTCCTCTCGGCAAGCAGCTGCGCATTTGCAAGAGAAACCTCGCTGAGAATCAGGAGGGCGCGAGAACGGGCGCCCTGCTCAAGGACCAGGATGGGGAGGGTCACCATCTCGTCCGATCCTTCCTCCCGGAAGTGTATGTGGCCCTGTACAGGAGGACGTTTGAGAAACTCCAAAAGGGCACGGCCATTTTCAGCGTCCCAGAGAGACTTGTATTCTGCAGTGGGAGGCCGCTCCGCCTTGAGTTTAATCGGTCCCTCCCACCATCCCTCGGAATAGTAATAATC
>JAAXQN010000226.1 GCA_012974305.1 Candidatus Methylomirabilis sp. | reverse complement strand
TATGAGCTCGGCATGCGCAAATCGGTCGGGGCCGCCAGGGGTCTCCTCCTCGGCCTCCGCGACGATCCTCGCATCGATGGCTACTAGACATCCCACAGCCGTATTGCCGGCCCGTCTGGCTTGACGAGCAAGCTCTATGCAGCGCCGCATCAACCGTTCGTCGAGACTACTCGCACTAGAACCCATTCCTGGAACGATCTCCTTCCTACATCTCACGGCGACGGCCCGAATGGGATCAGCAAGAATTCTATCCGCAGCGGTCTCGCCATGCAGAACGTCTAGCTCAAGCCAGCCGAGATCGAGACCTAGGCGAGGCTGTTTTCCTTAGCCTCCCAGGCCCCGCAACACGAGGCTGAGTCCCGCGATAGCCAGCACCACAAGCACTCCCCACCGGAAGGTCGTCTCGGGTAGGCGCATCTGGATGCGGCGACCACACCAGTACCCTAGCAGAGCAATCCCGGCCAGCGGCACTGACAGCATCGCGAGCGTCGCCGTCCACAGCTCGAAGTGGTAGGTGGCCGCGACCTGCGTCAGCTTGAAAGCAAGAAAGACGGCGCCGATCGACTGGACAAAGGCTGTCTTTTCCAGCTCCGCGGCATAGAAGAACATCGTCACCGGCGTGAAGACGTTGGTTACCCCGCCGATCACCCCACTTACGACCCCGGCTGCCGCTGCCCACAGCGTCAGGTTCGATCGGGGGAGCCTAATTTTCCACGGCATGAGCTGGGACGCCGCGAACGCCAGGATCACCAGCCCAAGGCAGAGGCGGAGCGTGTCCTCGGGTAAGGTTGCCAGGAGCTTGGTCCCCACCAAGACCCCCACCACGCCCGGTACGATCAGTGGCAGGAGTCGACGGACGTCTTCCTGCTGCCAGGGCCGGCTGAACGACTGGTAGATATCCATGCAGACGTTCGGGATGAGGGTGAGGACTACGGCGGTTGGGACATCGATGAAAAGGGCCATGAGCGGAGTGGCAATGAGCGGAAAGCCCATGCCAAAGGTTCCCTTATTGATCGCGGCGACAAAGATGACCGCCGCGGCGCCCCAGAAGAAGAGGTCGGTCAACACCCCCATATATTTGCTCCCACATTCACCGTCCTTTATTAGGTGCGTAAGTATCCCCAACCAGATCAGGGGTGTCAAGCATCTCCCCTATTTACAAATAGTTACGTATTGTTGAAACCTTTTCTGGGCGCGTGCATCTTCCCTCCCTGGAGTAGATCTTTGATCAGTACGAAGAGACCATCCTCCACGGTGAATAATTAAGGCTAGTCCTGTCAGGTCAGAACATAAAAGCAAAAGGGCCCCGACATCACGGGTACCCTTTTGCTTTTTTTGTTTGGTGCGCCAACGAATGTGCCGCAGGTGGGCTCGGACCTACTACCCCTACCCCGGTTCCATCTTACTATGACCTCGGGAAGCGTCTCGCTCCCCGCTATCGATCACCCATGCGACAACTCGAAGGGTCGCTATGAGGTGCTCTCTTTGTACCCCAAGAGGCTCACCATCTGTCAAACTCAAAGTGTGTCTGGCGAGCCTCGTCCCCCTACGGTTTTCGTGCGCGAATGTTCAGGCCATCCACCTCGAACTTGTCGGCTCTGGCCTGACCGGCCGCACCCGCAAAGGGCTTGCCGCGCCACGCGATGTCCACGTTGACGAACCCGGCGTTTTCGATGGAGGCAAGGTACTCTGCTTCCAGCAGAGCGCCACCAATTCAAGCAGTCCAGAGTTCGACGTTCTCACGTGCCGCGGGCGAGAGGTCCTTGTTCACGATGATGTCCCCGATTTGGAGCCGGCCACCAGGTTTGAGGACTCGGAAAGCCTCAGCAAAGACTGAAGCCTTGTCGGGACAGAGATTGATCACACCATTCGAGATGACGAGGTCCACCGTGCCATCGTCGAGTGGCAGCGCCTCGGCGAGACCCTTGCGAAACTCTACCTGTGTCATTCCGGTCAGCGCCACGTTCCCGCGACCGTGCTCGAGCATCGCGTCGGTCATGTCTACCGCAATGACTTGGCCTGACTCGCCTACGGCCCTTGCCGCCAAGAATGCGTCCATGCCGCTGCCCGCCCCGATGTCGACCACAGTCTCCCCAAAACTCGGCTGCCCCATAGAGAGGGGATTGCCCACGCCGGCAAAGGGCGCCGTCACCGAATCAGGCAGTTCGGCCAGGTCCGCCCGCGCATATCCCAGGAGATCGGCGGCGTAATCCGGACCCGTGTTAAAGTGGTAGCCTTTTTTGGGATCGCGGGCGACTTCGCTGTACTTTTTCTGAATTTCTTCGCGAAGGAGTCCCTCGTTTAGCGCCATTCTTCTTCCCTCCCATGAGTGGAGTCTTGACGTGACGAAGATTAGCTATTTTTCTGATCTCCATCAGTAAGTACCCAATAGGTGTCTCCCCTGTCAAGGCCAATCTTCGATCGTTCAGGCCAATAAATATGATAGCCACACCCTCCCTAGAGGGGACCTGCCTGTTTCCCGCCAGCCGCTCGAAAACCGTCACCGCAAGATAGAGGGTATCCCGCCGAAACCCCCTTCAATTCCAGCGAATTAACAGAATCCAGCCCCTGGCACACGCTTTGCGAATAGACATCCCATTGGTAGAAACTTGCAACGCTAGGAAATCGACCACCGGATGCGAAAGGAAAGCTTGATGAGTAGTCAGGACTATATGGAATGCCCCACCTGCCAAGGGGGGAGCGACCCGGGCTATACGCTGACCCCTTGCCCGTACTGCTGGGGCTCTAGGAAACTCCCCAAGTTATCTGGTCCGGCCAGGTTACCGAGGGACCTTTACAGATGGCTCAGGAGTGGAGTAACCAAAGTACTGGGTCAGCACTCCCGCTTCCGAAAGTCATCGGATGGAAAA
>JAAXQN010000106.1 GCA_012974305.1 Candidatus Methylomirabilis sp. | reverse complement strand
TTTTGGAACGCAGCCCGTCCGGATTGGTGGCATGTTCAATGAGCTTTAGGCGTAAATCATTAGTTTTCAGATCCCGTGACGGGTCGAGCGAATGAACGACCCACAACTGATCTCTTGCCCGGCTGGCAGCGACATTAAAAACTTTTTGTGCGTCATCTCTCGCCCGCAGGTGCAAGGGTTTTCCATTATGCGAGGGACTGTTGACCATGGACACAAAGATGACGTCTCGCTCATCTCCCTGGAATTGAGCTGCGTTACCACACAAGATACGGCGTTTCTGATATTCTGAAACCGTCATGCGCCGTCGAAGCATGGAATCAATATAGAGAGCCTGATCGGTTCCCACCATGGAGATTACCCCAATGGTGGACTTTTCGTATTCCTTGAACCGGGTCAACGCGAGAACGAGGGAAACAATCTCCAAAGCTTCTGCCTGGTTTATCTTGTCTTCATCTTCTCCATTTTCGACATATCGAGCCACCAGGGCCGGCCGAACTGGGCTCGCGGAGGCTTCGCGTAAGCATTGAATCTCCTGGTTGTAGCACAGCTGATTACTAAACTGAATAATGTCAGGAACGCAGCGGAAATGCTCGAGCAGCCGGATGGTTCCGCCAAAGGATTGGCGGGCTAGATCATACACCGAAGACTTGGCATCATAGAGTTTTTTATTTGGGATATCAACCAGGATTTCATCGATCAGCTCATGGATCTGATCTGTTCCAAACCCGACGGCGTACGGACTGACCTGTTCATGGTCACCCACGACAACCACTTCCTTTCCCAGAGCAAAGGCGACCAGGCCCAAGACGTCACACTGGCTGGCTTCATCAATGATGACCACATCAAATTGTGTCGTAGAAATATCAAAGCTTTCCACCACACGGGAAAGAGGCATGATCCAGACAGGGACGGCTTCACGGCATTTTATAAGTGTCTTCTTCGCTTCTTCTTTATATTCACGAACATGTTTTCCCGTACCTTTCCCGATTTTCTTATACAGACCAAGCCACCCATTGAGCGCTTGTTGCTGCTCCAGCCCTGTCCGGTTCAGCTGGGCCAACCACGATAGCTTCTCAACATATTCGGCCGTAATATCCTGAATCTCCTCTTTCAAATCGTTGAGTTGGGATTGCAACTGATCCAGATCAATCTTTGCTCTTTCCTCCAAAAGCTGTTCCCAATAACGATGTCTCCAGGCGTCGTTCGGATCTCCCGGTAAGCGTCCTGCATCATGGGGCTCCTTTCTTGCTGCTAACATGTCCACCCATACGGACGCATCTCCACGAAGCTTCTCCAGAAGTTCCTTACGCCGACGATGATCGTCTTTCAGATCATCAAGCTGCTGGAGCTTTTCCCAGGCTTGCCGATAGACGTCAAAATCCGAGCGGCGGATTCCAGTGCGGAACTGCTTGATGAGAGCATACGAGGCCTCCTTGCGGGAAAAGGTGTCCAGATATTCCACCCACGCATCCTGTTTCTTTTCCATACTTTGCCACTGGACAAATTCAATGCGAGCTTCCAAAATCGGGAGGAGAAGATTTTCAATAGCCGTCCGGAGACCACCCTTCTCCTGCTTCTGAGCCAGCGTTTTTTTAATGAATCGCTCCCATTCAAAGCCGCAATCGATTAACTCCTGTTGGAATTGGCCCCATTGATGCTTGTCCCATCCCATGGCATCACGAATTTTCTTGGACGCAGTTTTCAGTTTCTTTTCAGGATGTTTGCCGAGACCGTCTTCCCCGAATGGATTCTGATCCAGATATTCGACCTGGCGGTTCCATCTCTGAACAAGTGCGTCCCTCAAGGCACGGATTTCCATGAAATGTGCCAATGCCCTGAAATGCGCTAGTTTTGATGGCTTTCCCGAATCCACCTGTGAGCTTTCGACGAACTCTGTCCAGTCCCGATGCATGAAAGAAGACAGGATCCCTTTGAGCTTCTTCCCCGCTTCCAAATGCTCTATGATGGCCTGGCAGATCTTCATGTTTTCCACGTCTGTACGGTTTGAGTCTATTTTGGGTCCATGCGAGAGCACCAGGGCCTCTTTCTCAGGAATCTCCTTACAACAGCTATCAATGAGATCGAGAAGTTCATACCATGGCTTTTGCTGTTCGTCGGGTTGCCGACCGATTTCCAGGAACTGGTTGACCCATTCCTGGTCAGCGTCAAAGACTTCCGCTGCACTGCCAGCTTTTCGCATGAGTTCTTTTAAGGTGGCCTCATCCTGATCATCGTTGGACCAGTACTCAGCACCGGTTTTGAAGTCGATGTCTTTGTTTTTCGTGGCGCGATCAAAGTGTTTGGCAAACGTTTCAGGATCAGGAAGTGTGTTCGCTTCGGGTAAACTTGAATCCAACAGGGTTTCGTCATCGCTGGAAATCCGGGCGTTAGCAGCATAAAGGGTTTCCAGTTCTTCCCGATTCAGAGGGGGTTCGGGCCGGTTGGAAATGGGGCCTGGAATCCATCCGTTTTTCTCACTGTTTGCCAAAATCCAGCGCGCTGCCTCGGAAGGAAGCGTTTTCGGAACTCCTGGCTCAAGCGCACGATATTCTTCTTCGGCGGCCTCGAGAAGCTGATCCCGCGTTTCGTCGTATTCTTTTGTCAAAACGTCCCGTTTTTCCTTTAATGTATCAATCTGTTTTTCCAGTTTCTTGCTCCCGGCAGATGAAAGATAGTTGATAATGCCCGTTACGGATTCTTCCAATTGTTTGCTGTTATCCTCGTCGCTTTGCAAAACGGCCACACAAAGGGACTGCAGCGATTTCGGGACATGTTCCCGGACCACCCGCAATGCCTTGGATGTTTGACTCGTAACCAAAATATTTTTCCCCTGGGCCAGCAGGTGGCCGATGAGGTTGGCAATTGTATGACTCTTACCGGTTCCAGGAGGCCCTTGAACCAAGACCGCACCGGTTTCCTCCAGCCGATGGATCACGCGTTCCTGTTCAGCATTAGCGGATTTAGTGAGCAGGAGATCGATTTTCTTGGTCTCGGACTCATCCCGCTCGGCCCCTGCTCCTGTATCAATACCAATCACACGTAACAGGGATTCGGGGAAATCCTCTATCTGAGGAATGAGCTCAGTATATTTTTCGATGGATTCAGAAAATCCAAATGTTCGAAGCCCGAGAAAAATATGGGGCCTGCGATAGAGATAAGAGCCCGAGGCTTCACGTGCCTCAATTTCATTGTTAAAGAATTTCCCGTCACGCCAAAGCCTTTGAACTATATCCTTCAGAAAGGCGCTGGTTTCTTCACCCCCAAGGGGATGGTAATGCCCATCTTGGAGCGCCTCACGGATTTGCTTGAGTGTGGCTCCATCTACACCCAGAAACCGCAAGAGCGATGAATAAAGTTCGGGCGGATCTTGGGAGTCACGCAAGACAAATTCCGGAACGCTCGCATTGAAATCGAGTGCAATCCTTTGCAAAAAAATGGGATGCCTGACAACATGGCCGTCTTTGTGCGTGACAAGGATCCCGTCCGCTGCATAAATTTGATACCTTTCAGACTCCCGTTGAATTTTTCCGTACAGATCAAATAAGTCTTCAAATGCACCTAAAGCATCGAGAACTTTTTTCTCAGCAGTTTCCCACTGACGTTTCAGATTGATCCAATCTTCAAAGGCACTGACGCGTTCCGGAACATCTTCAAAATTTTCCTTTTTGCCGCCTGTGACGTCCAGCGTGTTTCGGGCAAACGTGGAAGGATCGGCTTCCACACGAGCGTATCCAGGTTTCAGCCAGTTTTTTAAGATAACACCGGGTTCAGGACATTCGCTTTCATTTGGGCGGCTCACTTTGATGATGAAATCACCATTCAAACCCTGTTGGTTGAGATCATTTGAAACGCCAAGGAGTTGCAGGTTGGTAAAATCCTTTCCCCGCAAGATGCTGGGGTAAAGCGGGAGCGTATCGAGCCAAAACAGCCACTCATACCGTTCGGAATTAACCACAGGCGGCGTCTTAATATGATTAAGCTCTTTAAGGTATTGAAATACCCGCTTAATCTGCCGACGAGCATCTTGAATGTTATATTTACGTCGCATCTGGTGACTCCGTGTCATCTTGTCGGATTTATGGGTAAGGCAGATAGCAGAAACAAAGGCTCTTTCCTCGCTTTTTAGCCTTTCCTCCGCCCCTTTAACCTCGTGAAAATTAAATGCGCCCTTCCGGGCCCTAGCGGCTACGAAGAGGGTTCTGCAACGGTTATGCCAAAGGTCGATAAATGGCCAGACTACCGCGTGGGAGAGTGAAAACACCTGCATCCTGGGATGTAGAGAGGCACTGGTAGACCCCGCCAAAGGTCAGCTAGGGAGGTGGAACGGGACCCCTGTGGCGGGTAACCGGGGGGTAGCTATGTGCGGGGCCGTTCGGGTCAGGTCGGTTGTGGATAGGTTGGGTTTTTGGGTCACAACAGGGCACGTTTTGCCGCGTCCTGCACACCCAAGCCCTTGAAAGTTTTGATCTGCTTGCCTATGCGCAGGATTCGTCGATAGGGGGTCAGACCTTGACTATTTGCGGCAGGCGGATCACTCGTACAGGGGCACGCCGCCCTCCGGCGAGGGAAAGCTGTCGTCCCCGGCGAAGGCCCACAGGTAGGCCTTGCTGAGGATCCTGCCGTTCGCCTCTCCGGCAAAGCTGTGCCCGCAGTGGGGGACACCGCGCCCGTGGACCGCGCTGGCGCTCCGGGCCATGGCAGGCAGGGTCATGGCGAGCATGGCGGCCGGGCCGTCATCCTCTCCATAGGCCACGTACACCTCCCCGGTGTACCGCCTGAGGCCGTTCAGAAAGTACCATCCCATGGACCCCACACCCACGCTGTCGTACGTGGAGACCAGCAGGATCTTCTTGACCGCCGCAAAGAAGGGAGCCACGGTCACAACCACCGATCCCCCGGAAGAGAAACCGGCCAGGTACACCTCGGGGTCCTTCGCGCCGCAGAGCGCCTCCGAGCGTTCGAGGCAGTGCTCCACCAGATGGGCCATGCCCTCGACGTAGATCCGGTTCCAGCTTGCCCCTCGGTAGGAGTACGGCTCGTCCGGGTGGTCGAACTGGCCATCCGGCATGGGCGGGGTAAAGGTCACGAACGTGGCCATATACTGGCTCTGCAGGTATTCGGCGAGGCGCACGTAGCGATTCCCGGCGCCCTCCATCACCTCTCCCGTCCCGGGCGCCTGGATGATGAACCTGCCGGACGTCGTGGGGAAGGCCATGAAAGGCACCTCGTATGGCACCGACTGCCCGCGATACCCGGTCACCGTGAGCCGCAGCGTCCCCGTCTCCATCGCTTTCGTCACATCCCCGCCCCTCGTCAAAAAATCGTGCTTGGCCCGCCGGAGCCGGCTTTCGACATGATACATCATAATGGGAATTATTTATCGATCAGCAGTGTGATTAGGGGAACCACGGACGAGCTGGAAAAGCGGGTTGAGATTTCTCGGGCGTTCGCAGTGATATGACAGCTCCTCAAGTGATGAGTCAAGAGCAGACTTAACCCCATTGCCCCCGGCCCGCAGTACTGCTTACAGGGGACGAGAGCTATGATAATATGATAAGCAGAGGCATGTGGAGTTGCTCCTCCGGGGGGCAGAGACCCTACTGAGCCCCCTCGGCTACCCCGCCGACTGCATCCAGTCCACCCTCGGCGTCTCTTGAGTATTTCGTTACAAATCCTGTTTACTGGCCTCGGGATCACCATGGTTCACCTCCTATCGGCTCCTCCGAACACCCGCCCCCTACTTACCCTCCATGTCTTTGGGTATCTTTCCCGTGACCGCCGTATCTTGTGGTCTCCTTTGCCTTGACACGAAGCGCTTGTCTCATTAGCCTGTTCCTTGAAACCCGCAATACCGGGAATAAACTGGCGTCCTATACAAAAGTTGTGCTACTCTCTGCTGTTCATCCACTAAACTGAAATCGCCAGGCCATGCGTGCGGAGGGTCCAATGCTCCCATTAATTCGTCCAATCTCCATCTGCACTTTCTTGGTAATCGCCAGTATAGCTGCTTTTGCAGGCGACGCCCCGACATCGAAAAACGATCCGTTGAATGGTTTGCAGTTCAAAGGCCAAACGGGCGAACAAGGGAAAGGGAATAATACCGAAGATACGATAACTTTCAAGGATGGGCAGTTTCGATCCCTCTCCTGCGAGAATTGGGGCTTCGGTCCGGCACCGTATAGTGTCAAGAAAGAAGGCGAGTCATATCATTTCAGTGCTACCCTACTGAGTCCCGATCATGGGAAGCTTGAATGGAAGGGAACCATCACGGGTGACACGGCAGAGGGCACCTTTCGCTGGCTAAAAAAACGTTGGTATTGGAACATAGACCGACAGTATTGGTACAAAGGAACACGGCACACAGGCCAATAACAGACCCTGTCACGGCAAAGGTTTAAAGTGTCGGCACCGATCTGCACCCACGGAAACGGAAAGTAAAGCCATAGCCGTTCGACGCGGTGCCACATGGGCCATTACCCTGGCGAAGCTCTCGGCTCTTGTTCTGCTTATTATCCTGGCGAATATTGGGGTTTCATGGCTCATCGCCAAGCTTGACATTCAAATTATGCCCCGGCACTTGGAAACCGTAGACCGGATCGTACTGATCAGCGTGATCTTATACATAGGCCTGATGGCAACGCCTTTTCTGCCCGGCATAGAAATGGGACTAGCCTTGATGATCATGCTGGGTCCAAAGGGCGTCTTAGTGGCATATATTTGTACGCTAGTTGCGCTGACAATCAGTTTTGGCCTTGGTAGGCTTTTCCCACCACACCTCCTGGTTTCCCTTCTGCAATGGTTAAATCTAACTCGTGCAGCGGCGTTACTGAAAAGTTTCGATGCGACACCACCAGAAAAACGTCTGGAATTTCTTGCTGAAAAGGCCCCTACACAAACCATACCGGCGCTGGTGAAACGGCGATACCTAATCTTGGCGATATTGCTCAACTTGCCCGGGAACGCTTTGATTGGAGGTGGAGGCGGTATCGCGATGATGGCGGGTATGAGTCGGCTTTATTCTTTTCCTATGTACGTCTTTCTAATCTCTGTCGCGATCCTGCCTGGACCCATCTTGGTCATGCTGTCGAAGTTTTTCCAGTAGCGATCAGTTAACCCACCGGAGTCCCCGCGCCTCCGGGTGCGGGACCCCCTCCAGGTATGTCCGTTCCACCGGGTGCCGGACCTCCGTAGTTAACGGGACAATTCATCCCACGAGCGTCGGGGCAACTCGGCGCTCGTGGTGTTTTTGGGGACCTAACGTTGTCCGAGGAAATGGCGCATAAAAAGCTGGGTTGCAAATCCTTGATCGGGCGGGAAGCGGAACTGAATGCCGCTCTGGGCCACGCTGGGGTCGAATCGCCGACTCCAGACCACTTCTCCTTCTAGTGAAACTTCCGTGTCCCTAAAGAGAAGCTCTAGGCTGACCGTCGAGCCAGGTGGAAGGGGATCTCCGGCCACCAGCATGAGGCCCGAGTCGCTAAGGTTTTGCGTCCTCCCCGCGAAAATACGGTCTTGATGATCCGCGAGATGGAACCTCACCGGGATTGGGAGAGGAAGGCGGAGGTGGCGGCGGCGATTGTTAGCCCCGGCCTGTTCCTTGCGATCGTGCGCTGAATCAGCCTTCCTTTCCATGACAACTGTCTCCCTCATGGACTGGTCAGTTGTGGTCGATCTAACACTCAGCATATTCCGGACCAATGAATATGCCGCCGCTAACCGGTTGGAATTGCTATCCTACTCACTCGGGGTGGGGAAAGAGTGGTGTGGATTTTGAGCAGCAGCGGTGATACTCCCCATACCCAGATCAGGTTTGCGTCGGGCCACCTGACGCTCGTGGTGTTTTTAAAGCTAAGGGGCCGAACGCGAAGACGGTGAGCTAGATTTCGCGCCAGGAGAGAATCTTAACGAAGTTGAGGATCTGCCCGCCCGGCATGCCGGGGGGGAGATACCTCGCGAGGTTGGGCATCTGATACACGCGTGGAGTATTGGTTCCCATGTCAAAAAACCGGCTGACGATCGCCCCGACCACCTGGTATTGCTTCGTGACCTGGACTTGATTTTCGGCAAACACCGCGGCGGCAATCTGGTTTTGCGATCGCGCCATAACCAGCCGGTCCTTGGCAAGTAGCCCTAGCGCGTCGCCGGTGGGGAAGACTCCGACCGGCAGCAAGTCGCTATTGACCGTGATGCTGACCTGGTGGGCCCCGCTCGTGCCACTTTCACTCCAATCGGCCCCCGCCTGCTTGGCGTAGAGGGTCCCTCCGACACCGCCGGTGGTGTACATGATCGTGGTGATCTTAGTCGGTCCGGTGGTGCCACCCAGCGTAATTGCACCGGGGATTCGAATGATTCCCTGCACAGTCAAGGTCTGGGAGATGCTGTCCCAGGCAAGCCGGCCGGTCCCGTCGGTGATGTCAAAGCTGGCCGTGTTGCCGTAAATTGTTAGGTTGCTGCCACCACTCACCGCCGAGCCGGGAAGAACCCCCGCCGTAACAGGATCCCACGAATTGGCATCCAGGTAGTTCTCGTAGGTTCCGAGGAGCCCGTCGGGGCGCGGGCCGGTCAAGGAAGGGAACGGGATGTTGTAGTCGGCGGGGAGGTCGTACTTGGCGAATACCCCGTTGTCCGAGTGGACGTATGTGTCGCCAAATGACCCGGCAAAGCCGTTAGTGTTGTAGACTCCGTCGAGCCGGCGTTTGATCCCCGCCGGGACGGCGTCGCCCGAAGCGTTCCCCACCCGGGAAGCGCCGCTGTTCATTAAGATCTGCCCCTGCTTCACCCTCACCTCGGCATCCAGGGTAAGCGGATTAATGTTCGGGAGCTTCCCCGTGAAGACCGCGTCGATGCCGTTATACCAGTTGAAGATGCCGGCGCTTCCTCCGAAGTCTGCGGCCGTGTCAGTGGGGCCCAGGCCCTGTCCCAGAATGTGGACCGAGCCGGCAATCTTTACGTTGCCGTTGATCCGCGCCCCTGCCCCGCCGCCCCCGGCGAAGATGGCGTTATTCCAGACGGACAGGTCACGCACCTCCACCCGTACATCCACGGTCTTCCGGCTCTGCAGAGGGCCGGTCCCCGCGGCCCGGATGGTCAGCTTATTACTGTTGAGCAACCCGAGCTTGAGGGTATAGGTAGAGCCGTCCCCGTAGGCATCAACATTGACATTGGTGTAAACCGTCTGGAAGTAGATGTCGTCGGCCGGGTAGGGAGGGACGACCATGGGCTCGGCGGGGATGGGACCGCCGAGGTCGTAACAGCGCTGCTGCGGGGGAACCCCCTGCCAGGTAATCGTGGCCGCGCAGTCGATCGGCATGCCGCCGCCGACGGGCGTGGGGGAGGCGAAATACTGGTTGGTAATCCCATCGAGGTCGAAGTCGGCGTCGTATTTGAGGTCGCGGCGGGCCCGTTCCACGGCCATTTCGGTGACGTAGAGGGTGCGGGTGGCGTTCTTGTCGTTAAACGCGATCTGGCTCTCGGTACTGGAGAGGGTCATGAAGACCACCCCGAGGATAAACAGGACGACCATGACCAGAAGAGCCGCGATGAGGACGAAGCCTCGCTGAGTGTTCACGCGTGGTATGCTCCTTTCTTTCATCGCTCATCTAATTGTTGGACGTCACTGTATTGCTGAACAGAGACCTTGAGGGCAATCTGTATGCCACATGACGATGGTAAGTCCTTTCCCCATGATCTCGATATTTGAGAGGGTAGCGCACCACCTCCGCTGCGACAAATTGTCCCCCTAAATTGAACTCCTGCCAGCATGGCAGACTTTTCCCCGGCTCTCCAACACACGATTTTGCCTGCACGCATGGCTCTCTGGCTGAGTCGGGCAAGAGAATTCAAAGGCGGTCACGCGAGGGGGGGAGCGCGGCATGATTATTGCTCAGATATTAATGGGAAGACCGTGTGTGAGCTAAGTTTCCGAAAAAGGAGGCTCGTGATGGGTACGACCAGGAAACCATGGAGGGGCGCATTGATGCCGTTCCTGGTGGCCTCCCTTCTGTTTTGCTCGGGTTGCGGTGCCCTCGTTTTGTTGGGCGCAGGGGGGGCAGGCGGTTACATGATCCGGAAGGGCGAGGAGCCAGAGAAGCAAGAAAGCTCTGAAATCCAGTCTTCCGCGAAAAACAGGCTGGCATCCCTCACCGAGGGAAAGGCCGGGCAGAAGGTGGTGCTATTGGGAGGTTCGCAATGAAGAAAATGATCTCCCTATTCCTCGCGCTGGTGTTGATCACGTTGGCTGGATGTGCGACCTTTCGGGGGATGGGACAGGATGCCGAGAGCCTCGGGAAAGGGATCAAGAAGACCATGAACGAGTCTTCTCACT
>JAAXQN010000101.1 GCA_012974305.1 Candidatus Methylomirabilis sp. | reverse complement strand
GCCACCCGCCCCTCGGCGGTCAGCCCCCGGGTGACTGGTCCCGTGGTCACTCCTGAGACTCGTACCGTTCCAACTAGTTGCGCCAACTTGCTCGCTGCACTCGCTCACGACCCTTGCAACATGGCAGGCCGTTCAAATTAAGTTGGAACGGCGCTAGGGCCTCAGGACCATCCGATGCCCCCTCGAATCGGGGTGACTCACGAAGCCTTCGCGTTCCATGCGGTCAATCATCCGACCCGCCCTGTTAAAACCGATCCTGAGGCGTCTCTGCAAAAGAGAAATGGAAGGTTGTCCCGTCCGGCGTACAATCCCTTCTGCCTCGCGATACAGGACTTCGTCTTCATCATCGGCGACGTCGACGTCTTCGCTCACGTGGTCTTCACCGACTTGGAGTGACCACGGGAAAGGCTCTAGGGCCTCTCTCACCTTCAAAAAGTCTACCACACGTGAAATCTCCTGATCCGACACGTAGCACCCGTGAATCCGGGTGGGCTTCGAACTCACCGGAGGGAGAAACAGCATGTCGCCTCCCCCCAGTAACTGTTCAGCTCCGTTCATATCCAGAATCGTCCGCGAATCGACCTTCGAGGAGACCTGAAAGGAAATTCTGGCGGGGAAATTGGCTTTGATCACCCCCGTGATCACATCTACCGAAGGCCGTTGCGTGGCCAATACGAGATGAATCCCTACCGCCCGCGCCATTTGCGCCAAGCGGGCGACCGCACTTTCCACCCCGGACGATTCCGAAAGCATCAAATCCGCGAGTTCATCAATAATGACCGCGAGATATGCGAGCCGGGGACTTCCCTCAGGTCTCCCTCTGTTATAGGCCTCAATTGACCGAACACCAAGCTCTGCCAAGAGCTTGTACCGGGCCTCCATGTGCTTCACCACCAGTTGCAAACATTTTGCGGCTTGCTTGGTGTCCGTCACGACCTGCCACGCCTTCTCTTTTCCATTCATCTCGGAGACAAGTGGGTTATCCACGAGGTGGGGAATCCCGTTGTAAGCAGCGAGTTCAACCCGCTTGGGATCGATCAACAGCAATCTCACCTCTTGAGGGGTGGAACGGAAGAGGAAACTCAGAATGATGTTGTGAAGAAAAACACTCTTCCCGCTGCCGGTGGCTCCAGCGATCAGGAGATGAGGCATGTGTAAGAGGTCCGCAACATAGGGATCGCCTGAGGTGTCTTTCCCGAGAGCAATCGGAAGACAGGATCGACACTTGTCAAAGGTGTCAGAATCCAGGACATCCCTCAGCTTGACGATGGCACGCGTCTTGTTCGGAATCTCTACCCCCACAGCAGCTTTTCCAGGCACGGGAGCGATGATTCGGACGCTCAAGGCCTTGAGAGACAGTGCCAGGTCATCCGCCAAACCGACGATCCGGTTCACTTTGATCCCCGGCGCAGGCTCAATCTCATACCGGGTAATCACCGGCCCCGATTGGGTCTCACTGATACGCCCTTCAACACCAAAATCTCGGAGGGTCTTCTCCAGGGTTTCTTTGTTGGCCTCACGCTCCTGATCTAAGGGGAGGGTAGACACGAGGCCTGAGGTTTCGAGCAGGGACAGGGAGGGAAGCTCATGTCCCTCTGTGTCCTTCGGGATCGCCTGGACCGCCATCCATTCCTCTCGGGCAGGATCTTGAGCCCCTTCACGACGTGTCGTCCGAACGGGCTTCTCCCGGGGCGGTCTGGCCTGCCGAGAGACCGGCTCCTTTCCCGGAGGGCTTGCACGGAACCATGTCCGGATAGAGTAGACCATCGTGGCGAGACGCCGACCGAGCCATGCAAAGATCTCCCGGAGGGAGCGGATGAGCCCAATGAACGATCCCTGGGAGACCAGGACCATAAAAAGGAGCATCCCGGTCAGCGTTGCCAGGTATAAACCGAAGGGACCCAATGTGGGGCGAAGTGCGGTGAGAAGCAGTATCCCCACAAAGCCCCCTGGGTGCTCTCCCCGAAATGCAGGGAGGAACCCTTCGTGCTCGAGCAGACTCAGGAGGAGACAGGTCGAGCCAAGGAGAAGCAAGAACCCAACGACCCGAAAGGTCTGTGCTTGTATTCTCCGCCGGCTCACGAAGGAGAACCCGACCCAGAAGAGGGCCAGGGGGAGCAAGAATGCGGCAACCCCCAAGATCCCGAAGAGATCTCCGGCCAGGTGGGCCCCCACCAACCCACCGAAGTTCCGCACCGCTCCTCCGCGGGAGACATAGTGAAAGAAGGAAGGATCCTTGGGACTGAAGGAGAGGAGGCTCACCAGTAGAAGGAGGGCAAAGGCCATGAAGAGCAGACCCAGGACCTCCTTGGTCTTGGGATGGCGAAACAGAGAGGATAAGGCCGGGGAGAGCTTCATCGTCCCTCCTTCACGGTTCCGCGCCCCACACGTCGATGACGATCGGCAGGATCATGGGACGGCGATCAAAAGCCTTGTGAACGAATTTCCGCAGGGCAACCTTTATCTTTTCTTTCAGGATGCTCGCATCCCCTCGCTCTTCTTCCGGACAGCCGGCCAGGAGCTCCTTCACCAAGTGATTGGCCGCGTTAAAGAACGCTTCCTGATCCTGCAGATGGACGAACCCGCGAGAGACAATTTCGGGGCCGACCACAATGGCTCTGGTCTGATGATGAAGGCCCACCACAACCATCACCATCCCATCCCTTGCCAGGTGCTGCCGTTCTCGCAAGATAGCATCGCCGACATCTCCCACACCCTTCCCGTCCACAAAGACCCGTCCCCCAGTTACCTTACCAACGATGTCTCGCTTCTCGGGGGTAAACTCGAGGATATCCCCGTTTTCCGCCAGGCAGATGTGGGCCGGGTCAATCCCGACAGCCGTCGCCAATCTCGCATGGTGATGGCGGTGTCGGTACTCTCCGTGAATCGGGACAAAGAACTTCGGTCGAGTTAGATTCAACATCAGCTTGAGTTCTTCTTGGCACGGGTGACCCGAGACATGAACCGGGGCGAACTCTTCAGTAATGACCTCCGCCCCCCGCCTGAAGAGCTGGTTAATGGTCCGCGCGATCGCCTGCTCGTTTCCCGGGATCACCCGCGCGGAAAAGATCACCGTGTCTCCAGGCGTGATCTCGATCTGCTTGTGCTCGCCTGCTGACATGCGAGCAATAGCGGACAGGGGCTCGCCTTGTGAGCCGGTCGCGATGATCACCGTCTCGGCCGGGGAGAGGTGCCTGAGGTCGTCCAAACGAACCAGGACGTCTGGCGGGATCCTGAGGTGCCCGAGGTCAGCCGCGATCCGCGTGTTGGCGATCATGCTTTTGCCGTGGATGGCCACCTTCCTCCCCATCCTGGCTGCAACCTCCAGTATCTGCTGGATGCGGTGGATGTGGCTGGCAAAGCAGGCGACGATGATCCGCCGTCTGACCGTGCGAAAGACCTCCTCCAAAGCCTGACCAACGGTCCGCTCGGATGGCGTGAATCCTGGACGCATGGCATTCGTCGAGTCGGAGAGGAGGACCAACACCCCGCGGTCTCCTAGTTCGGCAAACTTGTGGTAGTCGGTGAGTTTCCCATCCACCGGGGTGGGGTCGAACTTGAAATCCCCTGCGTGGACGACAAGCCCCGCAGGCGTTTCCAGGGCGACCCCGACCCCATCCGGAATGCTATGGCAGACCCGCATGCACTCCACCCGCAGTCCTCCTAGGCTGAAGCGCTCCCGGGGCGCGATCGCCCGCAGGTCAGCCCGGACGTCCTGTTCTCGGATCTTCTCAGCTGCTAGGCCGAGGGAGAGGGGGGTCCCGTAGACGGGGATTGGAAGTTCCTTGAGTAAGAAAGGGAGTGAGCCGGTGTGATCCTCGTGGCCGTGAGTGAGAATGAGCCCTCGGACCTTATCGCGATGTTGTAGAAGGTAGCTGAAGTCGGGGATAACCAGATCAATTCCCAACATCTCTTCCTCGGGGAACATCAAGCCCGCATCGATGACGATCATGTCGTCCGCCGTTTCGATGACGAACATGTTCATCCCGATCTCGCCGAGACCACCGAGGGGGATGATCCGGACCCACTCATTTTCCGGCAACGAGCACCACCTCCGATTCTGGTAAGCAGCTGACAGCGGGCCGCTGACTGCTGAGTCTCAGTGAACGGTCACCACCGGCTTGGCGCTTTTCGCGGTGGTGACCCCGAGACGGCCTTTCTCCCTCACCGGCTTGGTGAGGGCCGCTGTGAGCACCTGGTCCATCTGTTCGACAAAGACAAAGTGCATCCCGCGCCGGATCGTCTTCGGCAGCTCTTGTACATCCTTATCGTTCTTCCGCGGGAGGAGTACCGTCGAGATCCCACTCCGGCGCGCGGCCAACACCTTCTCCTTGATCCCGCCGACGGGCAGGATTTTGCCCCGTAACGTCAGCTCGCCCGTCATGGAGACGCTCCGCTTGACGGGAACTTTGGTGAGGGCCGATATCAGGGCGGTGGCCATAGTGATCCCGGCCGACGGTCCGTCCTTCGGGGTGGCTCCCGCGGGCACATGGATATGAATATCGACCTTGCTGAAAAGATCCTCTTTGATTTGAAGCTCCGACGCCCTCGCCCTGGCATAGCTCAGCGCTGCCTGGGCCGATTCCTTCATTACCTCACCCAGATGCCCCGTGAGGGACAGCTGCCCCTTTCCTTTCATCACCGTCGCCTCGACGTACATGATATCCCCACCTGCCTGGGTCCAGGCCAGCCCTCGGGCCACCCCAACCTCGTCCCGTTCCTGCTCAGGTTCGGGGAGATATCTGGGGGCCCCCAGAAACCGGTGGAGATTCTGCAGAGTAACTTTGGTGAGCTCCTTCCGCCCTCCTGCCACTTCTTTGGCGACCTTCCGGCAGATGGTGGCGATCTCCCGCTCTAGATTCCTGAGTCCTGCCTCTCGGGTGTACCCGCGGATGATCTTGAGCACGGCTTCGTCGGTGAGCTGTAAACGCCTTTCAGAGATTCCGTTCTCTTGGAGTTGTCGCTGGATCAGATACCGTCGGGCAATGTGGAGCTTTTCCTCCTCGGTATAACCGGAAATGCTAATGATCTCCATCCGGTCCTTGAGTGCGGGAAGAATGGGGTCAGCCATGTTTGCCGTTGTGATAAACATGACATTCGAGAGATCGAAGGGTACCGCCAGGTAATTATCGGTAAAGCTGACATTTTGTTCCGGATCGAGGACCTCCAAGAGGGCGGCGGAAGGATCACCGCGGAAATCGGCCCCGACCTTATCGACCTCGTCCATCATGTAGACGGGGTTGTTCGTCCCGGCGGTCTTGATCCCCTGGATGATCTTGCCAGGGAGGGCTCCGATGTATGTTCGCCGGTGGCCCCGGATTTCCGCTTCGTCCCGTACGCCGCCGAGTGAGATGCGAACGAACTTCCGACCCAGCGCCCGCGCGATGGAGCGTCCCAAGGAGGTCTTGCCCACCCCTGGCGGCCCCACGAAACAGAGAATGGGACTTTTCATTTTTTTCTTGAGCTTTCGGACCGCCAAGTACTCCACGATCCGCTCTTTGACCTTTTCCAGATTGTAGTGGTCCTCATCCAAAATTTTCTGAGCCCGTTGGATTTTGACCTTATCCCTGGTGTGCTTGCTCCAGGGCAGCTCGATGAGCCATTCGAGGTATGTCCGGACCACCGAAGCCTCAGCGGCATCCGGGTGCATCCGAGCGAGGCGATTCAGTTGAGTCTTGGCCTCTGCGGCCACCTGGGGAGGCATCTTGGCCTTCTCGACCTTCTCCGAGAATTCCTCGATCTCTTGCTGCCGCTCGTCAGTCTCTCCCAGCTCTTTCTGGATGGCCCGGAGTTGTTCCCGAAGGTAATACTCCCGCTGCGTCTTATCCATCTCCTCCTTGGCCTGGCCCTGGATGCGCTGCTGAACCTCCAAGACTTCCAGCTCCTTGAGGAGAAAATCGCTGATCCGCTGGAGCCGTTCCACTGGATTGGTGATCTCGAGAATCTCCACCCCTTGTTCCACCTCCAGGTGGAGATTGGAGGCTACGAGATCGGCCAGGCGTCCGGGGTGATCCAAGTTATTGATAATAACTAGGATATCGGGTGATATCTGCTTTCCGAGCGAAGCGCTCTTTGAAACCTGCTCCTTGACCGTGCGAATCAGTGCTTCGAGTTCCACCCCCATCGTCGGCACTGCGTCATCGAGGATCTCAACGATCCGGGCCTCAAAGTGCGGTTCCTTCCGGAGGAACTCCATGATCCGGGCCCGAGCAAGCCCTTGGACCAGGACCTTCACGCGACCATCGGGCATTTTCAGGACCCGCATGACCATGACAACCGTGCCGACGGCGTGGATCTCCTCCGGACTCGGGTCCTCCACCTCGGCACTCCGCTGAGCCACGAGGATAATAAGGCGATCCCGGCTGAGTGCCCCCTCCACCGCCCGAATGGACTTCTCCCGCCCCACAAAAAGGGGAAGAATCATAAACGGGTAGACGACAACATCCCGCACGGGCAGGACAGGGACCGTCTCGGGCATTTTCCGCTCCGATCCCGGGAATCCTTGCCCTTCCGGTTTCACCTCTGTTACGGTCTTCGACTCCTTCTTTCCACGCTTCACCAATGACACCTCCAGTTTGAAATGACTACTTTTTCCGCTGGTCGCGCCGCAAGGCACGCTCCCGCTCGATGCTCCGTCGCTGGGTCTCCGCCGTGCCCGGACTGCGCTTACCCATCTGGGCCATCGGTGTTCGATCCCTCCTCATCGAGATCCAGCCCTCTGAGATATTCCCGAAAGGCCTTTCCTACGTCCGGATGCTTCAAGGCCAAGTCCACCGTGGCTTTCAGAAATCCCAGTTTGTTCCCCGTATCGTGCCGCCGGCCATTGAGCTCATAGGCATAAACTGCCTGGCGTCCCAAGAGCCCCTTCAGGCCGTTGGTCAGCTGAATTTCTCCTTTGGCATCTGATGGCGTCTGCTCGAGTTCCTCAAAGACCTGCGGGGTGAGGATGTATCGGCCCACGATCCCCAGGTTGGAGGGGGCCTCCTCAGGAGAGGGCTTCTCTACAAGACCGGTCACCCGGTACACCCCGTTTTCGACCGGCTCCCCCGCAATGATCCCGTAGCTGCTCACGCTCTCTCGGGAGACTGGACACACCGCAAGCACCGAAGCATGATACCGGTGGAAGACCGCTAAGAGCTGTGCAGTGGCTGGGACCGGGGCATCGATGAGGTCGTCCGGCAATACCACGGCAAAAGGCTCCTCGCCGACCACGTCCTTTGCTACCAAGACGGCGTGGCCGAGACCGAGCGGCACCTTCTGGCGGATGTAACAGAAGGTGACGAGCTCCGCGATTCTGCGCATATCACTGAGGAGATCCTCCTTTCCCTGGGCGGCCAAGACGTGTTCGAGCTCGACTGAACGGTCAAAGTGATCCTCAATGGCATTCTTTCCGCGACCGGTGACCATGATGATGTCTTCAATGCCGGCCGCGAGCGCCTCTTCCACCGCGTATTGGATCGCCGGTTTGTCCACGATGGGGAGCATCTCTTTGGGCTGCACCTTCGTGGCCGGCAGAAATCGGGTTCCTAAGCCGGCGACCGGAAAGACCGCCTTTCGGACCTTCACGCCATCACCCCTTCGTCTCGCCCATTCTGTCCGTCGTTACAAATTTAGAGACTATAGAACCCCTCTGCGAAAGTCAATATGTGTACAGCGAAAAAAGACTTGACACCGTCCGGGAAATTCCTTAGATTCACGCCTGCTCTTTGCAGGAAAAGGACCTGGAGCAGCACTCGATATCCGTACCGCACCGAGTGGTTTCGATCCCGTTGGTTTGCTCGACCGCGGGGGGAGATCCAGGCCCTTCGCGGTTTTTTTGTGCCTGAAAGGACTGCACCAGGTTTTCCAGCCCCGGAACTTTGAGCAGGACAGGAAAGGAGGGAAAGCAGTGCGGGTCAATGGCAAGGTAAAGTGGTTTAATGACTCCAAGGGTTACGGCTTTATTGAGCGACCCGATGGGGACGACGTTTTCGTCCACTATTCTGCCATCGAAGGGACCGGCTTCCGGTCACTGACGGAAGGCCAGGAGGTGGAATTCGATATTGTCGATGGCCCCAAGGGCAAGCAGGCTGCGAATGTGACGAAGGCGTAGTCTCGCCCCTTTCCCTGAACAAGGCCCCGGTCCGCCGGGGCCTTTCCCTTTGGGGAACTAGACAATTTGACGGTAAAACGGCACCTCACGGTGAGGCAAAAGTCTCTCGCGCCCTTCTTTAGACGGTTTCTGCCAGATCTTCCACCGGCACTTCGACGCCACACAGGTCGCAGTGGACGGTATCCCCCACCGTCGCTATGTCGAATTCCATCACAGAGCAAAACGGACAGAACCGGATATCCTTCTTTTCCGTCATAGCCGCATAGCAATACTGCTCTTGATTTAATCCATCATCGCCGAAATGTGCGCGAAATTCAAGTAAATTAACATGCTGGAGGGGCCAGCGAGGAGGAAAGCCTTCGCGAATTCCAGTTGCCGTGGATTTCCTACTGCTACCAATCTCAGTTACTATAGCAGGGGAGGTGTGGTCACACGTCCCGAGCAACAGAGGGGAGCACCTCAAGCACTGGGAAGGGAGCCCGAGAAAGGAGCGTGTATGAGCAGATTGGAAGCCCTACAAGCGATGCTTAAGAAAAATCCCACCGACGCCTTGCTCCTTTACATGCTGGGCAACGAATACTTTAACGCAGGACAGTATCGCGAGTGTGTTACGGCCATGGAGAGGTATTTCAGCCTGACGGAAGATGAGGGAGCAGCCTATCGGACACTGGCCCAGGCCCTGGCGAAACTGGGTAAGATCTCAGAGGCTCGCCAAGCCTATACGGCGGGGATTCGGGCCGCGCAGAAATTTGAACATCCAAGTATGGTCGAAGAATACGAAGAGACGTTGAAGACCTTAGAGTGACGTCTCGGCAGCCACCAATGTCTCCGTCGCCTGGACGCCCTGGACACCGCGAATCTGGCCGATCATCAGCCGGGAGAGAGCTCGGTCAGGGTCTTGGCTTCGACCTGGATGATCGCATCCCAGCGTCCAAAGACGACGATGATATCCTTTACTCCCGGAATCACACTCATCTGGGAAATCGCGTTTGACTCGAATCCGGGAACCAGACGTACCAAGACATACGCTTTCACCATCGCTGCCCTCTTCACAGCTCTTTCCTCCAATCCCAACTCGCTTCCGCCGGTTGCGCCCCACTGCTCCTACCATACTCGCCCAAAGGCAACGTCGCAAGAAGCGTGTCATGGGGCATCGACAATACTCCACGCGTCCCATGGGGAAACCATGGCAACAGACCTTCACCTGCCATCCTGTCTTGCTAAGGGAGTGTCCGGGAGAGATCTTTCGGGATCCTGAGCGGGGTTTCCTCGTAGGGGTCGTAGATCACTTTAAGCTTCTCACCCGCCCGCAGAGGGCGGTCCTCATCCCGAATTCCATTGAGGAGGGCCAGGTCCCACGCCCGATTCTCCTTCCCCCAGAGGGTCATGGCCATCTCTTTCAAGCTTTCGCCTCCTTGAGCGGTAACGATCCTTACCCGTTTTCGTTCACCGCGCGCGCCATAGACCAGCCCCTCCAGTCGGGCCTTGTATTCATCCGACTTCACCACGAGGGATCTTCCGTGTGGAGCGTCAAGGAATTTCCCCTTTGGGGGGTCCAGAATTTCGATCATGACGCGAGCTCGGTCGACCCGTTCTAAGGTGTCCGGGTGGGTGGCTTGGAAGCCGTGATACCCCACGCCACTGAGGCGGTTCTTGATCTGGAGGGTCCGCATGAAGCTTATCATCCCCCGAGGATCGTAGCCCGCCCTCGTGGCCCAGCGGATCCCCTTCTCGTCCGACTCCAGCTCGGCCTCTCGACCGTACCCCAGCAAGATCTGGTTAGAGATCTCACTGGACAGTGCCAACCAACCAGCCGTGTTTTCCCGGCCTCCCGGACTCACCACAGCAAGGCCCAATGTCAAGATTTGGGCCCCGAGGGCACGCGTCATCTGCTCGGCAGAGTGATGGGAAGTGACGTGAGCGATCTCGTGCCCCAAGATTGTTGCCAGCTCTGTCTCGCTATTGAGCTCGGCCAGGATCCCCCGGGTGACATAGAGGAAGCCCCCGGGGACGGCAAAGGCGTTGACCATCGGATCGTCGACGACGGTAAACTGAAATTTGAAGGGGGAGGATTCCGCCTCCCGCAACACGCGGTGGCCCACCTGAGTGACGTAGGCTTGAATGGCCGCATCCTTGTAATAACCAAACCTTTTCAGGATTTCTGGGTGCGCTCGTTTCCCGATGGCCTCCTCCTTTTCCGAAGAGATTACCGAGAAGGCCCAGGCCGGTCCTCGCCCCTGGAGC
>JAAXQN010000227.1 GCA_012974305.1 Candidatus Methylomirabilis sp. | reverse complement strand
CACTCGTGCAGAGCGCCGGGGCGCGGGAGGGAGGGGAATCCCTTCGGGATGAGGTCCTCGGCAGGGGCGGAACGGATAACCTGACTATCTTGGTGGTCGAATTTGGGACGGAGTAGGATCCGTCGACAGGAAACGCGGACGCCGAAGTCAAGGAGAACCGTCCATAGCCCCGCGGCGCCTGGAGCGCACCTTCCTGGTCGAAGATGCGAGCGATGTCCGGGAATCGGCAAGCCCTGGCACAAGTCCAGACCGAGGTGATCCAGTGTACTCGGTGCCCCCGGTTGACTCGGTACCGGCAGCAGGTGGCAGCCGTGAAGGTCCACCGCTACCGGGACTGGGAATACTGGGGACGACCGATTCCGAGTTTTGGGGATCCCGAGGCCAGAGTGCTCATCCTTGGCCTGGCCCCGGCCGCCCATGGGGGAAATAGAACAGGCCGGATCTTTACGGGTGATCGAAGTGGTGACTGGCTCACCCGTGCCCTCTATATCCACGGCTTCGCCAATCAGTCGACCTCCATCGCTCGGGGGGACGGCCTGGAGCTCAAAGACTGTTATGTGACCGCGGCACTTCGCTGCGCCCCTCCCCAAAACCGCCCGACGCGCCAAGAACTCGAAAAGTGCCGGCCGTATCTCTTACGGGAGCTTGCGCACCTGTCCATGATCCGGGTGGTGGTCGCTCTCGGGCGGATCGCCTTTGACACCTTCCTGAAGGCCTACCGGGAGAGAGGGGGAACCCTCCCGCGCCCGCGGCCCAAATTTGCCCACGGGGCCCGCTTTCACCTCGCGAACGGGCTCATTCTTGTCGCGTCCTACCATCCCAGTCAACAGAACACTCTGACCCGCCGCTTGACCCAGCCTATGTTTCACGCGATATTCCGGGACGCCCGCCGTCTCCTCTCGCGGAAAGGGCGATGAGGCGCGATCTTCGGAAGGCTTTCTCCATGAAACATGACAATCATGGTCGGTCCTCGCCTCGCTCGAGGCCCAGGGCCCGTCGAGCGGGTTGAGGGGACAGAGACATGCTGCCAGCTGAGGAAGCGCTCTTGACGTAAGCCAGAGAGGTGAGAAAGCACTTGCCCTTGAAGGACGTACTACGTAAGATGCCGCCGGGAGGCAGTGATGCGAGATTCGGTTATGTGGGTAATGCTCCTCGTGGCCTGCGCAGTTGTGGGCATCCTCGGGTATCGATACTACCGGGCGAGCGAGCAGATTGCCCTTCTCACGGAAAGGACCGGTCAGCTGTCGGCGGAGCTCGAAGGGGTGGGCGAGGTCCACAAGCTGACCGAGGCCAAGTCGGCAAAGGAAGTCCGACAGGCCGAAGGAGACATTGCCAAGCTCACCAGGACCAAAGAAAAGCTCAGGGCTGAGGTACGGGGCCTGCGGAAGAAAGTGGCCAAGGCTGGCGAGGAAAAAGATAAGTTGAAGACGCGACTCGCCTCTGCCAAGAGCGATTTCCAGAAATTGCAGGCGAGCCTGGAGGCCCTCCAGGCCGAAAGGGAAAAACTCCATAGCGAGGTAAAGGCGTTACAAGCCGATGTGAAACGACGGCAGGGAGAACTCGAAATGCGGGGGCGCGTGCTGCAAGAGCAGAGGGAAGTGCTGCAGCAACGGGAGAGAGAGCTCCTGAGGATGAAGGAAGCCATTCAGGTGGATCAGGAAGCGCTCCGCCTGTGGCAGGAGACAGCTCAGCGATTGGTCGAAGAGCAAAAGGGACTCAAGGCCCAGCTCGAGGCGCGCAAGGACGAACTCAAGCAGGCCACACTGCTACAAGCGGAACGTGCCGCCGAGGTCCATCAGCTTACCGAGACTCTCAAGGACCAAGAGGAGCGTATCGCGGTCCTCAGGAGACGACTGGCGGAACTTGAGAGGCGCCAGGGACAGCAGCCAACCTCTTCGAACTCACGTTCAATGGTTCCCGCCGGCCGCTGATCACCGGGAGGGACGGTGCGTGTCGGTTCTGGTGGTTTTTGATTACCTCTGACCCTGGTGCTTTGTGGCCGAGGTCCGGCTCAACGCGGTTCTGGAGCACCTCAGCCAAGAAGTGCCGGTCCGGCGAGTGGGTTATATCCTCAAGCTTGAAACCTCCGCCTTCCCTACCTTTTCGAGTGAACGCCGTGGGCACTGGCTCAGGGCGGCGTCAGCTGAACCTTCTCTGGGGATCCGACCCTGGGTAGGAGGGGAGCGGTATCCCGCGAGCAGCGTCCCTGCGCTGCTGGCCGCTCAGGCGGCCAAGCGCCAGGGGCAAGACGCCTCGGAGACCTTCCACTTCTCCGTTTTCCGCACCTTCCTGATTGAGAATCGTGATATTAGCGAAGGGGCCGTGCTCGAGGAGATCGCGCGCGCGGCGGGTCTTGACGTGGATCGGTTCCGGGTCGACCTGAAAGATCCCACGGTGAAGGAAGCGGTCTACGCGGAGCACCTCGACGCGGTCGATCGCTGGATGATCGAGGCAGTTCCCACGGTCATTATTGGTCAGGAGCGAATTGAGGGGGCGGCCTCCCCGGCAATCTACCAGGCCGCCCTGACCGATACCCCCCCGACCATCGGGGGATCAGGGGAGATTGAGAGGTAGCCTTACCTCTTGAGGGAAGGTGGATCCTAGTGCCCGGTAACGGCGCCGCAGGGGAGTAAAGGAGACCCGTTTTCCCTCCTGGCGATCAAGCTCTGTCAGAAGGAGCTTGCTGTGGAGTTCCTCGAAGCGGAAGCCGTGCTTCCGGGCCTCCCCCCAGGCCTTCTCCACAAGGAGCCTCGCCTGCTTTCTCTTTCCCTGGAGCATCAAGAGCTCACCCCTGCCCAAACACGTATAGATCCAACCCCGCCGATCCCGGGTCTGGGTAAATATCGCCTCGGCCTTGGCAAAGGCTTTCCGCGCTTTGGGCAGATGCCCGAGGACCTTATAGAGGGTCCCCTCACCCCAGAGGGTATAGGCATAGCTGACCCGGTCCCGGAGCTCGCCGTAGAGAGTTTTAGCTTTGGTGAAGTAGGTGAGGGCAGTGTCAAAGCGTCCCACCATTCGGTTGGCGTTGGCGATGCCGCACGCGGCATAGGCCCGGCCGAAGGTATCTCGGAGGCGGCTGAGGTGACGGTGCGCCTCCGCGTAATAGGCGAGCGAGTCATGGTATTTTCCCATCAATCGACTCGCGCCTCCCATGCCGCACAGACAATAACCCACGCCCGACCACTCACCGGCTTGCTCGAAAAGTGCACGCGCCTGCCGGAACGTATCGAGTGTTTCCTTGAGGGTACCCTGGATCCGCAGCGCGCCTGCGGTGGCCCAGAGGATGTAGGCCTGGCCCGCCACGTCTCCTAATCTTCGGTAGGTCTGACCGGCTCGTGCGAAGAAGCGTAAGGCCGCCCGGTAGTCCCCCAAGGCCCGAAGACTCATCCCGAGTCCCACCTGGGCATCGGCCCGGGCGAGCGGGGTTCGCAGGGTGCTGGCCAACTCCAGGGCCTTTTCATACTGTGCTTGCGCACGCCGGAAGTCGCCGAGGCGTCTCAAACAATGCCCTTGGGCTAACAAGCATTGGAGGAGCCCCTCCTGGTCGTCCGCACGCCGGTAGAGCTTTGTTGCGCCCTGATAAGATGCCAGGGCCTGCGCGAATATGCCAGCCACCCGTTGTTGTTCTCCGCGGGCAAAAAGGATATCTGCCTTTTCGGCGCTCATGATCTCTCCCCTTCAGCGAGGTCTATCATACAAAAATAACCCTTGACAAGGAGAGAGGGGAAAGCTATGTTTAATGTGCGTTTCGTGATGGGCTTGTTGTGGATGTGGAAACCGCAAGGGCTGCATGAAAGGCCCGTGCGGTTTTTTTTATCCTATCAGGTCGGGTAAGGACCTGACACCCGGGAAGTCCCTGGGAATCTTGAACAGAAAGGAGGGAGAAAGGAACATGCGAGGATCTGGTACAGTGAAGTGGTTCAACGACGCCAAGGGATTTGGATTCATCGAGCAAGCGGACGGCCCCGATGTCTTTGTCCACTATACGGCGATCCAGGAAAACGGGTTCAAAACCCTGACCGAAGGGCAGGCCGTGGAGTTCGATGTTGTGGAAGGGCCAAAGGGCAAGCAGGCGGCCAACATCACAAAAAAAGTGTAGTTGGTCGAATCCAGTTCTAGGCAAAAAGGGTCTCGAGATTCTCGAGACCCTTTTCCTTTTTGCGTGATCCGGTTCCAGGTCATGCTCCCCGCTGCCCTGTGGTTTAGCCTCTAGGCTCTGGACTCAGCCCTGATCGCCGAATTCGGCGATCTCCGTGGTCCGCACCCCCTCGAGGGCGATCTCGGGGGTATAAATGATCTCATCGGCTCCCCACCCGAAGGTTCCCACCCGCTCCTGCCCTACCCCTATGATCTGGTTCAGGATCCTCAGGATATTGTCATTGATCCGCACCGTGTTTGGCTGGAGCGGAGCAGTGAACTTGCCGTCCTTGATAATATAGGAGTCCCCGATCACCGTGCAGGTGAAATCCCCGGCGGCCAGGCCATTGATGGGATAGGTGTACCAGATACGGCCGATATAGAGACCGTCCCCGACGAGCTGAAGCAGGCGCCGCGGCGGATAGGCTCTCCTCCCTTCCAGGACGACGTTGGTTGCGGCGATACCGGGGCGCAGATCGAAGTGGCGGCCACCCCCCTCGCCTGAGCGGAAGGCATTCCGGGGAACCAGAGCTTTTCGCGCCAGTGGGGGTTCCACCCCGAGCTTTTCCTTTCCCCGGGGATCGCGGAGGAGACGCTGGCTCTCATAATCGTTACTCAGGAGGCCCACGAGGACTCCATCCTTCAGCAGGTCGGTCCGACTCGTCGGCAGCCCTTCGCAGGTAATCCCTTTACTGGCCGCCAGGCCTCGGGCGGCGCCATGGTCGAATATCGTGAGCTCCTCCGAGGCGACCCGCTGGTACAGTCGGCCCTGGAATGGGGAGCTGCCCGCGTAAAAGGTGCTGGCAGTGAGGCTGGGGAGGATGAGGTGGGTCATGAGATCGGTGACCGCTTGCGGGCCCAAGACGACACGGTAGGTCCCTGGTGGGACCCTCCGTCCGCCGGCGGAGGCGATAGCCGCGCGCGCCGCCTGTGCGCCGACCGCGCCGGTGAAATCGGCAAAGCGGGTCCCGGCAGACCAGCCACTCCCCTTGGCCTGTAGCCGTTCTACCATGGCAGTGAGAAAGGCGAGGATGATGGTGGATTCATCACACTGGACCTCGGGGAGGCGGGTGGAGGCAATGGCGATCCTTTCCTGGGTGATGGTGACGTCCCCACTCAAGATGAGGCCGAGGGAAGGAACCTTCCGCGTGCCCCCGGCATGTGCTGCCAGCTGGCGAGAACTGCGGAAGATCCGAAGGCCTTCCCGGATTACCTTCCAGCCCACCCGCACCAGGTCTGTGTCGCGGAGGTTCATAAGGGTCGGGTCGTGGTAGCGCTTGAGGGTTCGGCTCTCCCCCGTTGGTTTGGGGAGCGACACGAATTCAGGGTCTGCGACTGCCGCCTGGCGAGCCTTCGCCAGAGCCCGCCTCGCTCCCTCGACGGTGAGATCACCCGGCTCGCTTCCGAACCCGACCTGGTTCCCCTCGCGCGTGCGGAAGACCGCCCGGACGCCAATCCCGAATGCGAAGACCGACTTCGGCTCTTCCACCCCGTTACACGGGAGGTGAGAGGTGTAATTGAGTCGGGTGAGGAGCTGGGTGTTCGAGCTCGCAAAGACCTCAGCTTCCTGGACATCCTTCGCTGAGCGCAGAGAAGGCAGGGATTGTTGCACCGCCCGCTTCAACTCCCCCCGAGAAATCATCGGCTCGCTCCGGTGAGACGGGCCAGCCCCCGCATGGTCGGGCCGCCGTTCCCCACCCGTTTTGTCTGCATCGGTTGCCCCTTCCCGCAATTCGGAATCGGGAAGAGTCGAAAATCCTTTCCCACGGCATCGATCGACATCAAGAAATCTTTGGAGTCTGCCATAATTCCGCCGTCTCGGAAGAGCTGTCCGATCTTCCCCTGACGAATCTCATAAACCTTCCGGGCAGAGATGCGGAAGTTCTCCCGCGACTCGGCGATGGAGGGGATCTTGTGGCCCACCACGAAGTACCCGGTTTCCACTTCTCGGAGGATATCCTGGGGGGGCCGGTCCCCGGGGGCAAAGACCGTGGTAGACATGCGGATGAGGGGGACGAGGGACGCATCGGTTGCCTTGGCGTGGCCGTTAGGTTCGGCCCCCAAGATCGCTGCCGTTTGACGGTTGTTCATGAATCCCTGAAAGACCCCGTGGTCGATGTGCGTCACCCGTTTCCCCGGGGTCCCCTCGTCATCGTAGCGATAGTGCCCGTAGCCCGGCAGTCCGGGATCGGAGTATGCGGTGACAGCCGGGGACGCGATCCGTCGCCCGATCTGGTGGACCGCGAGATCCTGAAGGAGCCACGAACGGCCTGCATATGCGGTTTCCATTTTGAGAGCCCGGTCCAGTTCCGTGGGATGACCAATGATCTCATGGCAGAGGAGCGCGTTGAAGTGCGGGTCGGTTACCACCACGACCGGGTCGGGAGTTGTCGGACAGGGGGGAGCGGCACAGAGGGTAATCGTTTCCCGTGCGAGCTCCAGGGCAAAGCTGGTGAGATCGGGATGGAAGAGCAACTCTTCTGCCGCCCCGTGCAACAGCACCTCGTACCCTCGCTGGTGTCCGATCGCGTCCCAATTCTCTTGGACGACCCCATTCCGCTCGGCCACGACGTGACAGCTCCCCTCGGTGAGCGCAGTGGTCTGATCGAGGAGGGTGCCATCGGAGTTTACAAAGAGCTGCCGGGTGAGCGTGGTGAAACTGGCGACATGGTTATACCGGATGGCGGGGTCGAGGGCCGTGACTGTCCTGGAGACCTCGGTGGTGTATCGGATGATCTCTGAGAGGGGAACGGTCCGTGGATCCATCAGGAAGGTGGCCGGCACGGTCTCCTGTCGAATCCCGATCGGGGCCAAGACAGTATTCGTCAGGGTGTTCGTCAAGCCGGCCGTCTGCCGTTTCAGGCCAATCTTCTGGGCGGCATTCGCCTTGGCTCGTTCATAGGCGTGACGGAGCCCCTCCCGAAGAATGGGGGGCAGGGTGGCGAGTTCCCTGCTGCCGAGTACTCGGCCGTAGTAACCCGGCGCGATGATCTTCCCGCCCGCCAGGACCCGGATCCCGAGGCTCGCGGTAACATCCCGGTGACCCTGTTTGCTTTGTCCATTTTCGGCATCTGCCCCTTGTTCCTCTGTCACCTCAAGGCGCAGATCGGCGTACGTGAGTCCAGGGAAATCGCGGCAGACGCGCCTCAGCTGGGTGGCGACTTCGGCCTTTACGATGTCGAGGGTGTCGAGCGTGATGGGACCAAACATGGCGCCCCTTATGCTCTCGATCGAAATATCAGATTTTGGCGACGGGGAACAGGTCTTTCGCGAGCGCTTACGCTAGCGGTCCTTTTGCTCGTTCTGGACCGGGACGAGCCCCTTCTGCTCGATGAAGGGCCTGAATTTCTTGTGCAGGTCGAGGAGCTTGGCCTTGTAATATTCCACATTCTCGTCGGGTTGCTCCGGGTTCCATTGGGAGGCCAGCTTGGCCACCTCGTGGACCTTGACCTTCGTCCCCTGCCCCGAGACATAGTACGAAATCTGATCACCCGGTTGGTACGGTCGCGCCGCCTTCAGGGCCAGTTCGTAGGGGGCGGCGGGATTGCGTTTCTTCGCCTTCACCTTCTGTTGGTAGGTCTCAAGAGAGTCCTGAAGGGTCTCGGTCTTCATGAACATCCGGACGGGGAAGTGGTGGGCGTCAAAGTTCTTGAGGTAGCGGTCGGTGAGCTCCGGAATCTTCTCCGCTTCTCCGCGCAGGAGGAACAGCATCATCTCTTCCATCCATTGCCGTTGAAACAGCTCGAGCCCTCGGGATCGCAGGCCAGATCCCTTTATGACGAGCTTTCCCTGCTCGTCGAGGAGGGCGTAGTTCTTCATTTTGTAACTGAACATGGACCGGTATCGACCGGCCAGTTCCAGGCGGATCCCCTCTGGCAACGTGGCCGCGAGGTCATCGAGCAGTTGCTCTTCCGCCTCCGCTCCCATCCCACCGGGGAGGGTGAAGTAGAACCCATCGGTGTCCACTTCGATGATTCGGCAGCCTCGGTGCTCCAGCCGGTCCACGACCCCCCTGATCAACTCCCGCCCGAGACTCGTGACACGATTCGCCTGGGCAAAGTCGTTGAAATGCCCCATGCCAAAGCCGAGGTACCCGTAGAAAGAGTTAATCAGGATCTTGAAAGTGGACTGCAAGGCCTCGAAGTAGACCCGCTCGTCTTCGCGGCCGGCCTCGTGGGCTCGCTGCTTGGCCTCTACCCGGAACTGTCGAAGGTCTTGGAGGAGTCTCGGAAAGACCCCCAGGGAGTCCTTGGCAGGAAAACACTTATAGTGGAGGATGATGGAGGGGTACAGGGAGGTCACATCGCAATTGAGGATGTGGGTTGCCACCCCCTGGTAGCGGATATCCGTGTAGCCGCCGAGGACCTCGGTTCCGGCAGAGGGGGCCGGGATCGCGGAGCGCTGGCGAAGATATTCCCGGAGGAGCAAGGCGTCTATTTTGGTGGCGTTTCCCCTGAGGATGACATTCTGGTAACTCAGGGGAAAGATCTGCGCTTGGACGAAATAGCTCGGGGCGAGGAGGGCTGCGATGGCCCGCGTCTCTCGCACATCGTCGAGGGCGTATGCCACGAGGGCCTCCGGGGCGTGGTCGAATTGCCAACTGATCTCTTCCGCCGGGATATAGGTCCGCCCCTCGGCCGCCAAGTCGAAGTGCCTGGCCACATCCTTGAGGCTGTAGCTCTCCAGGTTGCGGGCGGTCACGTCGTAGTGTTGGGCCAGGATCCACGTATCCACGATATGTCGGCCGAAGATTTCGTACTTCTTGTAGGTGATGGCCCGCTCCGCAATCTGCATCCGTGAGGGGTGTCCCCGGAGCAGGCTGCCGTCGCGGCCGAGGTGAAGTTCCACCCCGTGCCGCCTGGCCCGGGCCTCGATGTACTCCAGGTCAAAGCGAAAGAGGTTATGCCCTTCGATCACGTCCGGATCCCGCTCCTGGATGAGGCGGACCATTTCCCGGAGCGTGTCCGCCTCGGTCATCTCCGTGCCTGAGAGGGCCATCTCCCAGCCCGTGGAGTCGCTGAGGGCGATCAGGATGATCCGGTCCTCCTCCCGCGCCGGGTTGGGGAATTCGAATCCTCTGCCGCAGTAGACCTCGATGTCCACCTGCAGGCGTTTCAGGTCATGCAGGTGCATCTCGAGGAAGTGGGTCTGCCCCGACATGAGGAGGTACTGCTGCACCGGGTCACTCAGGTAGAAATAGGGAGCGTCCGGGGCCGTGGGAGCCTTCCCCGAGGCTCTTTGAAGGAATTGTCTCGCTTTTTGCGCTTCTGCGAGGCCGGGAAAACGGGCCAGGTAGCGGAAAAAGCCCTCCCCCTGGAGCGCTTCTATCTCGACGTCGCCCGGGAAGTTGGTGAGGAGACCGGTATCGGCAAGGAGCAGAAAGGGAGTGAAAGGGAAAAGGGCTGAGGTGACCTGGCCGTTGTTCTTAGAGAAGACGCGGACCTGATCCTGCCCCTCGATCTCGAAAGCGATGAGCTGAGGTGTGGAGTCGTGGCCAAAAAGAACGGTGTTCGTGTAGAAGGTCACATTGGGAGACTTCACATGGATCCACTATTACAGAATGTTTTCTCGACTGTTCGGTATTATAGCAAGGGCCATGAAGCGGCTCCAAGGGAAAATCCCCAGGCTTTCCCTTGACATCGATTCTCTCTTTCGCTAGCCTCACGGCTATCCCCAATTTCGGCCCCCCGTTTCTCTTGGGGGCAGCAGCGAATCGCAATCGGCATTGAGCCCCGCGAAGGTCCCCAGAGGCTGGGTGTGAAAAACGAATTCCCTGAAAAGCGACAATATTCCCGTTTTCCGGTCGGAGGGAGGATAAAGGGGCGGGTCAGAGCGCTCTATGACGCGTCGCTGATGGACCTGAGTTTGGGGGGTGCGCTGATGGAGCATGCCCAGATCGTCCGGCCGGGCACCAATTCTTTTGTGATCCTTTTCCTGCAAGGGCGCCCGTTGAACCTGCGGTGCCATATCGTGTGGTCACATGTCAACCGGCCCGAGTTACAGCCGGACGGGGAGAAGGCATTGATCTTTCGTACGGGAGTCGAATTTCTCGACCCGCCAGAGGAAGCCCAGCGGTTCCTCAGCGATTACATTGATTCCTTGCGAGATGCCTTGCGGGGCAAATGAATGCGGGGTGCGAATCGCACGGCCCTCAAAGAGTGGGCGTCGGTCGTGGAGACCCTGAAGGAGGGGCAGCAAGTGCTGCTTCTCCGGAAGGGCGGAATTGCCGAGGTGAAGCAATACATCCGTCCCGACTTTCACCCCGCCTTCGACCGGGTGCTGCACGAGGCAGCGGCCATCGGCCGGGTGCGGATCGACAGTTACGCGATCGTCGAGTATGTCATCCAGGCGATGGATCTGGCCAGGCTTCAGAAGCTTGAGTCTGCCCACATCTGGACCCCACCGTACATTGATCTGCGGTATCAGTATAAACGCGAAAACCCCCTCTTCGTTCTCCTTGTCCGGGTCCACCGTCTCAGTCGCCCGGTGGAGTTTGAAGAGACTGAAGCCTACCGCGGGTGCAAGTCGTGGGTGACGCTGGATTTCGAGATCGACACCGCGAGGTGCACGCCGGTGCTAAGCGATGAAGCGTTCGAGGAACGGACCCGGGCCATCCGGCAAACTCTTCAGGCGTAAGGCCTGATCGTGCTCCGTCCGGACATCGAGGCTTACCTTCACCGCTGGGTTCCTGACCGGGATGCCATCCTCCAGGAGATGGAACAGCGCGCCGAGACCCGGCACTTCCCCATCGTTGGGCCGCTTGTCGGCCGCCTGCTCGCCCAACTCACCCTCCTCATCGGAGCGCAACAGATCCTGGAGTTGGGAGCGGGCTTTGGCTATTCCGCCTATTGGTTTGCGCGAGCACTCCCTGAAACCGGCCGGGTCCTCGCCGTCGAGCGTTCTGCCGAGAATGCCCGCTTGGGGCAGGAGTACCTCGAGCGGGGGGGACTAACTCCGAAAGTGAATTTTGTGGTAGGTGATGGTCTCAAGGTGATCCAGGGCCTTGACGGCCCCTTCGATATCATCTTTGTGGATATTGATAAGGAGGAATACCCCGCCTCCCTCCCCCTGACCCTTCCTCGTTTGAGGCCGGGAGGGCTGCTCATCACGGATAATATTCTCTGGAGCGGAAGAGTGGTTGTCCGCGACCCGCCTGCCGCCAGCACCCGTGCCATCCAGGAGTACACCCGTCTTCTCTCTGTCTCTTATACACATCT
>JAAXQN010000151.1 GCA_012974305.1 Candidatus Methylomirabilis sp. | reverse complement strand
CGTCGGCAGCGTCAGATGTGTATAAGAGACAGGGATCCCTTTTCGGTCAAAGGAAAGTGGTTCTCGAGTGCCACCTTCACTACCCTGAAGGTCTCGGGGATCGTCTGGGGCCCCGACGGGTACAAAGCCCTGGTCAATGACTTCGTGGTCCGGCCCGGCGACGAGGTGAAAGGGATCCGCATATTGCGAATTACCACAGAGGGGGTCGAGGTGGAGAAGGACGGGAGGACCGGGTTTGTCTACCTGTCAAGACCGGAGATAACACCATGAGCCAGTTCTGGTACAAGGGGCGCAATAGGATAGGGGATGTCGTCAGCGGGACCATGGAGGCTCTGAGTCCCGAGGCGGTGGCGGCGCAACTCAGCCAGACGGGGATCGCCCCCGTGACCATTACCCCGGTGAAGGTTCGGACCGTGAAATTGTCCCTCCCGAAGCGGGCAGGCCGGGTTCGGCCGGAAGAAATGATCTTTTTCACCCGCCAACTGGCGACGATCGTCAAAGCGGGGCTCAGCTTGAACGAGGCCCTCATCATCTTAGGCCGGGAGACAGAAAACCAGGGCTTTCAGACTGCGCTCGATGCCATCCAGCGGGATCTGGAGGGGGGCTCGAGCTTTTCCGACGCCTTGGCCAAGTATCCCCGGATCTTTCCGGAGATTTATTCGCACTCCGTCCGAGCAGCCGAAGAGGGAGGATTCCTCGATACCACCCTGACCCGTCTCGCCACGATGCTAGATAACGACCTGGACACCCGGCGCAGGGTCTCGGCCGCGGTCCGCTATCCGATTTTCGTCTTCGTCGCCTTAGGGATCGGCATCAGCATCGTACTCACATTCGTGATCCCTCGATTTGCCGAGCTCTTCAGTGCCTTCGGGGGGGATCTTCCCCTGCCGACCCGGGTGCTGATCGCGGTCGGAAATTTCATGAGTTTCGCCTGGCCGGTCCTTCTGGGTGGGGTTATCGCCCTAGGCTTCGCCGTCTCGTGGGCGGCCCAGAGACCCTTGGGGCGTCAGCTCTGGGACAGGATGAAGCTGCAGATCCCGGTGGTCAGCCCCTTGGTGTTAAAGCTGACCATGGCCCGCCTGGCCCACATCCTAGGAACCCTGATGGGAAGTGGCATCCCTGTTATTTCAGCCCTCGGGATCTCTGCCCGGGCCGTCGGCAACAGCGTGGTGGCCCGGGAGCTCGAGCGGGTCCAGAGGGCAGTGGAAGGGGGCAGAGCGCTCGCCGAGCCCATGTCCCAAAGCCCCATCTTTCCCCCACTCATGACCGAGATGGTGGCGGTCGGGGAGAAGACCGGGGCGCTGGAGACGCTTTTGCATGCGGTCGCCGAACACTACGAGGGCGAGGCGAATCACACCATCAAAAACCTCCCCACCATCATCGAGCCGATCCTGCTGGTCGTCGTCGCGACCTTCGTACTGTTCCTGGCCTTAGCGGTCTTCTTGCCCCTGTGGGATATGGTCGGACTGATCCGCAAGTAACAGGCCGGCAGAAGGGAGGAAATGGTCCGGAAATTGCATAGTTTAGAAGGGTACTCTAAGTACCATAAGTGTGCGGAAACACACAACAAAAACAAGGGAGGAACGGGCATGTTTTCACCCCTCAAGAACCAAAGAGGCTTTACCCTGATCGAACTGGTGATCATCATCATCCTAATCGGCGTCCTGGCTGCCGTCGCGGTCCCGCGATACGTCGATTTGCGGGAGAACGCGGTCGCGGCCAGTGCCCAGGCGACCCTCGATGCGGGTAGGGCCGCGATCATCCTGGACTTCAGTGACAAGATCCTGAACACCGGGGTCTATGCCGACGTCTTCCCCGCTACCGCGGCAGGCAACGCGATATCAAACGCCAGCGACCTAGCCACCCTGGAAGGTGAGATGCAGTCGACGCCCAGTTATCCCCCGAACGGCCCTTACAACGATGCGGCTGGCGTCGGGTTCCGGTGGTACCTGGAGACCGCCGCAAACCAACCTCCTGGGTCACTATCCCCGCCGGTAATGGATGGCCTTATCGACGTCACCTGCGATGCCGCGGATGCCGACGCTGGGGCCAACGACGATTGCTTTGTGAGCAGGCTGTAGCGTCGAGACAGATTAGCAACTAGAGGAGAAGAAAGGGCAGGCGGAGGGGACCATCCCTCCGCTTGTCTTTTTTAGGGTTCGGAACTGCCCAGTATCCGGCGCAGGCATTGGCCGGTATATGAGCACCTATGAACCGGAGGTAGATCGTAACGTGCTACTTATCCTGAAAAATGAGCAAGGGTTTACATTGATCGAACTGGTGATCATCATCATTCTGATCGGAGTTCTCGCTGCCGTCGCGGTCCCGCGATACGTCGATTTGCGGGAAAACGCGGTCATGGCCAGTGCCCAGGCGACCTTGGATGCGGGAAGGGCCGCGATCATGCTGGACTTCAGCGACAAGATCCTGAACACTGGAGGCTACGCCTTTGAACCCACGGACGCGAGCACCACGGGGAGCGTATTTGACCCGTCCGATGTGACCGACCTCGAAAATGAAATGCAATCGACTCCCAGTTATCCGCCGAATGGCGGGTACAACATCCCGGCAGGTCAGGGCTTCCGGTGGTGGCTGGTGATCCAGGGAAGCAGCTTGCCTGCCGAGCCGCCAGTGATCGAGGGCATCATCGACGTCACGTGCACCGGCGCGGGTGGGGGTAGCGCTGGAGGCGCGGACAATAATGACTGCTTCGTAAGCCGGCTGTAGCGTCGCGATAAGCTATAAGAGAAAGGGAAGCGGAGGGAGCAATCCCTCCGCTTCTTTCTTTTCATGATGTTACCGTTTCGAGCGGGGGGAACTGCCCAATATCCGGCGGAGGTACTGGCCGGTAAAGGAGCGCTCGATCTGTGCCACCTCTTCGGGGGTGCCACCGGCGACGACATAGCCCCCCTC
>JAAXQN010000091.1 GCA_012974305.1 Candidatus Methylomirabilis sp. | reverse complement strand
GATATGCATCGTTGGTTGATGTTGATCCCCGTATTGGGCGGCCTACTGATCCTAGCTGGGCCTCTGGATCCGGCCCTGGCCCAATCGGAAACGTCTGAATCTGTCCACATCTTCTTCAGCGCTGGCTGTGCGGATTGCTGGCCGTACGTCGAGAAAAGGCTGATGCCAGCGCTAAAGGATGGTGGGGTTCATGGGAAGCCCGTGATCCATGACTTTACCCGACCCGGCGGTCGCAAGTTGCTGGCTAAGCAGGCAGCGGCGGTCGGGTTACCCCGGCGGATCGCCGACTCACTGTACGCCTTCGTAACCCGACCTGACGGCGGACTCCTGGTCGTACTGGGACATGTCCCCCGTCCCCTTCTTGACGAACTGCTGGCCCGTGTTGAACTCCCCCGCAAGCTGGTCATCCAGCAACCCGAAATGCATGGCAGGCCAGAGGAGTATCGCGTGTGGTCCTTCGCTGGCGACGTCCTCACCTTCCCCATCGACACGCCGCTGAGCAAGTCGCTGACCAGGCTGCCACCTACCCCCACGCACGTCCTGCTGTCTCCGGACGATGCGAATCCGGCAACGCTGCTACCGGCCGTGGTGGTCACCGGACTGCTCGATAGTGTCAACCCGTGTGCCTTTGCGGTTATTTTGCTATTGATCGCTTTTTTATTCACGATCCGCAAGAGTCGAAGGCAGATCCTCGGCCTGGGAGCCATTTACGTCACGGTGATATTCCTTGTTTATTTTGCTATCGGTCTGGGGATCATGAGCACAGTGCGCCTCAGCGACGACCCCCACTTTGTCGCTCGCGTGGGTAGTTATTTGTTGATCGGGCTGGGCGTACTCAATCTGATCGAGTACCGCTTTCCTCAATTCCCCATCAAGCTGCATATGCCAGCCATAGCCCATGAGAAGGTCAACAAGCTTTTGAAGGTCGCGACCGTGCCCGCGACCATTGGTGTAGGCTTTATTGTTGGACTCTGCACCTTTCCTTGTTCTGGCGGAATATACGTCAGCATCATCACGCTTCTGAACGCCAAGACGACGCTGGCCTGGGGGCTGGCATACCTGACGTTATACAACTTCCTCTATGTGCTGCCCTTAGTGGTTATCCTGTTCGCCGCAGGTAACAGGGTCACGGCAAAGACATGGGCGGCCTGGGAACGGGAACACGCGTCGAGCCTTCGATTGTGGTTCGGCTTGATTATGGTCGGCCTGGGGGTCGTGATGTTGTGGATGGTAATTCCTGAAGTGGTCGTGTGAGCGGCGAGGATTTGAAAGTTAGTGTTATTTGTGAGGGGCGACGAGCACGAGTAAACCGGAAGGAGGAGATATGAGGAATGCGTGGCTGATCGGCGTGGCGGTGGTGTTCGGGGTGTCAGTGCTCGCCGCGTGTGGGCGGGGTCAGCCCGACATCGTAGTTGCAGCTACGCGTCACGATTTCGGTCGGGTCAAGCAAGGTAAAGTGGTCACGACGGAAATTCCCATGCGAAATGCAGGGAAGGGTGATCTTAAGATCGAAGCAGTATCCACTTCTTGCGGCTGCACAACGGCCCAGGTTTTACCCAAGATTATCCGCCCCGGCGGTGAAGGCAAACTGCTCATCCGTTATGACTCCGGAGCCCATCCCGACAAAGGACCAGTGCAGCGCCACATCTACATCGCCTCCAATGACCCGGATGAAGTGGAGGTGGAAGTAATCATCACGGCCGATGTTCAGCCACCAGCCCAGTAAGGAAGAGCGGTGGTCGGAGGAGAGTAAGTCATGAATCGGTTGCGAAGGATCGAGGGGCAGATTCGGAGGGTCGCCCGGATGGTGGAAGAGGAAGCTCACTACATCGACATCCTCCAGCAGATCCTCGCGATCCAGCGGGCCATCGACACACTCAAAGGAGAATTTCGCCAGACTCATCTCGAAGCCTGCGTCATAAAGGCACTGCGGGAGCGAAATGATCAGAAACGGGGAGAGGCCGTCCGGGAACTCCTGAATCTTTTGGGGTAATAACCAAGTGCTGAGATGCCCAAAAAAGATGCAGTGGGGCGCCGGGCATGCTCCTTCGATTCCGAGCTGTTGTAAGAATCACGCTGCTCATACGTCTCCCTTAATGAAGGACGAAGAGATCAGGACATAAGGAGGTAAAGGGATGCTGAAAGATCCGGTATGCGGCATGGAGGTGGACGAGACGAAGGCGGCAGCCACGTCGCTCTTTCAGGGGACGACCTACTACTTCTGCACCCAGGCCTGTAAGAACGCCTTCGACAAGGCACCTGAGAAGTACCCGGAGGAAGAAGAGTAGAACCCTTGGTCGAGGTGGAAAAAAGACTTGACACAGGGAGATCGACCCTTTATATTTAGTTCGAAACCGAAATATCCGTAATGGAATGATATGGCGAAGCGAACCGCCCGCGACAAGCTAATGCTGCTCGATACCTATATCCGAGCCCTGGCCAAGCGCCTCTACCTGAGGCCGGCGGCAAAGGGGATGGCCGCCGAGCTGGCGAACAGTGAGATTTTCACTTGTGAGGCCCTGGGCCGAAGAGGACGGTGCATGATGACCGAGCTAGCGAAAGAATGCAGCTTCGCCTTGAGCAGCATGACAGGGATCGTAGACCGTCTCGTTGCAAAAGGATACATCAAGCGATCCCGGAGTGATGTGGACCGGCGTTCGGTCTTCGTCGAGTTGACGAAAAAGGGGGACCACGTCTACCAGGAGTGCCTGGAGGCCGAGATGGGACTGATCATTGCCATGATGGACGCTCTAGACCCGGAGGAGCAGGATGGCTTGCTAAAGCTCTTGGGGAAGGCGGTTGCCGGGCTGGCAGAGTAATTTTTTTTGGCATGATACTTCATTTTCGAATAATTCTGTTCCGTATTTTATCCAGGAGACGCGGCGGAGGCCAGGAAGGAAGCCTTTCGTGAAGTACGACGT
>JAAXQN010000188.1 GCA_012974305.1 Candidatus Methylomirabilis sp. | reverse complement strand
CAAATTCAGCCACCCTCTCAGCCGGGGCACGGCCTAAAGGGCGTTTCGCTTTTCCGAGGGGTGCATGATAGGCGTAACGCCGAACCGGCAAAAAGGGAATTGGGGTTCGGATGCATCTGCGAGCGAATCGTCTATTGCGGACCGAGGTTCTGAGAAACCTGTCACCTGAACCGAGGATCATTGATGTCGTCGGTGGAAACCATCATTAACAAGGTTGTGGAAGTCGGACCAGCCTGGTTGATAGTGTTGCTGCTGGTTGGATCGGTGCTTGCCGTACTGCTCCCAAGGGTGCGTGCCCGGCTTGTCCGACACAAGCATTGGCAGAGGTCTATGGTTGCTGCCCAGACTGCTTTACGGCAGGGCCGCTACAATGAGGCCAAAAAGATGTTCCAGGCCCTCCTCAAGAAAGCGGAGGAGGAATTTGGGTCCGAAGACCCTAAAGTCGCCAGTGCCCTCCGCAACCTGGCAACGCTCTACCATCTCCAGGGCCAGCATACCATCGCCGAACCGCTCCTGCACAGATCGCTGGCAATTATGGAGAAAGCGGACCCTGAGAATATCGAAACATCTGCGGTACTCGAACAACTGGCAGGACTCTGCGAAGTCCAAGGTAGGTATGCTGCTACGGAAATCATTTTGCAGAGGTCCTTGGCAATTCGGGAAAGAGCTCTAGGGCCAGACCATCCCCATGTGGCGAACGTGCTGAAGCACCTGGCGGTGCTTTACGAGAAGATCGGAAAGAAAGACGAAGCGAAAAGACTGGAAGAACGGACAAAAGCTGTTCATTGAGAGCACAAGTGATAATACCGCCCGAACGCTCGTCTTTGAAGCTCACGGCCTTGAGGATTGTGGGCCAGACTCCCTTTCTTGGCGTTGGATGGCCAGACGCTCAGCCTCCGCAATCTGGGCGGCGGTCATTTTCTTGGCGAGCCTATCGCGGGACGCGATGGCCGGTTTGAAGCCCCCCTTGATAGCAAGACTCAACCACATGTACGCCTGGACATGGTTCCGTGGGACGCCCTCGCCTCTGGCGTACATCTCCCCGAGGTTGTTCTGGGCCCAGGCGTCGCCCTGCTCGGCGGCCATCCGGTACCACTTGACCGCTTGAGTATAATCCCGCTTTACGCCGCCCTCGCCCTTCGCGTACATCCAGCCGAGATTGAACTGAGCTACGATATGGTCGTGCATAGCAGCAACCTTCAATTCCCGTAGAGAAGAGTGAGGAGTGCCGTAGTCCTGCCGACGCAAGGCTGTTGGGCCTACTTCACGCTTCTTCTTGGCCTCCCCGGATGCTGTCTCTTTGAGGCCGGCAGCAGAATGGAAGTCGGCCTCGTTGAACTGTAGGGTCCACTTGGTGGCGTAAGGATCCACCAAGAGGGTCCGGTCGTACCACCCGACCGTCCGCGTGCCGAACTGTGTGTCCACATACGCCCAGGCGATCACCCGATGGGCGGTATAGTTGAGGCTGTGCTGCCGTGTCTCCTGGGGATTCAACACGATGCCGGGTCTGCTCTGCATGGCCTGCGGGTCAGCATCGACGAAGACTTCAACCCGCCATCGTGTGCCGTTGACGAACTGGCCCGTCGTGGGACCCAAGAAGCTTGGGGGGACCGCCTCCGGGGTCCGCGCACAGCCGCTGAGCAATGCCGCGGCGATGAGCAGGATAAACACAAATGGTTTTGGGTCTCTTTTCACCTTTTATTCACATCACCGCGACTGCTTGCTTTTTGGCGATTGACGGCTCCGCCCCAATGATCATTGCGGGTGATGCAGTTTAGTGGCTGCAATCGTCCAGGATCGACGGAACCTCCACGTCAACGATGCGCCCAACTACACCGACCCTGCCGTGATAATACCTAGAATAGGTGCTCTTGTTTTGTTTCACAAGGGGGAGAATATGGACACACTCCTACCCCTCTTAGACCGTACCCGAAATTGTGCCCTTGAGAGGGAAAATCCTACGAGACCCAGGGAAAGCCACAAACACCACGGGCGCCGAGGTTGCCCCGACGCCCGTGGGATCCTTATCGTCCGTATGGACTACTTACGCACTCCCTGGCTCCCCATGAAAGTGTGGTGCTTTCCCCTGCCGCGATACCCGCCGGTCGATCCCTTTCCGCCGATCGAGGGCAACAGGCTGCTGAGCTTTCCGCCGTTCTTGGATCCGCCGGTCGATGAGGGCCTGCTCCCCTGGTACATGGAAGATTGCAGCCAGGTCCTGCCGGAGAGAGGCAAACCGGCGGACGACGACGTCATACGTGACATCTTCATAGCGTTTGAGGTGGTCAATGGTCCGCCGTTGCTCTTGAAAGCCCTGATAGATCGTCTGCAGGACGGGTGACGCCGATCCCGAAAATATGGCCGATCTCCTCTCCCGAGACCGCAGGACATTCCAGAAGGTCCTGAGTGTCATGAGTCGTTCGCTCCAATCTCGCCTCGGGGCAGGACTGTTGTACGGGTTTACGAAGAAGGGGTCGCGATTTTACTGGGACGCCCCTCCCGCCGGTTTGAAGCTTCCCGCCAGTTCGTCGCTGCCTCCTCTCCCGCGAAATTTCAGATCCTCAACATATTTAACAGCATCTCCTTCTTTTGCCTTGAGGTAGAAGGCGTGGAGCGAAATTCCTTTTGCTCGGTATTCCACCATCCCGGCACGTTCCACTTGGAGTCTCCCTATTCCCCGGAGGAGGCGGGCATGCGTTGCCTGAAACCGGGCCTGCGTCGGCCGTGGCTTCAAGGGAAAGGCATAGACCAGCCGCGTCGGGACAGGGTCGGCGATCGGCAAGCCATGAAACTCGTCCACGAAGACCCGGACCTCCAGGCGATGTGCCTCCGGCAGGAGTGGCGACGGAACTCGCGCCCGGATAAACTCCACGTCCCCCCGTTCTAACTGGGACAGCGCCGATGCAGGACGGACGAGGCCAATACGCCGACCGTCGCGGTCAAAGACGTGCACCTCGACCCGACGCAAGTCCCAGCGCGTTACAGACGCATTCTCGAGTTCGTAGACGATCAAAAGCCCTTGCGCCTGCGTTTCTCGTCTGACCTCCCTGACACGGATATTCGGGGTTTCGTGCGTTGTTGCGGTCCTGGACTGTCTCGCCATCCCCGTTTGGAGCCCCAGCGTGCCCAAGAACAACAAGCCGATGATAGTCCCCATAAGCGTTCGCATCGCTTCACCTCCCCGCGAAAGGACGATAAACCCCGCATTGACCATTGGCGCCACTTATCGGGCGAGTGCGTCCTCTCGATAAAAAGGATGGCAGCCCCCTGGAAGCAGTGACGGTGGCCCGGAGAATGAAACATAGTTTCCGCGTTGGCTACATGTCAATATGCAGTTTTTGCATGCATTC
>JAAXQN010000061.1 GCA_012974305.1 Candidatus Methylomirabilis sp. | reverse complement strand
CCACATGATAAGGATGATGAGGAGGAACGATTTTAAGACAAATGCCTGTTCTTGATGCTCTTTGAAATATTCAGAGATGTTGTTGAAGAACCCGTCCGTATCCAAGATGCTGCCTTCCCTATTGCAAAGAAAGAGTGAGGTTTAATCAGGGCCGGTCATGCGTTCAGGCAGGGGCATTGGATCATTCTCTGAGGTTTTTACCAGCCGAGTCTCGCCTGCAACCTTCCGGCTCGCGTGCTACTTTGTGCAAGTGCCGTTCCAACTCGAACACATAGCCGAGTGGTCTGAGGGGTCGCAGGCGGAAAGGAAGGGTCACTTGTCAGGCGATATTTTCATGCTTTGGGGTGGGCGGCCAAACGACAAATCCCCGATAGGTGAGCCCTACAAAAGCAATAATGAGCGACAAGAGCAGGAGGAAAAGGGATCACTGCCAGCAGACTTAGCAATCCCTCTTCAGTCATGGCAACCACCTACAGAATCCACTGGCCACTCACTCCTCTGATTGCCTTAAAAGAAGATGATGCCACAGCAGGATAACATTGGCGGTTAGAAGGCCGACGAGGATACCCAGCCCGATCGTGAGATCTTCTGGCAACAGCCTGTGACCAGTATTCAGAAGGAACAGGTTGGAACCGGTGGCCACCAGTTTCAGCGGGCCGATCGCAATGATCAAAGCCGCCAGGATGTACCTACGCACCTCCCGATAGGAAAAAGGCAGGATCAGCGCTATCCACTTTCCACGCCGTGCGACCCACTCACGCATCACAAGCAGACCCGGCCAGTATAGGGCGAGGAGCACGCCGGCGGACAGCAGGCGGATTATGGACCAGGCGATGTATCCGTTCGTGGAAAGATGGCGAACCATCGGATTGAGGTCGTACACCCGCATATCGGGGCCGGCCGCAAGGGTGGATGCCGTATCCGCAAGGAAGGCCACCGCCAAGATTCCCAGGGAAACCATAAAAGACTTTGAATGTCTCAGTGGAACTGGTCTCATTGGTTTTACGCAGAGACTTCCCATTCTACCCTTCAGAATCTACGAGCCAGTACGATGTGCAAGGACCGTACCTTAGCGTGGGGATATGGAGGGGGACCAACGCGTCCTCAGTCGGAGAGTGGTGGCACGGAGATTGCTGCTTTTACAGGGAAATACCGCGTGAAAGGGATTATCCCATGCGTTGTCCAGGATGCGGATTTTTTCAGATGCCGGAGTCCCATTGCAAACAATGTGGAGCTTCGCTGCACACTGCCCCCTCTCCAGGTGCACCCTACTCTCCTCGAAGAACGCTTCTCCAAGCGCAAGAAAAAGCAAAATGGTATGAGGGGGAATGGTGGCCGTGGACAAAAGAATTGGTATTCTATGTGGAGCCAGAGGTCAATCCCATTGCCTTTTACGGTCGAGCTGCGTTATACGTTTTCTTTTTCATTTTGGGCTTGCAGTTCATTTCCATGGACTACGACACGGTGGTAGGCGGTTCCTCAGCGATCAGCCGGTCCTTCATGCATAGCGTGAACCTGGTCTTTCATGAAGCGGGCCATGTGATCTTCATACCTCTTGGTCGCTTCATGACCATCCTCGGCGGAACCCTCGGTCAATGGTTGATCCCTTTCATTGTGCTGTGCGCTTTTCTGCTCAAAACCCGGGATACCTTCGCCGCCGGGATAGGTCTCTGGTGGCTGGGCCAGAGTTTTATGGACGCCGCACCATACATCAATGACGCCAGCACCGAACAGTTGATTTTGCTGGGTGGTGTAACAGGCCGTGACGTCCCGGGTTATCACGATTGGAGCAACATTCTTCGCGATCTCGGATGGTTGCAGTACGATCACACCATCGCGGGCATCGTGAACGGGATCGGCGTGATCTTGATGCTCATAGCGTTTGGGTGGGGCGCCTATGTCCTTTACCTGCAGCACAAAAATCTCAGCAAAGGATATTGATGAATGGAAACCGCTGAATCCCCCTTCGAAATCAGTACGGAGGCAGTAACCGGCGGAATCCGTGGAACAGCACGACAAGCATGAACACAAAATTCCTGGCGAGGAGTCCATAGACAGGGACTGGAACTGCTCCTCGCCGCGTCCCCTGAGAACACACCTCGGCTAATCGCTTACCAACTTGCTCTATCCAACGAACTGATCTCGGCCATTCCCACAATCCTCCAATCCACTCTCGGGGGATACCAGACATGCCCACCTGTGCCCCGATAATTCCCCCTACAATCGCAGCCGTCGTGTCTGTATCGCCACCACATCGGATAATATCGATAATAGCAGAGCGATAATCGCTTTGATGTCTGAGCCATGCATGCAAAACAACAGGCACGGTATGATAGACGTATCCACTGACACCTTCGCTGAGTCCTAGTTTTCCTGCAAATGATTCGATTGACTGCCGTGCTTCAACACTCGTAACGGTCCTTTGAATGATGTGAAGAAAGTCATTCGCTTCCGTTCCCAAAACACGCTGAACTGTGTGATAATATTCATTGGGAGGGACTTCCTTTTCTGATCCCCTACCGGCCATAAAAGCTGCTAGCGCTACAGCCAGTGCTCCAAACTCGGCTTTGGGGTCTGTATGCGTCATTCGTGCGGAGACCCTGACCAACTCGCGGAGTTGTTTCGTATCGTGGCCGTAACAGACCCCAAGGATGGCACTTCTCATGGCAGGTCCATTGCCTGCCGAGAAAACACCACTTCGATGACTCGGAAATCCAAGCCACAGCTTGAGGACGGCCCTCAATGTGGCGTATCCGATGCCGGCTGGCAGGCCAAGTAACCAAAATCGAAAGCGCCATGCCAGGCTCTTCGCAAACGTTTCAACATCTCCACCCGAGACGATCAGGGCTTGGGCGACCATACACGCATGCTCGGTGTCATCCGAGACCATGCCTTTCCCGAACACGAACCGGTGTCCGCTGATCTCGGGATACACCTGCCGCTGCCTTCGTTTTGACATCCCCTCACAAGACAATCCGACGCTATCCCCCACAGCAGTCCCGAGCAAACAGCCAATAATTGAATTTTCTCTGGTTCCAGCCATCGTCATTCCTGCGCCCAAGATCAATGCCGTTGCAATCGCGGGTATGGGAATCGATATCTGAGGGTGTCAACAAAGGCCCGGTCAGCAAAGGGCGAGATCATCTCAAGTGGCGAGTATCCCCGTTTCCAAGCCAGGTAAAAGGTGATCATGAGTGCTGCGATGGTCACGACATAGTTCGGCCAGGCGTTGAGCTCCCATTGACCCTGCCACGTCCATTGCCATGCGTTGGAAAAAGGAAGCAGGTAGGGAATCGGCCATTGGTATCCGTCCGGCCCCCGGCCGCCAACGAGGTCTCCCAACAGGTGAAGGTGAAACCTTACAAACACAAGTGCAGCCGTCTTCCACCGCCGCGTCGCCAGCATGAAACTTGCTGCAGCTACGAGGAGGGCTGCGCCGATGTTATGCGCCAAAATGTGGTGATACTTAGAGTACCAGAGTAGTGGTTTGTCCTCATGCCTTGTGAGCGTATCTGCAATTGCGCCAAGACCGTCAATGTCGGGAACGACACCTGCAATTGTCACTGCCGCCCGTTCCTTACGGTCCAGTTTTGCCGCATTGGCAACGACCCACCCCATCAGAAAATGGGTCACCGGACTCATAGGTATGCATTCTTTCCAATAAGCAAAACGCCCTCGCGGACCGTACTGCGCCTGCGAAGGCGGTGCAACGCTCGTGCCAGAATTGGGCCAGAGGATGTACCAGCGCAGTGCTGTACGCGGGTAGAGAAGGCGAGTAAAACGAAGCGGAAAGATCGGGACTGTGCGAGCTTACAAAGTCAAATGTGTGAGTAATTCTGTTTCAAAAGGAAAGGGTCACCTGCGATGGTGACCCTTGTAGTAGGAAATTGAATTTGGTTCGACTTAACTCTTTTTGGCGCGGGCACGTCGGCGTGCTGCACCACCTTTCCGTCGGCGGCGAGTTACAACAGTCGCGCGTCGCCGGCGCGCTACGCCGGTCGCACGTTTGGCCCGACGCCGACGTCCTCCCTTTGCGACTGCTTTTGCAGGAATCACTTTATAGCCAATTTTCGATAATGCCTTATTCAAAGTCCTGACGAGCTTCTTTTCCACCCTCTCCAGTCGCTTTCGCTCGCCAAGGACCGCTCCAACACTCTTCACCATATCTTCCAATCTGTGTCTTCGTGCCACGCCGACCTCCTTTGACTAAGGAACCAGAATACAAATATGAACAAAAAGATTGTTACAATTTGAATGGCAAATTGTCAAGAAAATTTGCAGGTCCACCATAATTCGAAGGAACGAAGGCAGGCAAGTAAAAAGAAAAATCAGCGTTGTGCGGGCGCGGCCACGGGGCGATCGGTGACCTCATCGCGTGGCTTCCGCGAGAGCCATGCAGCCAGGACACCCTTTGCATCCATCCAGAGGGAAAAGAGGGTGGGGATGAGAATGAGCGTGAAGAGGCTGGAGACTATCAGTCCACCGAGCACTGCCGCTCCTAAGCCGCGGTACAATTCCGATCCCGATCCCCGCGCAAAGACCAAGGGGAGCATCCCGAAGACGGTGGTGGCCGTCGTCATGAAGATGGGACGGATCCGGGTTCGGACACTCTCGAGAATCGCCTCTTGAGAATGCCAACCCTCTCGTATGTGGTTCAAGGCCTGGTGAATGATGAGGATTGCGTTATTCACCACGATCCCGGCCAGGATGACAAATCCCAGCATGGTGATCACATCCATCTTGATGGTTGGCTCAAAGGCATTGGCGAGCCTGACCGCGAGGATCCCCCCCGTGGCCGCCAGCGGGACGGTGAACATGATAATGAGCGGGTAGCTCCACGATTCGAAAAGGGAACACATCAAGAGATAGATGACCACCAGCGCAAGGAGGAAGGACCATTTGATGGAGTTCCAGGCGATGGTGAGGTCCTGGGCCTGCCCGGCCACATCGATGGTCGTGCCCAGGGGGAGAGCCCTCCGCACAGGCTCCACGACCTGGTCCACCAACTGGACCGCCTTCTCCAAAGGGACTTCGCCCTTCACGTTGACCGTGACCTTAATCGCCCGGTCGCGGTCGATGTGTTCCACCTTGGTGGGACCCGTGTCCAACCGGACGGTCGCGATATCAGAAAGCTTCACCAGCCGACCGGTCGGAGCGAAGAAGACAATCTGCTCGAGGTCTTGTGTGCGCCGGAGGTCCTGTGGAGATCCCTTGAGGATGATGTCCAGCTCCTTGCCCCGCTCCCGGAACTGCCCGGCCCCCGTCCCGTGCACCATGGTCTCCACGACGTATCCCACCTCCCCGGCGCTCAACCCGAGCTGTGAGGCCTTGGCACGGTCCACGCGGATCTGCAGTTCCGGATTCCCCGCTTCGAAGCTTGTGTTGACAAAGTTGACTTGGGGGAGCCGACTCAGATCACCCCGAAGCCGTTTACTAATGATGTGAACCTGCTCCAGGCTATCCCCCTTGATCTCCACTTCCAGGTTGGTGCCGCCGATAAAGGATCCTCGCCGCCGGAAGAGGGGGGACTGGGTGATGAAGATCCCTTCCGTTCCCGGGATCCCCTTGGACCGCCGCCGCATTTCGGTAATCACCCGGCGCATTCCGGGCAGGGTATGATACTCGGGGTGGACGATGGCCCCCATGATGGTGTTTTGCACTCGTGCCACGGCGAACATCCGGTGGATCTCGGGCAGATCAAAGCGGCGCTCGAGCTCTATCAGGATCTCCTCACGCTGACCGACGTTCAGGCCTGGGGTGGTCCGAATGAGGACGAAGATCAAATTCCGGTTCCCCTGTGGGAGGTAGTCGATGGGAGGCATGAAGAGATAGCTGAGCGAGACCGCGGCAAGGATAATGGTCAGGGCAACCACGATTCGCCGCCCAAAGCCCTGCCGGAGCCAATTGAGCCACCCGACAAGGGCCTCGACGAAGGCCCCACCGTACTCGTCCAGCCGGAGTCTGTTGAGGATCCTCCAGAAGGATCGGTGGGTAGGGTTGTGCGCCTCTGGGTTGAGAGCCAGCAAGCGGGCGCTGAGCATCGGCACCACGGTCACGGATACGATCAGCGAGAGAGCCACCGCGGTGGAGATGGCGATGGCGATGTCGCGGAAGAGCTGGCCGGCCTCTTCTTTGACAAAAATGATCGGGATGAAGACAAAGACCGTCGTGAGAGTAGAGGCCAGCACCGCCCCCCAGACCTCGACGGCACCATCCTGCGCGGCCTGTACCTTTCCCTTTCCCCTCTGGCGGTGCCGATATATGTTCTCGAGGACCACGATCGAGCTGTCCACCACCATTCCCGAGGCGAACGCCAGTCCGGCAAGCATGACGATATTCAAGGTCCGGCCCAGGGCATCCAGGACCACAAAGGTCGTCACGAGGGAGATGGGGATCGCGAAGGCGAGGATGAAGATACTAGAGGGACTCCGCAGGAAAAGCAGGAGGACCGCTACCGCCAGAAAGGCGCCGTAGAAGAGGTTGGTGGTCACCAGTCCCACCGAATCATAGATATAGTCGGTTTCGTCATAGACTTGGACCAGCTCGATATCCTTTCCCCGGTACAGATCGTTTAGATATCGGAGTTCGTCCTTTACCCCCTCCATCACCTTGAGGGTGTTCGACCCACTTCGACGGAGCACGCCGAAGCCGATGGTCGGCCGGTCCCAGACGCGGACCACCCGCTCCTTGTCCTCATAGCCGAACTGGACGTGGGCGATGTCCCGGAGATAGACGGTCCCCCGGGCATCCTGCCGGATGACGACATGCGGGATCTGACGGATGTCGGTAAACTGGCCCAGGGTCCGGATCACGTAACGCCGCTTTCCTTCCTCGATCCTCCCGCCCTTGACATTGCGGTTCTCCCCGAGCAGAGCATCCCGAACTTGCGCCACGGAGATCTCCCGGGCGCTCATCGCCTCCGGGTCCAGGATCACATGTACCTCCCGGTCCTCCCCGCCGAACATCCAGACCGTGGCCACGCCTTCAATTCGCTCCATCCTGGGGCGGATGACGTCATCCGCCTCCTCCCACACCTCGTTGATGGGCCGGTCAGTCCTGATAATGACCCAGGCGATGGGGGTCACCTCGTCGGTATTGACCGCCCGGATCACGGACTCCTCCGCGTCCGGCGGTAGGTCCTTGACCAGTCCCAGCTTTTCCGAGACATCGAGGCGGGCCACATCCTTGTTGATCCCCCAATCGAACTTCATGATGATCCGGCTACTGCCCTCGAAGGAGCTCGAGGTCATCTCAGAGAGGTTCTCCACCGAGTTAAGCTTCTTCTCGATCCGGTCGGTGATCTCCTGTTCCACCTCGAGTGGGGCCGCTCCCTTGTATTCGGTGCTCACGGTGATCTCGGGGCGATCGATGGTAGGGGTCATCTGCCAGGGGAGCCGGAGGAGAGCGATGCCGCCGAAGAGGATGCCCAGAAGCACCCCCACCAGGACGGTGACTGGATATTTGATACAGGCCTCGATCAGCTTCACCGGGTCTTTTCCCCCTTCCGACGGACCTTGACTTGTGCGCCATCCCGGAGAATTTCGTTCCCGGCCACCACCACCTCTTGCCCCGGCTTAAGGTCCCCTTTCACGACCTCGACCATCTCCTCACGGGCCTGGCCCGTCTCGATTCGCAGCAAATGGACCTGAGACGTGTCCAGGACGAAGACGACCCGGTCCTTTCCACGGAGCACCACCGCGTCCTTGGGGATGAAGAGGCCCCGGCGAGGCTTGCCGTACTGGATGCTCACCCGGGCAAACATTCCGCCTTTCAAAAGATGCTCCCGTGCGTTATCCACCCGGATCTTCACCGGGAAGTTCCGGCTGCTCACGTCGGCCTGCGGAATGATGTAGGCGATCTGACCTTTGAAGATGCGACCAGGATAGGTGTCCACGGTCACAGTTGCGATATCCCCCTTCCGGATCTTTCCGATGTCCCGTTCATTGACGGGGATCAGGACATAAACGGTATCGATGTCCACCAGGTCCGCCACCTTGCCCCCCTCGTCGACCCACTGGCCGAGCTCGATGTGCTTTTTTACAATGTAGCCGCTAAAGGGAGTGACGACGGTGGTCCGTCTGAGCTCATCGGCAATCTTCCGGAATGCCTCCTCGACGGATTCCTTGAGTGCTTTTGCAGCGTCCGCGCTGGCCGCTGCCCGATCGAGCTCGGACGCACTGATGGCCCCCTCCTCGAAGAGGCCCTTGAAGCGGCGGTAATCGTGCTCTGCCCTGGTGAAGAGGGCTTCTTTCTCCCGTAGGTTCGCCTTTGCCTCTTTGAGGGCGATCTCGAGATCGGTCCGGCGCAGCCGGGCGAGGACCTCCCCTTTTTCCACGCGATCCCCTTCCCGGAGATCGAATCGGGCCACGGCCCCCTCCACCTCGGCACTCACCGTGGTGTACAGGTTGGCCTCCACCGTCCCGACCGCCCGAATCTCACGTTCGACAGTCCGCTCTACGACCGGCGCCACTTCCACCGGAACAGGCGGAGGTCCCTGGGCCAAGGCCCGAGTGAGGGTCGCCGTCAGGGTCACGACAACCGCGGCTCCCCACAGAAAATTCCGCTGTCTCACAGTGTTACCTCAGGTATGCAGAAGCCCGAGAACGTGTTGACTCAAAGTCTCCATGAGATCCTCCGAGGCTTTCTTTTGTCCGAGGACCTCGTCGATCACGTGCGCGCGGGTCAGATAATAGACGAGGATAGCGATCACGCTGAAGGTGGTCTGGGAGACGTGGAGCGACCGGAAGATCTTTCGGTCCACCCCTTCGTCGAGTACCCGGGAGATGCTCAGGAATATGCGACGGAAGTACTTCTGCGCGATGAGCTGTACCTCCCGCTCCCGGCGCTCCACCGCCTGATGGAGCAATTGGAACTCACTCGGCCTCTCCCGGTAGAATTGCAGGAATGCAACGATGATCCCCTTCATCTGTTTGACAGGCGGCCCTCCGCCGTCCGCGATCCGCTCGACTTCATCGCACAGGGGAGCAACGGCCTCCTCGAGTAGGCTCAGGTAGAGACTTCGTTTATCCTTGAAGTAGTAATAAAGAACTGGCTTGGTGACGCGGGCTTCACCGACGATTCGCCGAATTGAGGTCCCGTCAAACCCGTACAGGGCAAATAGCCGCGTGGCGACCCGTTCGATCCGTTCCTTCGTAGTCATTTACCTACCGTTCGGTAAGTTTCAGCTGCTAAAAAAGCCCCCGATTAGGGGTGTTTTCACCATAGCAAAACCGACAGCCGTCGTCAAATCTGATTATTTTTCTTTCTTTTTGACCACCCGCTTCTCGCTGATTTCCACCTGGTTCCCGCACTCAGGGCACATGTAATTTCCCTTCTTGCTCTTTGGGGGGTCCACCCCTCTTATCCCACACGCATGACAAGTATAGGCAATAATCTTTTCCTTTTCTTCCACTACCCCTCCCGCGTCGGGATTATACCGCTCCCCAGGTGGACCCAGTCCCCTGCACCGCGTTCCGAATCAGCTCGACCTTCGGCTCGGAACCGTGCGGGGGAAATTCTACCGCCACCACATCCACTCGACAGGGGACCCTCAGTCGGCGCTCTCGCAAATAGGCCTCGGCAACACGCAAGATCTGTCGCTGCTTTTTAGCATGAACCGCCTCCGCCGGGGTGCCAAACCGGACAGAGCGTCGGGTCTTGACCTCCACAAAGACCAAAATCTCCCCATCCTTAGCAATGAGATCAATCTCACCCAACGGACAGGCGAAGTTCTCCTCGACGATCCGAAATCCGAGCCCCTCCAGGAAACGTCGGGCAACTGCCTCCCCTTCCACCCCAACCATTCGGCGATCCACACTTACCTCCCCGGTGTAGCCAGGGGCAGTGACATGTGCCGGAGTGGACTGAAGGTCTTTCGATGAATGGGGCTCGCGCCATGTTCAGCAATGAACCGCAGATGTAGAGCGGTACCGTATCCCTTGTGCTGATCAAAGCCGTAGATTGGATACCTTTGGTGGTAGGTCGCCATGATCCGATCCCGGCTCACCTTGGCGACAATGGAGGCAGCACTGATCGAAGGACACTCGAGATCCCCTCCAGGAACGGGAAAGGCGGGAACGTTCACGTGGGGGACCGCCAGACCATCCACCAGGATCCCGTGGGGTGAGACCCGAAGATCCGCAACTGCCCGTTCCATGGCGAGTAGGGTAGCCTGCAGAATATTCCGCACCTCAATGGTGACAACCTCCACGATCCCCACGCCGACCGCTAGAGCCTCTTCCGCAATCCGTTTGTACAGCAATTCGCGGCGCTTCTGACTCAGTCGCTTGGAGTCGGTCACACCAGGGATTGGCCGGCCGTCCCTGAGAATGACGGCCGCCGCGACCACCGGCCCCGCCAACGCCCCGCGCCCGGCCTCGTCTACCCCCGCCAGCCGCCGGAACCCTTTTCGGCGGATCGCCGCCTCGATTCCCTTCATCCGTTTGCTGCTCAACCGCTCTCGACCCAGACCTCGCGACACGGGCTATCGATTGATTGCCCTAACTCATCTGGTCCGCTTCTCGCGAATGCGTGCGG
>JAAXQN010000109.1 GCA_012974305.1 Candidatus Methylomirabilis sp. | reverse complement strand
CGGTATGAAGTCCCGGTGCTTCCGCCGATACATGAGGACCACCTGCGCGGCTAACACGCCCTGCATCCAGGCCCAGAGCAACAGCGAGCCTTCCAAAGCTCCCCAGAGGCCGGCGGGGCGCTCCTCGACTTACTCTCACGCGCCCTCTGCCTCGATGCCGCTGGTGTGGCCGGTTCAACCTGGGTGGATTTACTACTTTTGTCCATGCGGAGCCCCCATTGAAGATTGCAAGATGTGGGGCAACTCGCCCCGTGACATGGCGACGGTGACGATGTCTGCCTCATGCCGGAAGACAACAAGCCTAGAAGGGGCCACTTCGGAAACCTGGGGCATTTTAGTAAGGCGACGAGGAAATGGACGCGATACGGAGGAAATCATGCTGACGACGAAGTCCTTTAGTGAATACAGGATCGCGGCCGTGCCGACCGGGGATGACCCAGAGGAGTGGAGGCGGCGTCGGGAGCTGCTGGCTTGGGTGAGGGAAGGCGACCACTGGGCGCGGGGGTTCATGGATAGGTTTTACGGAATGAAGCACTGGCACTCGCGGGACGGCATAATTTTAGGGGGCAAGTCCAAGACCTGCCCCCTGTGTGCTCTTAATCCTTACTTTGTTCCACCCACTGCGTGAGCAAGTGGATGATGACCCACCGTAGCGTGCGCTCCGAGGGGGCCTTTGCCTTGGCCTCCGCAGATCCTCGGTAATGTTGCGAGGTATGGCTATGCGGCCTCGGCACAATCGACGCGGCATGCGGTAGTGAAACGCCTCTTTGGCTGTAGTCCGCCGGCTCCTGGCCTGCGCCTATCCGGAGGACGGCACCTTCGTGAACGCACCCGAATTAAAACTCTGAAGCCAGACCTATGTATCCTCCATCATTGGCGCGGATGATGTCATCCCGGCTATCCTTGGCCGAGAGAGGTCCCTTACTTTTTCCATCTTGTCCTTTGCTGTACAGGTCGTAGTCGGAATTCAGCGGGACCAGAAACCGGTCCTTTCGCGCCTTTCCTTTTGGGTTTTTACACTTCCCCTTTTTATCCTTCTTAATGCAAAAGTTGAAGTATCCGTAGGGATTTCCATAGGGATCTTTAAAAGTTGCCCGTCCTATGTCGGCAAGGCTGAGCGGCACACCCCCGTCGAACAACTGATACGTGCCGATCTCGGTGCTCAACACGCGGATGTCCGCGATGGCCTTCGCGACCTTCGCCTTCTGGAGGGCGGTCCCGTATATCGGGTATCCGATGGCGGCCAGCGTGCCGATCATCGCCACAACGATCAACAACTCGATGAGCGTCACGCCACGACAACACGCTTTCACCCCTGGCGACCAGACGGAAGGAGCTCTTGGGACTAATGGAGTATTGGCAAACATATATCACATCTGCTGGGCATTTTTGATCTGTCTCTGTGCTCCCCTCTGCGCGTATGTTTCATCAGGACCAATTTGAAATTGCTCCATGGACGCTCCCAATCGGCCCATCTGCACCCGGAGAGCGTCGGTGTTTTGATTCATGTCTTCGATGGATCCGCTCTCCATGGCCCTCTCGAGTGCCATCACCACCCTGCACGCTTCTTCATACGGTTTCTCGATATCTGTGATCTTCGTCCGCAGGCCTGCGATCATCTCGTTCAGGATATCGGCCTCGTTTCCCAGATAGTCATGCTTGCGAATGGTCACCCGTACAGAGAGATCCCCTGTTGCCACCGCCTTGAAGGTGTTCCGGAAACGGATGAGCGGCCCCGCGATTCTGTGCGAGACAATGATGGAGTGGATGGCCAGAAGCAGAAAAGCAAGGAGAAGAGCCGGCCAGACCCGGGCGTGGAGGGCCAAGAATTGGGTTGCCACGGCTTCCTGTTCGGACAGAGGCGTGCTGCTTTCGAGCTGGATGATGAGGGGGAGAAAGAGGGCGGCGGAAAAGATCAAGAGAATGGTAAGGAAATAGAGGAGGTTGATCAACACAAGCCGATACTGAAAACGGTCTACGAGGATCTGTCTTCTCTTGTAGGGGCGCTTGCCCATCTACCGTCTCTCTCTCGTCCAGGTGAAGTGCTTTTGATTCTTGAAGCGGATGCACCATGATTCGTTGAATCATAGTAAATGGAGAACGTGTATCGCTGTCTGTGGCGATTCAGGTAGTGAATATTGTAGAGAAGGCCTTCCTCATCACGGGTTCGTTCGATGCTGGCTATGGGATACGTGTCGACGTTGTCTCCTCCAGTTCCAAAGATGATTGCGTCTTTCTTGAGCTCGAAGAAACGATCGGCGTACTTCGGTTCCGAGGTCTTCTACACCCCCAAGAGATTCGCCGGAAGGGGGTTGTCTTTCTGCGATTGGCATCCCATGATTGTGGCGGGAAGGACCATCGCGATGAAGATCCGTGTGGATGTCATCTGCCTCTACCTCCAGTTGTGGCGCGGGGGCGGCTCCTGCCTTTCCCCCTGCGATGTGCATACGCCGAAACATCCTGCACCTGCTTAGGCAGGTCTCCTCGAGGCAAGGCAGCAAAAGGTGTACGCCCCAAAGCAGGTGGCTCGAACGCCAGGGTTTTGGGAGGATAGTGGGCATTTCTTACATTACCTCAAGTTCGGGTAAGGTACGCCGCTGCCTTATTTCCATGATGGTGGCACCGGCTTCGCTCCGAAGGTGTAGACTGGTCGGCCATCTCTCCGCCCTCTTTAACGCCTCCTGCCAAGCTCGCATCATCGAACCTCCGTGTCCGTTGCGGGCCATCAGCTCTGTTGATTTGGCATCTTGGATCATACCGGACGGATTGGATGCAATGGGTATGCCAATAGAAAGCTCCAGCCCACACAAATTTTTCAATGACTTACGCACTCGTGACGAAGGGCGCCACCGTTTCGACATGTCATTTCGGTCGGTGCTACGGTTTGCACTGCCCTGATACTGTCTCTTATACACATCT
>JAAXQN010000053.1 GCA_012974305.1 Candidatus Methylomirabilis sp. | reverse complement strand
GGTCTTACAAGCATGGGGACCGCCCGTTGATGTTACCGTTTGGCACGCCGGGGAGTAACGCCGTAGAAGTCCCTTTGCCCGTCGATGATACCATGTACGAAGTGGATGCCTCCGCGGCCTTTGCCGGGGATGGCTACCAGTTGCAGTTCAACTACCTCTTCTCCCTTTTTGACAACGATCTTGACGGCGGGTTTCGAGTCGACAACCCGCTCGCGGCAGTAGATGGACCGCTCAATGCTCCTATGACCCGGAGTACCCCCGGCCGGGGGCAGGGGGCCCTGCCCCCCGACAACTACGCCCATACCTTTACGCTGGCCGGGGGGGTGGACCTGCCGATGAGGACCCGGCTGAACAGTTCCTTCACGTATAGCTGGCGCAAACAGACTGCGGACTTCCTCCCCTTCACGATCAACAGCATGTTGGCCATCCAACCTAGTGTCGTCGCCGCCCAAGCCGCCCTGCCCAACGACCTGGACGGCGAGGTGAGTATCCTGCGCTTCAACCTCTCTGCCACTTCCCGCCCGATGGACGACCTGACCGCCACAGTGAAGTTCCGCGTGTATGACTACGACGACAAGACGGACATCATCCCTTTTACCCTCTACGTAGAAGACGACCTCGCGATTCAGACGGGCTCGGGCTTGCCAGTACGTGCGCGACAGGCGAGGCGGGTCCCCTACACCAAGTGGAATGCCGGAGCGGACGTGCGGTACCAGCTCTTCGAGCCGGTCTCGGTCAAGGTCGGCTTTGACTGGGAGCAATGGAACCGTGACGCGTCCCTCACTCCTGTGACCCCGTCGTCGTTAATCGAGTCGGGTGGCGATTCCGTGCTTCATGTCCCGCGGGAGGTCGACAAGACCAACGAGTACACCCCCAAGGTGATGCTGGACATCACCCCGCTCGACTGGCTCCTCTTTCGCGTCTCCTATGCCTACTCCAAACGGGACAACACCAACTACCTCCAGGCCACTGAGGAACAGCTCGCATTGCTCCGCAAGTACGACATGGCGGATCGCAAGCGGAATCGGGTGGACCTCCTCGCCGACGTGATGCCGATGGAAAATCTGACGTTCACCACCACGTTCAACTACACGACGGACGACTACAACGACTCGCAATATGGGGTGCAGGATGCGAAGAGCTGGGCCGCGGGGGTGGACGCCACCTGGAAGCCCCTCGATTGGCTCAGAGTCTTTGCCGGCTATGTCCATGAAGAGTGGGACAACACATCTCGCCACAAGTTCCGGGAACCAGGTGAAGAGAACAATCCGACCTTTGATTGGATCTCCGAGGTGGAAGATCGGTATGACACGGTCAGGGTGGGACTTGACGCAGACCTGATTCCCAACAAGCTGAATGGCGGCATAAACTGGAACTACTCCATCGGCCATACGGATATGAACGCTGCCAACCCGGTGCCTCCGGGTTTGGCCGAGGCCAATGACTTCCCCGGTATCAAGAACAGTAACAGCATGCTCAATGTCTTTTTGCGCTACTGGATCTCGGAACAGTTTACGGCCAAGGTCGAGTGGTCTTTGGAAACCTTCCACGAAAGCGACTTCCGCCAGGATGGCCTCACGCCATTCAATTCGGACGTCGGCACAGACATGATCTTCCTGGGGAACAACCTCCTGGACTACAACGCTAGCTATTTCACGCTCTCGGTCGGCTATCACTTCTAATCCTGGTCGGTTCGCTCTCCTGCCGGGTACACCTCCCGACGGTCCTCCGGGACCGTCGGGAGGCCCTTCTGCTTCATCTGACCCCCTTCACGGTCCCTTCCACCAGTGAGGTTGGATTTTGGGTCTTGGGTGTTAGGTTTTGGGTATCAGTTGTGGGACCTCGCAACATGAACGATACCCTGATGACCGACGACTGCTGTCCAGACATCTCGGAATTGAGATCTCGGACCTAAGACCCGACACCCAATACCTAACACCTAATACCTACACCTAGAGGGGGGCGGAATCCTTTTGTTATATGACTTGGGAATCTCAATGAGTTAGGTCGGGAATGATGATGTGGGGCAGGGATGACCATGGCATGGGACAGAAGAGTCCCATCCTGGTAAAGTCGCTAAATTGCAAAAGATGAGCTGTCTTCTGCTCTCTTCTCCTTTGATCGTTCTGGGACACTGACGCCCCGACAGACTCGGTTCGGCCAGACCCCTCTGTTCCCTCTTTCCTTGAAAAATTCATAGGTTAGCGTTTCAGCCGAAGCGCTACTTCCTTATGGCACCCGCCTTGCTCAGATCGCTCGAGACACCCGGGAGATTTGATGAGAAGAGGCAAGTTATTTCCTGATCTTGGTCATGGACAGCGAACGGACTTGTGTCTAACTTCTCACACGACTAGCCCAGGGAGACGGGCACACGGGCATCAGGAACTGGAATAAGATCTCCGAATCATCCCGATCCCCCGGGGACGGGATGGACCCGACGGTTGGGGGAGCGACCCCCCGGCCAGCCCGATGGTCCGGTCGAGATACTCTAGATCCGGGCCTGAATTGGCAAAGGAGATCGTTCCCATAGGGGGCGATCTCCTTTTTTATGTTGAGCGTTCAAATAGTGCTCGGAGAACTCGTGTGAGATTAGGGTAAACCCCGGCGCGTACTAACTAAGGAGGGGAGAATATGAAAATTACACGAAGATCTTTCCTCAAGGGCTCTGCGGCAGCAGGGGGAGGTCTTGTCCTCAGCCGCTTCCTCTCCGGTGGGCCGGAGACGCTGGAGGCCATGGCCGGCTCACCGGCGGCTGCGGACGAGATGGTGCCCACCACCTGTTGGATTGGCAAACAGGACTGCGGCATCCTGGCTCGCCGGATCAACGGGCGCGTGGTCAAGCTCGAGGGCAACCCGCTACACCCCCGGAATAAGGGAACCCTCTGTCCCAAAGGGGTCGCCCAGATCCAGGGGATGTATGACCCCCACCGGGTAAAGGCCCCCCTGGTCCGGACCAACGAAAAAGGGGTCCCCGGCAAGTGGCGGCAGGTCTCGTGGGATGAGGCGCTGACGCTGGTGGCGGACAGGATCAAGGACGTGCGCAAGCGCGACAAGCGGCTGCTGCTTTGGCAAAAAGGGCGGAGCAAGGCCAAGAGTTTCTACGATTCGGCCTTCGTCAAGGCGTCGGGCGCGACCAAGCTTCACCACGGCGCCTATTGCTCCGACGCTGGCTACCGCGCCTGCGAGTACACCACCGGCTTGCACGGGGTGCTCCACCCGGACTTCCGGCACTGCCGCTACCTCCTCTCATGGGGCTGGAATATCACGAACGCCGGCGGCAACAAGACGTGCTGGCTCACCTGGCCCCAGCAGCTCACGCAAGCCAAGGAGCGGGGGATGAAGGTTGTCGTGGTCGATCCCCGGCTCAGGGGCGCAGGGCCGTTCGCGGATGAGTGGCTCCCCATCAAGCCGCAGACCGACCTGGCCCTGGCCCTGGCACTCTCCCGCGAGTTGATCCGGCGGGGCACGATCGACCGGGAGTACCTGACCAAGCACACCAATGCGCCTTTCCTGGTGAAGAAGGACGGTTCCTTCCTCCGCGTGGCTGGGAAGGAGCAAGTCTGGGACTCGGCATCCCGGTCCGCAAAGCCCCACGATGCCAAGGGGGTCAAGCCTGCCCTCGAGGGTGAGTTCACCGTCGGTGGAACAAAGGTCAAGACCGCCTTCCAGGCCTTCAAGGAGCACGTGGATGAATATACCCCCGAGCGCGCCGCGAAGATCTGCGATCTCCCGGCCGACAAAATCCGCCAGGTGGCTTCGGACCTGGGTGACAACGCCAGGATCGGGAGCACCATCGTGCTGGACGGCGTGCGGCTTCCTTACCGCCCGGTCAGCATCATGGCCTACCACATGTCGCAGACGGAACTCGGCTTTCAGACCATCCGGGCGATGATGCTGCTCTCCATGCTCCTGGGCGCGATCGAAGCGGTGGGTGGAATCCGGACCGACTGGAAGTACAAAATCCACAAGAATTGGGAAAAGCTCGACCAGGTCAAGATCAAGGATCCCCCGTACAACATCTACCTCAAGGACTCGAAGTTTTATCCCATCAACAGTAACCTGTCAGGGATCGTGACCAAGGTGATGCAGGACCCAAAGAAATACGGGGTCGACTATACCCCAGAGGTGATGATCGTCCACATGGCGAATCCCCTGGGCTCGTTCTGCTCGCAGCCGGATTTCATCAAGGCGTATAAGAAGCTGAAGTTCATAGCGGTCATCGATCCGTGGCTGTCCGAGACGGCGGACTATTTCGCCGATGTGGTCCTCCCCGCCGCCACGATGGAGAAGTACGAGGGCCCCTTGAGTGCCACGGACCAGTATACCGATGCGGTTGCGATGCGGATCCCTGTGATGAACCCGCTGTACCAGAGCCGGGGGGACATCGATATCTACCTCGATCTCTGTGAAAAGGCCGGCATCCTGTACGGCAAGAAGGGGTACCTGGCCCAAGTTAACAAGGCGCTCAAGCTTAAGGCTCCCCACGAGCTGGACGTGAACAAGAAGCCCACGGTCAGGGAGATCTTTGACATCTGGGCGAAAGGGCAAGGGATCAAGGAAGGTATCGCGTACTTCGAGAAGCACGGGGTCAAGGTCAAGGGGCCTGTGGCGGCCAAGAAGTACTATGGATACGCGCAGAACCCGCCTTTCGGTGGCAATCGCCATCGGTTCTACGGGGAGTCGTTGCTCCGCTACCAGGGCGAGATGAAGGCCAAGGGGGCCGGGAAAATCTACTGGCAGGACTACACGGCGCTCCCGGCCTATCGGACGCCCACGATGGAGGGTTCGTCGAAGAAGTATGACCTTACCCTGATCAGCTTCAAGCTCATCGAATTCAAACAGTCCCGCGCGGCCCAGATTCCGCTGCTGGCCGAGCTGGCACCCGAGCAGCGGCTCGAGATCAACCCCAAGACGGCAAAGGCCAAGGGGATCAAGAATGGGGACAAGGTCTGGGTGGAGTCCCACAACGCGGTGACCGGAGAGAAGAGGAAAGTGAAAACGCAGGCCCGGCTGTCCGAGGGAATCAGGCCGGACGTGGTAGGGATGCCCCACCACTATAACAGGGGGGCCGAACCCTTCACCAAGGGACCGAACGCCAATATCCTCTTCTTCACCGGCGAAGGCTATGTGAGTAACAGTGCGGACCAGTCCTTCCACGTCAAAGTTCGAGTCTGGAAGGCCTAGTGCCGTGCCAACTAGTTCGAGCTATCTGTTGTGTACGGCCCAGACATTTGGTGTTCGGACGAACGCGTTGGGCAGTCGGTATGTCCATTAAGTTGGAACGGCACTAGTGGAGGTGAGCGATGCCGAGATACGGAATGGTGGTAGATGTGGATCGGTGCACGGGGTGCCGCGCCTGCATGGAAGCATGCAAGGTCGAGAACAACACTCCTGAGGGCGTCTTCTGGATGTACGTCTTCCGGTTCGAGGAGGGGGAGTACCCCAACACGAAGATATCGTTCCTGCCCCGGCCCTGTCAGCACTGTGACAATGCGCCGTGTGTCAAGGTCTGCCCGACCGGTGCTCGGTACAAGCGGGCGGACGGACTGGTGGCGACCGATGTTGACACGTGCATCGGCTGCCGCTATTGTGCGGCTGCCTGTCCCTACGGGGTGAACTTCTTTAACTGGAAACCTGGGAAGACGAGCCAGTACCTGAATTGGGGGGACAAGGATCTGATCCAGATCACCAAAGGCGATTCACCTCCGTACAAGAACCCAGACTTGGACCGTCCGTACGGCAGGGAGAAGCGGAGAATCGCCGGTGCCGGCCACCCTCAGGGGGTCATGGGCAAGTGCACCTTCTGCGTCCAGCGGGTGGTGGGAAAAGGGCTCAAGACCGCGTGCGTGAATATCTGCCCGGTCTTCGCATTGGAGTTCGGCGACCTGGACGATCCGAATAGCGCGGTTTCGAAACGCCTGGCCGGCAAGCGCTCGTTCCGTCTGCGAGAGGACTTTGGCACGCAGCCACGGGTGCATTACATTGGCAAGGCGCGACCCGGGACCGGAGCACGCCAGATCGAACAGCCAGGGAGGGAATCAGCATGAACAGGGTGATTGCGATCTTGGTGGTGTTGCTTGGGGTTGGGCTGATCGGCGGATTTGCGGCCACCGCATCAGAAGACGAATCCGTGTCGCTGCCTGAGGTGGCCGAGAAAATCCAACAGGGCAAAATCGACGTCGGCGGCAAGGCCAATAAGGCATACGGGATGGCACAGGATCAGCGCTTCCACAGGATCCATGCTGGCGTGCTGGGGCTCGAGTGTACCACCTGTCATGGTGAGCAGCTCCCCCCGAGCGTTAAGGCCTTTACCGAGCCACCTGCGGTGGACGTTTCGGCTAAGTCTCTGGGCCTCGTTGACCGTCGGGTCTGCCTAGGGTGCCATACGGCGGGGCCGGGTCGGCATTTCTATGGCCCGCAGAAGCCCTAAGCCTGCAAGGGGGAAGTCTCGCGCTGCCCCCTTACGGCTCACAGATCTGGCACGCTTCCGTCAGGCCGCGTACCGGCTCTTCGGCACGGCGCTGCTTTACCCGGCTGAGGAGCGCCTTACGAGCCTCGTCGCTGTTGCTCGCGAGTTAGAGCAGCAGAGTCAAGCGCTCGTGGAGTTTGCCTTCTTTCCCCAGTGGACCAGGTTCCTGGCTCTTCTCGTACATCGGGAGGATTCAGGAACTGCGGACCTGGAGCAGGCCTATCTCGATCTGTTTCTGGTACACCAGAAGGTCCCCCTGTACGAGTCTAGATTTCTTACGCCGAAGACGCCGGAGTTGACCATGGCGGCGCTTGACGGAGAATACGGCGCGGCTGGCCTGGCGGTGGCGACGTCCTTCAAGGAACCGCCGGACCATGCCGCCGTCGAGCTTGAGTTCATGAGCTTCCTCTGCGGAAAAGAAGCAGAAGCCTGGAGCAAGCGGTCGCTCAAGGACGGAGTCAAGCAGCTTGAAGCGGAGGCGGGATTTCTTGGTCGGCACCTTTACCTCTGGTTTCCGGTCCTTGCCGAGCAGGTTGCCCGCCACGCCGGGGATGGCTTTTACACCGTGGTCACCCGAGCGGCTCACGACTTTATCGGGCATGACCAGGCGTTGCTAGATGCCCTCCTGATGCAGTATCATCAAGAAGCCAGCCGTTCAGTATAATTAAGAGAACGATTACCACAGGGAGAAGATGGGATGGCGGTCGTCCTGTGTCAGGAGCTCGAAACCCGAGGATTCGGCCTAGACCTGGAGGCGATACGGGAATGGCTTCGGGGTCGGGTGTCGGAGCTCGGCATGCGAATCGAGCGTGGGCCCTGTTGCGTGTCGCGATGGTCGCTGGATAAGGCGCTGAGCGACGGCACCGGGTTGGTCCTCGGGCTTTGCTCTCATGGCTACTCTGTCCCTGAGTTCGAGGCGCAAGCGCGAAAGGTGGGGCTCGACCCCTTTGGCGTCGAGGTCGTGAACCTGGGTGCCTACTGCGCCCAAGTGCACGAGAGGTCCCAGGCCACGGCTAAGGCGAAGATCCTGTTGGAAGCCGCTTTGGCGAGCGTGGGAGCCTCTCCCGAAAGCCGACCCGACAACATCAAGCCCGTGCTCTTATGGGACCAGACCCTCAGCCGCCGCTCCCTCTTCACGCTCCCACCGGTGCGCTACGAGCCGGTCGCATTTATTCGAAAAGGAGACTGCGCTTTCACCGAGGGGTGTCGGGTCTGTGCGACGACCTGCCCCCGGCAGGCCCTGGAGCCGTCCGAAGACTTTATGGCCCTCGACAAGACGCGATGCACCGGGTGCGGGGCATGCGTGTCCGCTTGCCCTCAGCAAGCTATCGATCTCCCGGGGGTGTCGCCCCAACAGATCAACGCGCAGATTGCCACGCTCCTCAACGGCGCATCACTGCCTATCCATCCCCGGGCCATCCTGTTTGTCTGCGCGCGGAGCGCCCCGACCCTTCAAGGGCTCGCCGATCAAGGGCTCTCGTACCCTGCGAGCTGGCTTCCGGTCGAGGTCCCTTGCCTCGGGGTGGTGACGTCGACCTGGCTCCTCCAGTGTCTGAATCTAGGGGCGGTAGCGGTGGGCGTGCTTCCTTGCCTGCGAGACGACTGTCGCTATGGAAAAAGGGAGGTCACGGAGGGAAGGGTCGCGTACTGCCGAGAGTTCTTGAGCGTGTTGGGTGCCCCGCCTGATGCGGTGAGGCTCCTCGATCCGCGCGATGAGCGGGAGTTGGCTCGCGCCCTGAGTTCTCTCCCTGAGCAGGCGCAGGAGCCAAGAGCAGATCGCCCCAGGGATATGGCGCTATTTGCCCCGCGGGCAACCGCGCAAGCGCTCCTCGGTTTGGCGGAGACGTTTGCCCCCTCGCTCGACCGTTCTTTGGCACATCCGTACTCCCCGGTGGGGATGGTTACGGTCAAGCAGGGATGCACCGCATGCGAGTCCTGTGTCCATGCCTGCCCTACAGAGGCATTACGCATGCATCGCGATCAGGAGAAGGTTGCCCTAACCTATGATCCGGGGCTCTGCATCGGTTGTGAGTCATGTGTCCCGGTCTGTCCCGAGCGCGTGGTGTCGGTCGAGAAGGTGACCGACCTTTCGCGCCTCGCTCAGGGGAGGGTCACGCTTCACGAAGACAGTGAGATCCGCTGTGAGGCCTGTGGGGCTCCGGTGGCTCCCGGGGCGATGCTCAAGCGGATCGCAGGCATGCTGGGACCTGAGGATGCCGGCACTCTCTCTTTCATTACCCGGTACTGTAACTCCTGCCGGGGCTCTCTGACGTGACCGTCATCCCCTTAAAACCCTTATAGACCCAGCCTTGGGGCAGCCTCATCCTATGGGGCAGGGCTGTCCCATCTAGCTAAGTCGTTATCCTGGTGAAATGATTGTAGTGTTTGGTGATTCCCCCCTCGCTGTTCTGGGGCACTGGTGTCTCAGTGGCGTGGGGACACGCCGGCTAACCCAATGACGTTCTGGTCACACTTTCGCTGTAAAATCAATAGGTTAGCCATTGGCCAGGACAATCTTTTCCCCCTGGCACCCCCCTTGCTCATGGTTCCTCAGATCTAGCCCCCACCTTTAGAGGAGCCGAGAGGAAATGGTCCGTATGCAACGCCTGATGTCGGCAACTCTCATAGTTTTCATGGTCTTTCTCCTCCAGTATGCGTGGGGCCACGAGAACCGGGCTCGGGTCGGGGTGAGGACCGTCGGGGACCTGGAAATTGCCCTGTACGCGTGGGGAGCCCAGGACATCGTTCCCCCCAAGAAGGATACCCACCATAGGCCCGGGAAGGCGGCGACCCATCACCTGGATGTGAGGGTCTACGATTTGGGCCGGCGGATCTATGTTCCGTACCTTAATGTCAAGGCTACCATTACGGACCTCACCAAAAGGCGGGAATTTACGGTGGAGCTGGAACCGATGATCGGGGAGTGGCTGCACTACGGGGCCAACATCACTCTTCCCCACCCGGGGACGTACTCGATTCTGGTAGATATTCAACCCCCGGATATCGCACGGTTCAAGCACGTGGCGGATGTGTGGAACAGCCCGGCGCAGACGGTCTTCACCTACGAATACCATTGAGCCAAGAGTTGAGAGCTGAGAGCTAAGAGATAAAGGCGCCGAAGGAATGATCGAACCGATTCGTCAGTGGTTCTTCCCCGAACAGATGCGGTTCCTTCCAGGGGCGCGGGCCTGGTCTATTACTTTCCGGACGGTGCATCTGGCGGCCTTTGGCGTGCTGCTCGGAGGTCATGCCTTTGCCGTGGATGCGGAAACGCTTTGGCCGTCCCTCTGGCTGACCATCCTGAGCGGCGTCGGGTTAATCGTCCTGGAGGTGTATACCCAGGGTCTCTACTGGGTTTTTCTGGGGAAGGGAATCACGGTCCTGGTCAAGCTTGGAATACTGCTGGCGATCCCTTTGTTCTGGGAAGCTCGGGTGTTGCTTCTCCTGCTGGTCGTGGGGATCGCCTCTGTCGGCTCCCACATGCCAGCCCGGTTTCGTCACTATTCAATCCTCCATGGGCGGGTCATCGTGCCTGGAGAGCCTCTTCGGTATGGGCTCTCTCCCCTGGGCTCGGAGGCCGTAACAATCAGTGCTCTTGAGGAGGACTGTGGGAAACAGAGGTAAGGAAAGAGACGGGCGGAATAGGGTGATACACTAGAATGAGGAGGATCTATGGGGAAGTTGCCGAAGGCCTATACGCAGTTTCAACGAGACTTCCGGCGGGTGTGGAAGGCCTACGATCAAATGGGCGCGGCAGTCCACCAGGAGGGGCCGCTCAAGCCGAAGTGTCGAGAGCTGATCAAGCTGGGAATCGCAATTGGCGGCCGTCTAGAGGGGGCGGTGAAGGCCCACACCCGCCTGGCCGTCGAGCAGGGGGCCACTGCGGAGGAAATCCATCAGGTAGCGCTGTTGGCCATTACCACGTCCGGCTTCCCCACGGCGATGGCGGCCCTGACCTGGATGGATGATGTCGTCTCGAAAAGACGTCGTCCGCGCAAGAAGAAAAGGTAGGGGGGCCGCCGGCGTGATTGCACCGCGAGAGGAGCAGTGATGCAGAACGGGAACGGGCATCTCGTGGTCATGGTGGGGGC
>JAAXQN010000243.1 GCA_012974305.1 Candidatus Methylomirabilis sp. | reverse complement strand
ATTCGATGTACTGGAAGATCGAGCGCATCGATTTGTCTTCAGTGATGATCTCGGCGAAGGCTTCGGGGTGGTCGAGTTTGTCGTAGAGGAAGCGGGTACGCATCTCTCGGTGCTCTAATTGCATCTCCTGCATGCGGATGGCGCGCAGCGCCCCCTGCAGCAGACGGTCCTCCTCGGTGGTCTTAACGAAGTAGTCGAAGGCACCGAGGCGCATGCAGCGCACCGCCGTATCGATCTGGTTCAGGCCGCTGACGATGATTACCACCACGGCGGGATGCTCCTGGACGATCTTCTGTAGCAGCTCCTCGCCGCTGACATAGGGCATGGTCAGGTCGAGAAGGATCAGGCCGATGCCGCCACCGCCGAGGATTTTCATGACCTGCCGGCTGTCGGAGCACTTGTGCAGATTGTTGATACCGCCGCGCCCTTCGAGGAGCATGCCGAAGGAGCGTAGCCAGAAGGGCTCATCGTCGACGAGGAGCACGCCGAAGGCGGGGAAGTGGGGCTTCTTCATCATTTATCCCTTGTCCTTTTCGATCACCGGAAGGGTCAGGGTGACGGTCGATCCCACTTGCGGCCCGGAAGCGAAGGCCAGGGAGCCGCCGTGGGCTTCGGCGATCCCGGCCGAGACGGAGAGGCCGAGGCCGGTCCCCCCCGACTCCCGCTTGGTGGTAAAAAAAGGGTCGGTGAGCCGCGCCAAGTTCTCCGCCGCAATCCCCGTCCCCTCATCCTGTACGGCTAGGGTGAGCGTTCTCGCCGCTTCGTCGTGGGACGTCTTAACGACGATCCCCCTCTCCCTGTCGGGGAGGGCTTGGCAGGCGTTGAGGATGAGGTTGACAACGATCTGCTCGATGCGCTGGCTGTTCCCCTGGAAGAGGGGGAGGTTCTCGCCGTACTCGACGCGGAAATGCTCCGTCGCCGTCTTTATCGAGGTCGAGACCAGGCGCAGGGAGGTCTCGACCACCCTGTTGAGCTCGACCCTTTCGGTGAGTTCCGAGTCCTCGCGGCGGGCGAAGTCTTTTAGATCATCGACGATCCGCTTGATGCGGTTGGCCCCGCCGAGCATCTCGGAGAATATCGCTGGCATCTCTTCGCGCATGCGGGAATACTCGAGGGGGCCCATCATGAAGTCGCCGTGCTCCTCGAAGTGCTCTTCGAGGAGCGGCTCCACGTCTTCGTAGGCCTCCATGAGCCGCGGAACGCTGAGCAGGATCATGCCGTTGGGATTGTTGATCTCGTGGGCCACCCCGGAGACGAGGACGCCGAGGCAGGCCAGCTTATCCGCCTGGATCAACTGCTGCTGGCGCAACTGCAGTTCGTCCATGGCGCGCTTGCGTTCGCTGACCTCCAGGGCCAGCTCCTCGGTGCGGTGAGCCACCTCTTTCTTCAGCGTGCGCGACCAGAGGAGGGTGAGGCCGAGGCCGAGAAGCAGGGGGGCGACCACCGCCGCCCCGTATTTAAAGATGGAGTGCCAGCTGATCCCCACCGGCTCCAGAACCCCCAGCCAACGGTTGTAGATCTCCTGGTAGCGGCCGGTATTTTTGAGAATCGCCAGTCCTTCGGCGAAGCGGCTCAGCAGCTCGGCCCGCCCCTTGCCGACGGCGTAGCCGTACCTCTGGGTGGTCACCGGGGCACCGACGGCCGTGATGTTGCTCAGCAACAGTTTTCTTTTCAGGTAGAGTCCCGGGAGTTTGGCCACCAGGGCGTAGTCGTTCTCTCCGGCGGAAAGAAGGCGCAAAGCGTCGGCCTGTGTCGGCACCGGCACCAGCGTGACGCCGAAATCTTCGCTCCTGAGGTAGTCGTGCAGGATGCCTTCCTCCTGAACCATGACCTGTTTTCCTCGCAGCTCTTCCAGGTTGTGGACAACGGGGGCATCGGTGCGGGCGAAGATTGAGTGGTGGATGACGGTGTGGGGAGGGGTGAAATCGACTTCCTGCGCTCGCGCCGCCGAGTACGACATCCCCTGCAGGGCGTCGATCTCCCCGCGTTGTAAGGCCCGGCGCATGTCGACCCAGTCGCCGAGGCGGATCTCCACTTCCATCCCCATTACTTCAGCGATGGACCTGGTCAGGTCGACGTTATAGCCCGCGGGCTCGCCCTTTTCGTCGAGGAATTCATAGGGGGGGTAGTCGCGGTCGCCGCCGACGACGACAGGTGTCGCCGCCATGACCACAGAGGGCAAGAGCAAGAGCAGCCCCGCGAGGAGGAACCGGAGAGCTGTCGATTTGTTCATTAAGAAAAGGGGCATCCCGAACGACCTTCCTCGCTTGGTTATGCTTGCGGCAATGGCCGGAATAAACAGGGTATCTGCCGCCTCACCTTGAGACGCAACTATAGCATCGCGTACGGCAGTGCGCGCAACAAATTCTAACCGTCTTCTTTCCTGTACAACCCTCGTTCACCGGAATACACGGGGCCTTGACAAAAGGAAAGTGAATACAGAATTGAACGACTAGCAATCAGAGTTTCTGACTTTTTTAGGATGAGTACGGAGGAGGCGTTACGGAGTCATTTTAGGGGGCCGGAGGCAGAATCGTGAAGTGTAGTCTGCCGTAATCTGTCGAAGTGTAAGAGAAAGCTCTTCCAGTAAGGGTTCACGATTCGGGTATGGCACCGTCGCCGAAATCCCAATTACACAGATTCGGTTTATAAAAAACAGGATTTAACTTTTGCAAATGAATTTCGCATCGAACCACGCAATCCAACACGCCACGCGATCATTCACAGAACTTATCAGTTGAGCCAGGCGACCGACATAACTGGCGAGTCCCTTCTGTTCGTTTCGCAAATGTCCTGCGGGTATGGGTTTTCATATATCCATAGGAGTTTTCATGGCGGCCGGATGTCTGATAAGTCACCATTCGTAGCACAAGAAAGCCCCAGCCTGTTTATACGGGCCGGGGCTTTCCTATAAGTTGTTCTATATTGTAGTCCTGATTCACCTTAGGA
>JAAXQN010000097.1 GCA_012974305.1 Candidatus Methylomirabilis sp. | reverse complement strand
AGATGTGTATAAGAGACAGGGTGCTTGTTGCGGTGGCGATTCAGAAGAGCACCCTGCGAGCACCACACTGAGGAGCAGGAGACTGAGAGCAAAAGGTCTCATCTCTTTTTCCTCCCCTGCGCGCCCTCTTGGGCACCCTCTTCCGCGCCTCCAAAGGTATAGGTAGTTGCGGTAAATTCTCCCGAAATGGTGGCTTCCCTCGTCTCCCCCCGGGACTTCTTGGTCTGCTCTAGTTTGAGGTCGGTGATATTTACGATACGCTCCATCCGGCTGATTTGCTCAAAAAAGTGGCCCAGCTCGTGATAATCCCCCTGTGCCTTTATCTTAATGGGAATCCGGTTCACGAATTCGTCCCGCTTCGGTTTACCAGGCTTAAAGAGGGTAAAAACCAGGCCTGAATCCTGCCCCAGACGGTTGATCTGTGTCAGGAGATTCGGAATTTCCTTCTCTTCCGGAAGAGCACGAACGGCCTTCGCGAGTTTCCGCTGAAGTTCCTCCCGGGCTTTCTTCAGCTTGGGAAGCTCTAGGCGAAGCCGCCGTTTCTGAAAGAGATCCTGCTCGAGCCGGGCTCTCTGGCTGAACAGACGGTCCCGTTCATTCCGGGCCGGCGTATAAAGGTACATCCACCAGACGAACACAAAGCCCGCACCCGCGATTCCCAGCAACAGATAGAGTTGCCTTTTCGGTGTATTCGCAATAAGCCCTTTGAGGTCCATGGACATCCCCCCAGGTGGATCAGCCCATAATCCTGCAGACGATCTCGAACTTCTTTATAGTGATCTTTTGCACCTCGGCCTGCTCCGAAACCACGAGTTCGACGTCTCGTAGTAAGGGAGCGGTCCCGCTCAGCCGGGTCATAAAATTGGCAATCCCAAAATCCGTGAATGAATACCCCCGAATGGTCAGCCTCGTCCCGGCCTTCGAGACCGAAGTGAGCCATAGCTCATCGGTCAGCTGCTCGCTCAATGCCTGTAGCAGGTGGACCGGCACCCTTTGAGATGCAAGGAGCCGCTCGATCACCTTGAGCCGCTGCTCGAGGGTCTTCTTCTCTTTCTTGAACTGATCAACCTGTTTCGCCACTTTCTCCAGCTGCTTGAGTTCTGCCTGCATCACTGTGATCTCTTTCCTGAGTGACCCTGCCTGCCTAGAGACCCCCCACCACATGAATAGCATGATCAGTATGATGAGCCCAGCCGCGGCCCCGCCGGCGAGCGATCGCCAGTCGCGCTCACCAGCGGTGCGGACAGCCCTCGGGAGAAGGTTAACTCTGATCATCGGTCACCCCTCTGCCGTAAGGCGAGCCCGACCCCGACGGCCAACTGAGGGCCGATGTGCTCCAGGTATTCTGGATCAAACCGTTTCGGGTCCGCCTTCATCTGCCGGAATGGATTGGCGACCTCTATCTGCAACTCCAAGGCCTCGCCGAGGTGAGGGATGAAGCGGGGAAGGCACGCCACGCCGCCGCTCACCAACGCCCGGTGGATGACACCCGACGCGGAAGCGGAACGGAAGAAATCGATCGAGCGTCGGATGTCGCCGGCCAGCTCCGCGTGGACGAGATCGATCGCCGACTGACTATCCGCCGCGGTGTACCCATCCACCTGCCCCCCCAGTTTCAGCGTCTCTGCTTGCTCGTAGCTCAACCCTAGCATCTTTTGGATCGATTCGTTATACCGGTTCCCTCCGATGACGCTGTCCCGGGTAAAAACAAGGACCCCTCCGCGCAGGATCGTGATGGTCGTTACTGCCGCCCCAACGTGCAAGAGGGCCGTGACCTCGTTCGGGTTGACCTCGTATGCCGCCTCGAACGCATTTGCCACGGCAAAGGCATCCACATCCACCACGGCGACGTTGAGCCCGGCGGAGGAGGCCACGGTGAGGTACTCGCCGATGACGTCCTTCTTTACCGCCACGAGCAGGACATCCATTTCCACAGCCCCCGGGGGGCTTTCCAGGATCTCAAAGTCCAGGTTCACGTCCTCAATGGCGAAGGGGATATGTTGCTCGGCTTCCCACTGGATCGATTCCTCAAGCTCCTGCGGTTTCATCAATGGCATCTTGATAGGCTTGATAATCACCGAATGCCCCGAGACCGCTACCGCGACATCCTTGACGGTCACCTTATGCTCGTCGAAAATTTGCTGGATCGCACCGATCACGGCACCGCCGTCCATGATTGCGCCATCGACGATCGCTTCCGGCGGCAGGGGCGCAATTCCCATGTGAACGAGGTCGTACCCCTTCCCGTGTGGTTTGAGCTGGACCGTTTTTACCGAACTCGTCCCAATATCCACGCCCAACAGAGGCTTTCCGCTTTTGAAGAGTGAAACCATCACAGAACCCTTTCCTTATCGATAGATGGCCAGTGTCCCTTCAAACCGTTCATCAATCTTGTAAGCGTAATAATCCTGCTTTTCGAGTTTGTCAAGCTAAAAACTAGCAAAAAATGGGCCAAGTCTTTCCTCCCCTCCATTCAGAGGGATTATGGTCGATTGTGGAGTCATGCTTTCGCATAGGAAGTAATCTAAACTGGCGAATTGCCCGATAGTATGTCGATCAGCTGCCGCCATCCAGGCCCGGTTTCTTTCTGATCTCGACCCGGTTGTCCGCCATGCCGAGCACCAACCTGCGAATTGCACTTTTCGCGCCTCGTCCGAACTCTTGTGGCCGGATCCGTGGGGTGGGGTGATGGACCACTCGTTTCTCCATCGTGATCATTCGGCCCGCATTGTCTCGAGTGCGACTGTCTGTGACCCTGCGCGATCGTCCACGTCCTGCTGTACCCAGGCTCGGGAGTATCGGTCTGGTTGAGGGGGCCAGGATTGAAAGTCTGATTCTTCAGCTGCTCGAGCATCTGCTGCCCATAGGCTGTAGGCTTCGATTGGCCGCCACTGACGTTTACATCGACGTAACCGATGGGGAACGGGACGGCTGCGCAAGTATTCACCGATGCTCCTCTCGAGTTGAACATCACCCCGCCGATGATTGTATTGTTTGCGTCCTGGACAGATTGGATTGTCACTCCTGGGTAGTCCCCGGCGAGGTTAAACCAGCCGCGGATCACATTCGTGCCGTCCACGGGTGCCCCTACCGCTGGGAAGGCGCAGGCCCCCGTGGTGTCCAGCACGATCCGATAGATGCTGTTCAACTGTCCTGCGGGCGGAGGTCCTGGATCGCCCCCCCATTAAAACCCGAAGACACCTCCTCGGCTGATCGCTACGCTTTGAGCTCACCGGATCTGGTACAAGACCTGCCGGGTTCCCCCATCGATGCGGGATCTCTGAACCATGCTCAGAAAAGCGGGCATTGCCGCGCCGATGAGGAGCCCTGCAATAGATCATAGCCAAGAGAAGCTCAATGGCTGAGAAACCCACGTTTTCAATGTGTCGAAGAAATCTCCTCACGACTGGCACCGCGTGGGCATAGGGGTGCAATATCAATGCCAAGGAACCACCCTATTTTGCTGCATTGGCGCGCTACTCCACCGGGTCACGGTATGTCGGTTTTGGCCTTCACTCCCCGCTGGTGGCCCTCCCTTCCATGCGCTCTGAACGGCGCTCGGAGTCCTCCTCTGATTCTCCTTGGCTGGCCTCAGTCTCCTGGATCAGAGGTTTCAAAAGTAATAATGTTTCCTGATACCCCCCAAACGCGGAACCTGTATTCATCGAATATCCTAACGGTCCTGGGGAATTCGCCTTTCCACAGCCCAAATGATAGATGAAGCATCCGGCCCGAACTGTCTGGACTATCGAGGGGCCAAGGGAGAGCAAATGAGGGTGGCTGTTGTGATATGGCCTATCAGGTCCGAAGAGCGTTTTTCGGAGGTGCCACAGTCCGGGGTTATTTCTTACGGAAACAGTTCCCGCCACGTGCCGGCCACCGGCCTGAACTTGGCCCGGGCAAGGGCTACATCGTAGTGGAACCGGGCGTCATTCTTGATGCGTATCTTATCAGCGACAATCGCCCCGTAGATTTCCCATCCACCGCCATGGAATTCAACCTCGCCATCACGGGCATAAATGGCCCCATAAAACTTGCCCCCACCCCTCTCCATCTTAATTGCGTCCACCCCAGACACAGAGGAGAATATGAGCAGATTCGTGGC
>JAAXQN010000036.1 GCA_012974305.1 Candidatus Methylomirabilis sp. | reverse complement strand
GGCAAATGCCGGGCCGCATAGTTGGCCGTACGACCGATCTCGAAGGTATGTACGGAGCCGGTGAGTACTGCCGTTCGGCCGATGATTGTCGCGGCGGGCAGGGAGGTGAAGCCGGGGGAGGTGTCCAAGCTCAAGGAGCCGGAGGGGAGGGTGCGGTATCTCACGGCCGAGGAGGAACAGGCCCTGCTCGACGCCTGCACAAGCCCCCAACTGAGGGCCGTGATCCTCCTGGGCATCCACGCGGGGCTGCGGATCCCCTCCGAGGCCCTGTCGCTCACTTGGGACGGGGTGGACCTGAAACGGCGCACGCTGACGGTGGTGGGCACGCACTCCAAGACGAGCAAGACGCGGACGGTGCCGATCAACTCCGCCTTGTGGCAGGCCCTGCAATCCCTTAGAATGGACCGGAACGGCGGTCCGATCTTTGTGAGCCAGGGTAGGGCATTGAGAAGCATCCGCACCGCCTTCGACACAGCACGAAAGAAGGCCGGGTTGGGGGAGGACGTGACCCCCCACGTCATGCGTCATACCTTCGCCTCTCGCTTGGTAATGGAGGGGGTGGACCTCCGCACCGTCCAGGAGCTTGGCGGGTGGAGCGACCTCAAGATGGTGCAGCGGTACAGTCATGTGGACCCGCGCCGTGGACAGAGCAGAGGTTTCCTAAACCTCGTGCCGCAGGTTCGAGTCCTGCCAGGCCCACCAGAAATTTCTCAATTATCCCCCCGCACGTAGTTGCTAAGTCCGAGTAAGAGGCACACAAAGTCCCCTTCACCTCGTCCAGGGTGTATCGCTCCCACCGCTTCGACTTGCCCGCTTCATGGAGTTCGGCTCAGCCCTGCAGTGGCACACGAGGCGCATACCAAGCAAGGCACGGCATAATAAGCCACCTTGCCTGCCGACAAGCGGTCAATTTGGACTCGTGGAAGCCGTAACTCCTTGACAATATGGCTCTATTTGAGTGGCATGCCCTTTGCTAACCTCAGCATAGGTTGCATCCCACCCGCCATATAATCGCCGAGGAGTTGCGTTGGGAGAAGGACAGCGAGACAGGCGACAGCATCCCCGATTTACCGTGGCAGGCAAGGCCACTGGGCGTGTAACCGCCGTGCATGATGCGTCTCTCGTCGACATCAGCTTCGGCGGGGTGTTGATCGAACATTCCCAGGTCGTCCGACCGGGCACCACTTCCTCCTTGGACCTCGACCTGGAAGGGAAGAGGCTCCGCCTGAGGTGCCGCGTGATCCGTTCGGTGGTGAACCGGATAGAGCTGCAGCCGGATGGGGAGCAGGCGTTGATCTACCACACCGGGTTGGAATTTCTCGACCTCTCAGAGGAGACGCGGCAGGTGATCAGCGACTACATCCAGTCAATCACAGAGAATGGATCCGGCTTGGGGCTACCATCAGGAGAAAATAGTGCAGATACGCCCCATCTTAGTTATTGACGATGATCAGGTCTTGCGCGAGCTAGCGGGCTCGGTGCTCACCGGTGCGGGATTTCGAGTCCTTGAGGCCCCCGATGGCCTGGCTGGGATCAAACTGGCTCAGACGGCGCAGCCTGCTGTCATCCTCCTGGACATGACATTGCCCGGGCTCGATGGGGTCAGAACGTGCCAGCGCCTCAAACAGGATGGTACCCTCGCAGACATTCCCGTGGTCGGCATCACGGTTTCATCGGACTTGCAGGACGCCGAGCAGGCCTTTCGCGCCGGAGCGGAGTTCTGCCTAGCGAAGCCCTTTGAGGCTGAAAGTCTCATCGAGGTGGTGAATTCAGCCACGCGCAGGGCTCAGCGGGAGACGCCACGGCGAGGCGATCCCCGCCTTCCAGCGGAGCTGCCGGTCCGGTGCGTCATTGCAGGGGATGGCGAGCCGAGCCGGGAAGTCGCGGGGGTCGCGATCAACGCGAGCCTTCGCGGCCTCCATGTCTTCCTGTCCGAGAAGCTGGCACCTGGGACCATGCTTTGCCTTCACATGGAACTCCCCAAAGGGACAGTGACCGCCGAGGGAGAAGTGATGTGGCAAAGTGATGAAGTCGCTGACCAGATTCTCCCCCACGGCGTCCATCTCCTGCGGTTTGTGGAGGACACCGGCTTCCTGCAGTATAGGCGGTACCTTAAAGCACTCGCTGTGATCAAGAACGAACCGTAGCCCACCTTCTGACCCTCTGTGAAGCGTAAAAAAGAACTCCTGATGCTTCTCTATAAATTCTTCATCCATCTTCTCGCTTCTCCTTGGAGCGCTCTAGTAGTAGGGTAGGGGTGCCATATCTGACATATATATTACTTTATAGTCAAATAATTACGCTGCAACCCATAAAGTTAAGTAGCATATATCGAGCTGTGCCCGCAATGGTGCCCTAGAGAGTGAAAAAAGGGCTTAGCCGTACCAAAAAGGGACGAACTTGGATTTGACAGGAAGCGCGCGAAAGTGCTAGAAGAGCAAGAAAAGAAAGGATTCAGGAATAGATGCGACTCAAAGGCCCAATCATCAAACCGCGTCGTGTGACCCCCAAGGAATTCGGTGATTACCTATACGAGATGCGCAAGCTTCTCACGCTGGGGGTGCTGGCGCTGCTCGTAGTCGTCTTTGGTTGGTGGGGCTATCGGACCTTTCAAGCAAAGCAGGAGGCGGCGGCTCAGTTCATGCTGACCGACGCCCTGCAGATGCTGCAAAGGCCCCCGGAGGTGACCGCAGCCGGACAAGGTACGGAAGAAACGGCCAAGGGCCCCGACCAAGCGCTGCCTTTGCTCAACCAGATACGCGAGGAATATCCCTCGTCGAGCGCGGCAGAGCAGGCGCTCCTGCAGATCGGCCACACCTTATACGCAATGGGCAGATATCAAGAGGCCTTGGTTGCTTACCAACGCTACCTCGAGAAATACCCAAAGGCATCGTGGGTATTTCTGGCTGCGCTCGGAAGAGCCTATGCCATGGAGGCACAAGGACAGTACAAAGTGGCGGCATCTATCTTTCGAAATCTGTCGCAGCGGTACCGGGGGCACGCATTAAGCGTCGAGGCGCTCATGGGCCTTGCACGCTCCCTCCAACAGTCTCAACAAAAAGAGGAGGCGGTCACAGTCTATCGTGGTGTCGTAGAGGCATATCCAGGAAGCATATGGTCGAGGCAAGCGGAGGAGCGAATGGCTTTATTGGAGCGGTAGGTTGTTCAGATAAGAAACATTATGTAAACTAATGTGTCTCTAACACATATCGCCATCCTCTCCTTCCTAGTCTGTCGAGAACGAACCGCCACCCCACTTTTCTCCCACCTATAGTACCCGCCGTCACCACAAAGAAAAAGGGCCCGTCACGTCTTACGGGCCCCTATATAAGGGACAGTACCACTCCTATACAGACTTACATCTTGTACTTACCAAAGTCCTCCGGCTTCAGATTCTCGAGCCACTCCCGCCAGCGATCGCTGTCCTCCTTCTCCTCAGCGATGTCCATACTCTTGGCCTTGCTGACGACCTTGTCCGTGACGAAAATGGGGGCATTGAGCCGAAGCGCCAACGCAATTGCATCGGAGGGCCGCGAGTCGATATTTACCACATTACCGTTAAAATTGACCTCGATAACCGCAAAAAATGTGTTCTCTTTCAGGTCGTTGATCACAATCTGCTGCACTGAGGCCCCGACCCCGTCGAGGATGTTCTTGATCAGGTCATGGGTCATGGGCCGTGGCGTCGCGATCTTCTCGAGCTCGAGGGCGATGGCGTTTGCCTCAAAGATCCCAACCCAGATGGGGAGGGCCCGTTTCTCGTCCTGATCTTTCAGGATGATGATAGGCATATTGGTAATTGGATCAAGGGCGATCCCCCGGACTGTCATCCCGATCATCATTGCCATTCTCCCCTTCGCTCAATCAGCCTGATAATAGGGCAAGAGCTTCGCGTACGTCTCTTCGAGGTACTCCGGAATTACCTTGGTCTCGCCCAGGACGGGCATAAAGTTCGTGTCGCCACTCCAACGCGGGACCACGTGCATGTGTACGTGGTCATCAATCCCCGCCCCGGCCACCTTTCCTATGTTTAGGCCGATGTTGAACCCCTCCGCGTGGAAGGCGTCCCCCAGAATGCGCTCGCTTTTGGACGCCCAGGCCATCATTTCCGACGTTTCCTCTGCGGAGAGCTTTCCCAGGCACTCCAAGTGGCGGTACGGGGCAATCATCAGGTGCCCGCTGCTATAGGGATAGATATTTACGAGAACGTAGGCAAAAGGACCCCGGGCCAGGATGAGGTTTTTCGCGTCCTCCCCCTCCTTCACCTTCTCGCACAAAATGCACCCGGCGGATCTCGATCCGACGATATACTGCATCCGCCACGGCGCCCAAAGGGTAGGAATCATTTTATCATCGGCCTTCTCAAACCGTCAAGAGGCATTCACCCGGTAGACGGGCTGAGCCCGCTCCACACCTTTCAACTTAGCATCCCCTACATACTCAATCAAGATCTTTTTTTCCAGTTCGGGATCGAACACGGTGTATCGCGTGCCCTTTTTCCCTTCCTCGATCTCCCAAGAGCTACTTTGGCGCAGGGCCTCCACGTGCTCCCGGGTCGCTGTGATCCCGAAATTATAGAGGGTACCGTGCCGATCGATCCAGACCTCTTGATCGGCACTCCCAGGGGTCGCTCGTTTCTCGCCCTGCACCTCCACGGGGCTGCCTCCAGAGCCTGCGACGCGGCTGGCGATATTGACATGGCGGCCGATTACCGTGACATCGACAGATTTTTCATCGGGGAGAAAGTGACCTATTTGGGCACGACCAGTATGAAGACTGATGCCCATCTGATAGGGCATCTTCCCTTGCTTCTGAAGGTCTTTTACCAGCGTCCGAATTACGACAGCGGTTCGCAGGGCGTTCATCTCATCCTCAGTGCTGACCTGAGTACTCCCAAAGGTGATCATGAGTCCGTCACCGGTGAATTTGTCGATCTTCCCCTTGAAACGCTTGACAATGCCAGCCATGGGGTCAAAGATGGCGTAAAGGGATCGCGTCAGTTCCACCTCGGAGATCCCACCCTCCGAAGCCGCAGTAAAGCCCCGGAGATCCGTGAAAAGAATGGTCACCTTTCGCGCGCTATTGAGTACCTCGGTGGCTTCGGAAAACTGGAAAAGCCGATCCTCAGTAGAGTATTGTTTTAGCTGGATCTCAGCCAGTCCTGAAGGGACCAGGGCAATGCGGCGTCGGAAGCGGTCGATGATTTCACACCGACGGACTGCCTGGATAAAATCGAGATAGTCATGCAAGAGATGCTGCCATCCGCCCCGACGGTCTCGCCCCGCCGTGAGCTGGGCGGAGGTGGTGAGCCGCCCCAAGGTCTCATCGTAGTCAGTAAAGAGATAGCCGACGATGGCGGGCTGAAAAACCATCTTCAGTTGAGCGGCTTTCTCATCATACGAGGAGGGATCCACTCCTGGCAGGTGGGTTTTGATGAGGTCGATCAGGGCACGCTCTTGTTTGGTGAGGCCAAGGCGAATCCGGTCCTGCAAGACATCTCGCAATTCTCTGTACTCTACCCCACTCAGACGAAATCTCCGATTTTGTGGGACCAAGATCCCCTCCAGGTTCGCATGGGCCACGTCCACCTCGGTGAAGGGTAATTGATCCTCGAAGAGGCTTTCGATCAGGTGGTGGTTGAAGTTGAGCCCAAGGTTATATTCGAGTGTCTGAGAGGCTGTGCTCGAAAAGTGATTCCAGGTCGATCGATGCAGGAGCCTGTAAAAACCACGGACCAGCGGGTGCATCTGGTATTTGAAAAAGGGCGGGATCCCTTCCCGAGTGAAGTAATCCTGAACCGCGGCCGCGATTTCTTTGAAGTGAGCCAGCCAGAAGAGATTCAGCAATCCAGACCGGCGTTCGTTCTCGATGATATTCGTTGCAATTTCTAGCAGCAGCTGGAAATAGGAGCGCTCGGCGTCCTGAAACTCCTGCGGCTCCCTCCCCCCTGCCATGATGGAGCGAGAAGCCGCCCCGAGAAAGGTCAGGAAAGCCGGCTGTAGGCGGGGATGAAGTTGGACGAGGAAAACTGGGTGGTCTCCTGCGGAATCGTGGTCTTCCGGGAGGGTAGGCAGGGGAACCCCGAAGAGGTCTTGAATCTCTTCGGTCCTTCCCTCGATAAAGCGAGGCGATTGGACATCGCTTTTCCCAGGGTGCGTAAACTGCTCCATGAACCGATGGCCGATCGAACAGGTCTGAGTCCGAATGGGCTTGTACCAGAAGGAGGCCTACCTGTCGATGAGGGCCTTCAGCTCCTTTCCCGGCTTAAAATAGGGCACCTTCTTGGCTGGGACACTGACCATCGCACCGGTCTGGGGGTTTCGACCCTGACGGGCCCCCCGGCGCCGGACCCGAAAGCTCCCGAAGCCGCGAAGTTCGACCTTGCCGTCGTTGCTCGAGGCCAATGCTTTAGCGATGCCGTCAAACATAGTATCAATGACAACCTCGGTCTCCTTCTTCGTGAGATTGACTGTTGCTGCGATCTTTTCTACCAGGTCGGCCTTAGTCATTGCACCCCTTCCTTCCTCACCGCGGGTTCACCACTGCCACAGGTAACCGACGGACAACTGACTTTCCTCCGTTCCCAGTAACTTTTGTGGCCACGCCGTGGCCCTGCTTCCCAGCAACAACCGGAGCAAAGAAAACTTGCGCTCCTCTACCTGGACGATCTGGGGCTCTCCAGGGATATCCCCCATTTTTGCTGCCGTCGCGATGGCATCTTGGAGGTTCCCTAGCTGATCCACCAGTCCCAACTCTAGAGCCTGTCGGCCGCTCAGAATTCGCCCATCTGCAACCATCTCTACCTTTTCTCGAGAAAGGCCGCGTCCCTCCACCACCGCTTGGATGAACTGGTCGTGAATGTCATCAATGAGCCGCTGGAGCAACTCCCGCTCTTCCGGTGTCAGCTCTCGGGTGGCCGAGGCCAAGTCTTTGTAGGGTCCGCTTTTTATGACCACCGACCGAATCCCTACTTTTTGGAGAAGCCCCGAGAAATTGGGGATCTGTATGATCACCCCGATGCTTCCCGTGATGCTCCCCGGATTGGCCACGATCTTGTCGGCAGCGGTGGCGATATAGTACCCTCCCGAGGCCCCCACGGTGGCCATGGAGGCTACTACGGGTTTGCCGTGATCTTGACGAATCTTTCTAATCTCCTCGTGAATCTCCTGAGACGCTGCCACTCCCCCACCTGGACTGTTAATGCGGATCACGAAAGCCTGGACGGTTGGATTCTCAAGGTGATGACGAATCTGCTCTATAACTTCTTCTGAGTCGCTGATGATTCCATCAACTTTTACCAGGGCCATCTTCGGGCCCCCGAAATGTTCTCGGTTGCTTAGCAGGGCGGCTGCACCGAAGATCAGGACGAAGAAGAACAGTCCAATCCCTCCCGTGATCAACATGGCCCGTAAGAAGGAACGCTTCCGTCCCCCTGACATCGGTTACTCCCCTTCTTCTTTCCCTTCCTGTTCCTGGGTCACTTCTTGTTTCCCTTCCTGTTCCTGGGTCGCTTCTTGTTTCCCTTCCTGTTCCTGGGTCGCTTCTTGGAATGCCCTGAGGCTCAAGCCCAGTTTGCGGTCATCCGTATCCAACTTTATGATCTTGAGGGTCAATTCCTCTCCGGTCTTGATCACATCCTCCGGCCGGTTCACCCGTCCCTCGGACAGCTCGGAGACGTGGAGCAATCCCTCAATGCCGTCGGGCAGCTCCACGAAAGCCCCGAAGTCGGTGATCCGGACCACCTTGCCTGTGAGATCCATCCCGATCCGGTATTTCTCGGGGACCGTGGTCTTCCAAGGGTCGGGTTGGGTCTGCTTCAGGCCAAGGGAGATACGCCGGGCTATCTTATCGACATGCAGGACGATGGCCTCGACGCGATCTCCCTTCTTCAGGATTTCTGAAGGATGCTTCACGCGTTTGGTCCAAGACATGTCGGAGATATGGATGAGTCCGTCAATCCCGTCCTCCAGTTCAATGAAGGCACCGAAGTCAACTAGGTTTCGGACGTTTCCCTCGAGGCGGGTCCCCACGGGGTACCGCTGTTCCAAGGCGTCCCACGGATTGGGTTCCACTTGTTTCATCCCAAGTGAGATCCGCCGGGAAGACCGATCAACATCCAGGACTACCACGTCCACCACATCTCCCACGGTCACCACCTTGGAAGGATGTTTGACCCGCTGGGTCCAGGACATCTCCGAGATATGGACGAGACCTTCCACTCCTGGATCTAACTCGACGAATGCTCCGTAATCGGTGATCGAGACCACCTTTCCCTTCACCTTGGTTCCCGGGACGAACTTCTGAATGACGTCTCCCCACGGGTCCGCCAGACGCTGTTTGTAACCCAGGGAAACCCGTTCTGCCTGTCGGTCGAACTTGAGGACTGTTACCTCAACCTCGTCCCCCACCGCAAAAAGCTCCGAGGGGTGTCCGATCCGGCCCCAGGACATGTCGGTGATATGTAGGAGGCCGTCCAGGCCCCCGAGGTCAATAAAGGCGCCGTATTCTGTGAGGTTCTTGATCTTACCCTTCAAAATCTTCCCTTCTTCTAACGTGGCGAGCGTCTTTTCCTTGAGGCCTTTCCGCTCTTCTTCCAGAAGCTCCCGTCGAGAGAGGACGATGTTGCCCCGTCGCTGGTTCAGTTTGATAATCTTCATGGGAAACGTCTTGCCAATCACTTTATCAAGATCCCGCACGGGACGCAGGTCCACCTGCGAGCCGGGGAGGAACGCCCGGACCCCGATGTCGGCGATCAGCCCTCCCTTCGTCTTCCCTACAATGGTCGCCTCTACCACCCCACCCTTTTCGTAGACCTTGCTGATTTCATCCCAGACCTTAATTTTTTCCGCCTTTTCGCGGCTTAAGACGATCAGCCCCTCGTTGTCTTCCTTGGATTCAAGGTAGGCGTCAATGACATCGCCCACCTGGATCGTCAGCTGTCCTTGGGGGTTCAGAAACTCTTTGAGCGGAATACCCCCCTCGGACTTGTAGCCAATGTCGATCATGACCTCATCCGGTCCGATCGCCAGGACCTTCCCCTTCACGATCTCCCCTTCCACAATGTCCTTGAAGGTTTGGTCGTAGATCTGTTGCATGTCAATGGTGGATTCCGGCTGTTCTATTACTCCGTGCAAGTCCCGATCCGTTTCTCGCCCCCGACGATCACGCTCTGTCTCTACCATACCTGGTTGCCCCTCCTGGCAATAGATTTGTAATTATAGGCCAAGGTCTCACGCCTCCGGTGCACGAGCCCTGGCTTGAAGCTCGGCGATCTCCTCCATCACCTGTTCGCTGAGGCGTCGATAACTCCATCGCCCTTCCTTTCCAGAGTTTTCACCCGCCACCCGCAACGGGTGACCGAAATAGACCGTCACGGGGTGCACTCGCGGGATCCGCTGACCCCTCGGCAGGACTTTGTCCGTGCCTTGGACGTACACGGGAATCACTGGACAACCGGCGCGTGCGGCCAGAAGCCCGATTCCCTCCTCCGCCTTCTGCAAAGCCACTCCATCCCCGCGTGTTCCTTCAGGAAACACCAAGAGAACCTCTCCTTGATTGAGAAGGCGCAGACACTGTCGAATTCCCGCATAGTCCACCCTCCCCCTGCGGACCGGAAAGGCATGAAGCCCTCGGATGAACGCACCAAAAAGGGGCCATCGAAAGAGCTCCTCTTTCGCCATGGAGTGAAGCTGCCGTTCTACGAGGGCCACGCCAATAAACAGAGGATCCACATAACTGACGTGATTGGCCGCTAGAATCACGCCTCCCGTGGTAGGGACTTCTTCCTTTCCCACCACCCGGAAGCTGAAAACCGGCACGATCAGTGGGAGGAAAATTTGACAGGCCCGATACCACACGCAATATAACCTCCTGGTGCCCAACAAAGACGTTTATTTTAACGAGTTTGTAAGGATCACGCAAGCAAAAAATCACGGGGGTCCCTGAGCTTTCTATGGATATGGCTCTCCAACTCCTTGACCACCTCCTCTGCACTCAGGAAGGTGGTGTCAATGAGGATGGCATCTGGTGCCGGCTTCAAAGGGGAGGCCGGCCGTTCCATGTCCCGACGATCTCGGCGTTCCACCTCTGCTAGGGTTCCCTCGAGGCTCCCGGTGCCATGAGGAGATTCTCGGAAGCGTCGGCGTCCACGCTCCTCTGGGGAGGCGGTGAGGTAAAACTTCACAGGGGCGTCCGGGAAGACCACCGTACCGATATCGCGACCGTCCATCACCACCCCTCCCCCAATCCCAAGCTGCCGTTGTCGCCTCACCAGCTCTTCTCGCACACTCGGATGGACAGACAAGATTGAGGAAGCCGTCTCGATCCTGGGCAAGCGGAGAGCATCGGTAACGTCTTCCCCATCCACCAGGACCCGGAGCCTCTCGGGCCCGGGTCGGAACTCGAGCTCGGTTCGGGCGAGCAGATCCAACAACATCGTTGGACTCGACACATCGATACCTTCCTGTATCGCCTTCCAGGCGAGCGCCCGGTACATTGTCCCGCTATCGATATAGCAATAGCCCAGCCGCTCGGCCAACAGCCGGGCTGCCGTGGTTTTCCCAGCTGCGACTGGGCCGTCGATGGTAATGATCAGGTCTTTCGGCAGCCGCTTCATACCTTCTGTTCTACGGAGCCCGGAAACAAGTCTTGGAGGGTTTGCACGAACCCGGGGAAGGAGGTCTGGATGCACGCCGTGTCCAGAACCGTCGTTTCATTATCGGCTCTGAGACCGGCCACCGTAAACGCCATGGCCATTCGGTGGTCGCCACGGCTTTCGTAGGAGGCCCCCCGAAGGCTTCCGCACCCATGGATGATTAGACCGTCCTCGAGCTCTTCCGTGCGAACTCCCATCTGGTTCAACGCCGTGGCAATGGCCCGAATCCGATCGGACTCCTTGACGCGCAGCTCTGCAGCATCCTGGATGATTGTCTTTCCCTCCGCACAAGCGGCGGCCACCGCCAGGGCCGGAATCTCGTCAATGAGACGCGGGATCAAGTCTCCCCCAATGCTTACCCCTTTGAGGCAGCTCGTGCGTACGCGCAGACGTGCCCGAGGCTCACCGCCGCTTTCCTCTTCTTGTTGAACCTCCACGACTCCCCCCATCGCCTGGAGAACGTCGAGCAACCCTGTCCGGGTCGGGTTCACACCCACCCCCTCAATGGTGAGGTCGGAATCGGGGAGAATAAGGCCGGCGACGAGAAAAAACGCAGCTGACGAAAAATCTCCGGAAACGGAGATGCGGTTGGTTCGCAGGGCGCCCGCTGGCACCAGCGTCACTTCGCGCCCGTCCGTCTCCAGCACCTGCCCACACGCCTTGAGCAAGCGTTCGGTATGGTCCCGCGATCGGGCAGGTTCAATGACGGTGGTCCGGCCCTCGGCAAAAAGACCAGCGAGAAGGATGGCCGATTTCACCTGAGCTGAGGCGACAGGGCTGTGGTATCTTAGCCCTCGTAGTCTTCCACCGCGTACAACCAAAGGGGGCAGGGTATCCCAAGCTCGCCCCCACATCTCAGCTCCCATCTGTTTGAGGGGGATGACGACGCGATCCATCGGCCGCCGCCTCAGAGATGCATCTCCGGTGAGGATCGAGAGGAAGGGTTGGCCTGCCAGCACTCCCGCAAGGAGACGGATGGTGGTGCCAGAGTTCCCGCAATCTAGAATATCCCCTGCCTCTCGTAGGCCGTGAAGGCCCTTCCCATGGATCCGGAGAGGATCCCCGCCCTCAACGTCGATCCCCAGGGCCCGGACAGCTTCCAGGGTCCGTTGACAATCCTCAGACCTGAGATAACCGGATATTTCGGTGACCCCGTCAGCCAGGGCCCCCAAAATGATCGCGCGATGGGAAATGGACTTATCACCCGGGACCGTAATCTTTCCCTGCAGTCCCCGAGCTCCTCCACGAATCTTAAGATGCTCCATGCCTCTCTCGGGCCCGTTGGATTTGTTGAATCAGGACCTCTCGAACCGTGCTGCTCTCTACGTGCATCAGGTCAAACCACGTGATGTCTGTCTCCCGGCGGAACCAGGTCATTTGACGCTTGGCATAGTGACGGGTTTCTTGCTTGGTGCGTTTGGTCGCCTCCTCGAGGCTCTTCTCTCCGAGAAGAAAGGCAACAATATAGCGATAGTTGTGGCTGCGAAATGGCTTTATATGTGGAGAGTAGCCCGCCGCAAGGAGCTTCTTGACCTCCCCGATAAGGCCGGACTCGATCATACGATCTACGCGGTCGTTGATCCGCCCGTACAGGTCCGTACGCTCCCTGTGAAGCCCCAATAGGAGGGACGCGGGTTTCACCAGCCCCCTGCGATGGACTTCCCAAAGGTCGGTAACGCGCCTGCCGGTAACCTCGATGATCTCCAAGGCCCGAACGAGGCGAAAGAGATCCCGGGGATGGATTCTGTCCGCGGCCAAGGGATCCAGACGAGCGAGGCGGGCGTGTAGCACCTCGGGGCCGCCGTACTTCGCCTCCTGTCCCAGTCGTGCCCGGATGCTCTTGACTTCTCGCGGACCCGCAAAAATCTCCCCACGGAGGGCACGGAGATAGAGGCCCGATCCTCCCACGACGACAGGAAGCCTCCCTCGGGAATGGATTTCTTTGAGCACGCGATGGACCAACCGGGCATAGTCTGTCGCTGAAAAGGCTTCATTCGGATCTACCAGGCTGATGAGGTGGTGCGGGATCCCATCTTGCTCTGCCAAAGTCGGCTTGGCCGTGCCGATGTCGAGGTAACGGTAAATCTGCATGGAGTCCAGGGCCACAATTTCCCCATCTATGACCTTAGCTAGGTCTCCTGCGATGGCACTCTTGCCGATTCCGGTCGGACCGACGAGGGCGATAAAGAAAGGAAGGGGGGTTGAGGGGGGCGTTGGTACGGGGCCAGCCTGCAGAGACGGGACGTCAAGGGGAAGCATCATTTTATCGTTTAACGAAAAGATACGATTCCTCGATCTCGAAAGGGAAAGGGATCGTGTAGTCACCCACACCAACTGGTTCTTCCCATCTGACACGAGCGACGACGGTCTCCCCGTCGTCCGTCACATCCACCTGCTGTTCCGAAATGGACAGCTCCAACTCGCGGGCCTTTGCCAGGATCCGCTCTCTCCCCTCCTCCACCCCCACAATAGGGCGTAGTACAATGTCACGCACCACCAATTGAACCGTATCACGGAGCGCCAGATAATTGACATAAGCGCCGGCCACCTGGTTCCCCACGTAAACCAGAGCAGCCACGAAGAGAAGGAAGAGCAGGACACGAGTCCTGCCTTGCCCCTCCATCCCTAGGCGCCAAGGATGCACACGCTCATTCGGGCGGTGCCCCCGGTTTTCCGTCTCGCGGATTCGCACGGCTTCTAGCATAGACGAGAAATGAGTGTGAATCCAGCCTTTCCGTTATCCTGGGAAGCAGCTGTAAAATGAGAATGCCTCCGGGCCTCCGGAGGCATTCTTGAGTAATAATGGGTCGACACGTAGCAGGCTATTTGGGTCTTCCCTTGATCCACGGCATCATGGACCGCAGTTCCTTCCCGATTTCTTCGATCGGGTGCTCGGCATCCTTCTTCCGGAGGGCCAGAAAGCTGGGACGGCCTGCTTGATTTTCTAGGATCCATTCCCGGGCAAAGCTCCCATCCTGGACCTCTTGCAGGATCTTTTTCATCTCCGCTCGGACTGCCTCGTTGATAACCCGGGGACCCCGAGAATAATCTCCGTATTCGGCAGTATCACTCACGGAATAGCGCATGTAGGCCAGGCCCCCCTGGTAAAACAGATCCACGATCAGCTTGACCTCGTGGAGGCACTCGAAATAGGCAACTTCTGGCTGGTACCCCGCCTCGACCAGCGTCTCATACGCCGCTTTGATCAAGGCCGAGAGACCGCCGCACAGGACGGTCTGTTCCCCGAATAGGTCTGTCTCGGTCTCCTCCTTGAACGTGGTCTCCAAGACCCCGGCCCGGGTACATCCAACCCCCTTGGCGTAAGCCAAAGCCGTCTCCTGGGCCTTCCCCGAGATATCCTGGTAGATGGCCAAAAGGGCTGGGACCCCGGATCCTTCCGTGTAGATCTGCCGCATGATGTGACCCGGCGCCTTGGGGGCCACCATCGAGACGTCTACATCCTTTGGTGGCACCACTTGATGAAAATGGATATTGAAACCGTGGGCGAACATCAGCGTCTTGCCAGCGGTGAGTCCCTGCTGGATCGACTCGCTATACACATGTCGCTGATGCTGATCCGGGATAAGCATCATGACGACCTGGGCCGCCGATGCTGCCTCGTCGACCGGCGCGACCTTCAGCCCATTCGCTATGGCCTTATCCCACGACTTTGAGCCCTTGTACAGCCCTACAACCACGTCCAAGCCCGCATCCTTCAGATTCAGGGCGTGGGCGTGTCCCTGACTTCCGTAGCCAATGACGGCAATGTTCTTTCCTTTTAAGAGTCCAAGATCCGCATCTTTATCGTAAAAGAGTCTGGCCATCTCCATCCCCTCGCTTTCCCCTACGGTGTACCTGCCGTGGACTTGCTTTCAACCTGCTCCTCGTTTCCCGCCTCCCGCTCAAGCTTCCGGGGAGCGGCCTTGCTCGCCCGGGCGATGGCGATTTGACCGGTCCGGACCAGTTCTTTAATTCCAAAGGGCCGGAAGAGGTCAAGCAAGGCTTGGATCTTATGCTCATCCCCGGTCACCTCTAGGGTGTAAGTCCGGTGGGTGACATCCACAACCCTGGCCCGGAAGATATCGGCGATTCGGAGAATCTCGGCTCTGTTGGGAGCCTCTGCGTTTACCCGAATCAGAATCATTTCGCGCTCGATACAGTCCTCCTCCGTCAGATCCACAACTTTCACCACGTCGATAAGTCGATTGAGTTGCTTGACCACTTGCTCCATCACCCAGTCATCCCCGTGCACCACGAGAGTAACGCGAGACATTGAATTATCCATCGTCTCGCCGACGGACACACTGTCGATGTTATAGCCCTTGGCCGCGATCAGCCCGGCGATTCTGGCCAAGACACCGATGCGGTTTTCCACCAAGAGCGTCAAAATATGCCGCCGTGCAGGGGCCTGTTCCCTCATCCTTTCCTCACCGCCAACCCGGGAACGATGTATCGCGGGCCGTTTCTCCGACCTGAACGACGTCTACGGTGCCCACGCCCGTTGGCATCACAGGCAAGCACATTTCCTCACGCTCCACCACTATATCCACCACGACAGGACCAGGGGTGTTAATCGCTTTCTCGATGCCGGCCTTGACTTCCTCGGGCCGTTCGATCCTAATCCCACCCACGCCGCAGGCCTCTGCAAGCTTCACGAAGTCGGGCTGATGCGCCAGATCTGCATGCGGGGAAGAAGGATACTGCCGTTGCCACTGTCGCAGCATTCCCAAGCCCTTGTTGTTGATCACGAATGTCTTCACCGGAAGTCGATAGTGGACGAGCGTACAGAGATCTTGCATCGTCACCTGGAAGCTGCAGTCCCCGTCGATGTTGAGGACCAACCTATCGGGGATTCCCGCCTGCGCGCCCAGAGCCGCCGGAAGCCCAAACCCCATGGTTCCCAGACCTCCCGAGGTAAGCCAGCGGCGCGGGTGGTGCCCCCGATAGAGCTGGGCCGTCCACATCTGGTGCTGTCCTACACCGGTGGAGATGATCGGGTCATACTCCTCCGTCAGACGAAGGATCATGTCGATCGCGTACTGGGGCTTGATGGTAGCTCCCCGCTGCTCATAGCGGCGGCTATCCTGCTTCTTCCACGCTTCGATCTGTGCATACCACCCCTCAAGATCGCTCGCCCAGGACCGGTCCACTTTCTGAAGCGCTTTGTTGAGTTCTCGGAGGACGCACTTCACATCGCCGACGATTGGGACATCCACCTTGACGTTCTTTTGGATAGACGTCGGGTCGACATTCACATGGATAATTTGGCACTGTTGTCCGAATTCGGAAAACCTACCTGTAACCCGGTCGTCAAAACGGGACCCAATGGCGATCATCACGTCGCAGTGGATCATGCACATGTTCGCCCAGTAGATCCCGTGCATCCCCAGCATCCCCAGCCAGAGCGGGTGATCGGTGGGGAGGGTCCCGAGTCCCATGAGACTCAGCGTGGTGGGAATCTGGGTGATATCGACCAGCTCGCGAAACTCCTCGGAGGCGTCCGCGTGGATAATACCTCCCCCCCCAAAAATCACCGGCCGCTTGGCCTGGGCAATCAGTTCGGCCGCTTTTTTGATCTGCCCCGGATGACCAGCGAGTTGGGGATGGTAACCTCTGATGGCGACGGATTTGGGATCCCCTTTGAACGCGGCGTGCTTCAGAATGACGTCTCTCGGCAGGTCTACGAGGACCGGGCCGGGCCGGCCGGAGCGGGCAATATAATACGCCTCCTTGATGATGCGTGGAATGTCCTCGGCCCTCAACACTAAAAAATTATACTTGGTACAGGCTCTGGTAGTCCCCACGACATCCGCTTCCTGAGCGACATCACCCCCCATGACGCCTACCGGCACCTGTCCACTCAGCACCACGATGGCCATCGAGTCGACGAGCGCGTCGGTGATCGCGGTCACGCAATTCGTGGCCCCCGGCCCTGAGGCGACCATAACCGTCCCCGTTCGCCCAGTGGCTTTGTAGTATCCCTCAGCCGCATGGGCGGCAACCTGTTCGTGCCGACACAAGATATATTTGAACGGATGGTCGCTCGCGGCATCAGAGAAGATCATCCCACTTGGATGCCCGAAGATTGTGGTAACCCCTTCATCCACAAGAGACTTCATCAGGATCTCTGACCCACTAATCTTCAAGACGCTTTCTCCCGCCCGTGAATCCGGATACGCAGGATCACACGAGACACATCACATCCTCGCGGGCCATCCTGTGGGATAACCCCTCCCGGCCTCGACAGTGGGCGTGCAGCCCCCCGCGGCTGATTTCCTGCCTGCGTCGCAAGGTTACAGATAGGCTTGTGTCGTCAGGTTCAGCAGCCGGGCGTTTAAGCCGACCACTTGCTCGGTATCCACGGGGACATCTACCAGGATTGACCTGCCAGACGTGGTATAGCAGGCATCCATGATCTCTTTCAAGTTGCTGAGATCAGGCTTCAGGTAGAAGCCGTCCCACCCGTGTGCCTTCGCCGCTGCCACAAAATCGATACTCGGCAGCTTTGAGTGGTAGCGGGATTTTTCGACAGTCGGGATGATGACCTCTAGTCCTTTATCGACAATCCCGTATGTCCCGTTATTGATGATGAACATGCGGAGGTCCAGCTTGGCCGCGTCGGCCAAGCACCCACCAAAGAGTCGCCAGCATCCATCCCCGCAGAACATAAAGGTCTGGAGACTGGGATCGGCCAGCTTGGCGCCAACACCCATTCCGAACGCACCCCCCATAGCCGAGCCATGGTGCATCGTCCAGAATTTGATATTTGGGTCGGGCCGCTGGGTGACATACTGCCGATCCTTGTACGAGACGCACACATCATCGAATCCGATACTGTGTGGTTGCCAGTGCCTCGGCAATTCCTCGTAGAAGGCCATGAAGTCCACACAGTCTTTTCGGACGTCCCGCCAGACCTCCCGGAAGTTGAAATTGTCCAGCCGCTCGACCTTGGGTCTGTCCTTGCCGATCCCCATGGCCTTCAGCCGTGGGATGACTGCTTCAAGTGCCAGTGCGATATCGCCACGGACTTGCTTGTAGTCTCCCAGACACCGGTGTCGAAAATCGCCGTCTACCTGGCCGTACCCATACGGGTACGCGCCAAAGTGCCAGGTGCACTTCGCGCGAATGTTCTCAAGATTGATCGAGTACTCCCCCGGGCAGAATCCGAGGGTGATCACGATATCATCCTGATTGATGCTCCGCCAGATCTCCATCGCCTTGTCATTGCCCCCGAACAGAATATACCCGTGGCTGTACGGGTTTTTCGGGGAGACGGCATTGGCCCCATTGACAGACCAGATAGTGGGGGCTTGGAGGAGCTCGGACAGTTCTGTCGAAAGCTCCTCTATGTTGGGACAGAAGGCTGCCTCCTCACCGACGTAAATGATCACCCGGCGTCCCTTCGCCATCGGCGGGAACTGGTCGAGGAAGGCCTCCACGTCTTGACTGTTGAGGGTGCGCGGCCTTTCCCTTTTTGGAACATGGAGCTCAATTTCTTGCGACAGGATGTCGGGATGGAACGCGATGGCCACGGGTCGCGAATCGTGAAGGATGCGTTGGGCCTTGTCGAGGTCTTGTTCGAGTCGGTTGATGTTGTCGATGACGATGCAGCCATCCCCCAGCTCGGCTTGAAGTTGGGGGACAATATTCATGCCGTATTGCGACACATCCTGTAAGGGAGCATTCCCGATCGAGCCGATGGAATTCAGGGCGATGATATAGAGGGCGGGGATGTTATGTAGTTTGGCATCGGTGATGCCACTCGACCCCAGTTTCGTCGCCGCACCCGTCGTGGTAATCGAGCAGGCGATTCGCCCAGAGGCGAGGTAATAGCCCAAGGGCATAAAGCCAGACGCATATTCGCCCATGGTGAGAAACCGGGGAACGCCATCCGTGATCTGCGACGGATCGGTAAGCGGCTCTAAGTACTTGCTAACGTGGACGACACCCCCGCCATTTACGCCACTGTAATGATGGACGCCCCATTGACGCAAGGTGTCAATTAGAACAAAGTTTCCTACGTTTCTCTCAAGGCCAGGACTACCTGCTGCCATACTCATAGTTCTCCCCTCACTAAGAGAGTAAATTTTACGTTAGGTTCCGTGTGTTCATACAAAAAGCAAAGTCGACACTTCTAGAGGCCAAGAGGGAGCTACGGACCAGACGAAAAGTACCGAATAAATTAGCCCTCTTGCCCCTCCCCTGTCAATAAAAATCTGTTTTACCCCGAGCGCCTTTGAAAAAGCCCCCGGAGGACCCGAACCTCATCACAGCCCAGCAACGTCGCAACCCCCAAAAAGACCGCCGTTCCCAGCCCAAATTCCCCCACGAAGCGGGTAAGTTCCAAGAAAACCCCCTGTCCCTCCATGGGTGGCAGCAGGCCTTGGAGGGCGATTAAGGTGCCGGCCATGCAGAGAGCCGCGAAACCCGTCTTTTGCAGGGATTTAACAATGAGTTGTCTCGGGAATCCACCGAGGTGCTTTCTCAGGAGTAGCATCAAGGCAGAGAAATTGACCACCGAGGCAAGGGAAGTCGCAAGGGCGAGCCCCGCCGCCTGAAGGGGATACATAAGGAGCAAGCTGAAGACAATGTTGCTGGCCACGGCGATGGCTCCCGCCTTGACTGGGGTCACCGTGTCCTGAAAAGCATAAAACGCCCGGGCAAGAATGCGATTGGCAACAAAAAAGCAGAGGCCGAGGCAGTATCCCAGCAAGACCTGGGCGGTAGCGGCCGTCGCTGCAGCGGTAAACTCGCCTCGTTCAAAGAGGAGATGGATGATGGTGTGGCGGTAGATGGCAAGGCCGAGGAGGGCAGGAACAGTCAGGAAGAGGCTAACACGCAGGGCGAAAACCAGTGTTTTCATAACATCTTCTGGTGAGTGCTGCGCAGCGGCGGCGGCCATGGTAGGGAGGACGGCCGTAGCCATCGCCACCCCGACCATGCCAATGGGGAGATGGATGAGACGGAACGCGTAGTACAGATAAGAGACCGACCCCTGGATGAGGAAGGTGGCCAAAAGGGTCGTGATGAAGATATTCAGCTGGGTGATAGCGAGCCCGGCAGCGCCGGGTGCCATGAGCTTTCCGATCCGCGTAAGGGCTGGGTCTCTCCACTCCCCCATTCGAGTCAGGATGACCCCCCGGCGCACGGTAGGTGGAAACTGGGAAAGGAGTTGTAGAAACCCTCCCCCTAACACCCCATAAGCCAAGGCGTAGACCGGGTTCTCAAGGACCGGCCCCAGGAAGAGGATACTCAGGATAATGGCAATGTTAAGGAGGGCCGGGGAGAAGGCCGGGGTGGCAAAGTGGCCCAGGGAGTTTAAGATCCCCATCATGAGCGCGGTGAGCCCGATGAAGAAAAGGTACGGAAACATCATGCGGGTGAGGTCGATGGTGAGGGCAAGTTTTTCAGGATCTACGTGCCACCCGAAGGCCATAAGGTTGACAAGGACCGGGGCACTGACGATCCCGAGGGCGCAAATCACGACAAGAATCAGACTCAGCGTCCAAAAGGCCGTCGCAGCCAGCCGAAAGGCTGAGGGCCGTCCTCGCTTGCTGATGGTTTCGGTGAAAACTGGAATGAAGGCGGCAGAGAGGGCCCCCTCCCCTAAGAGTTCTCGGGCCATGTTAGGGATGCGAAAGGCGACGAAGAACGCGTCGGCAGCGAGACCGGCCCCGAACCCATGGGCAATTAACATATCCCGCACGTACCCCAGGACCCGGCTGACGAGCGTTGCACCACTGACCACCGAGGCGGCAGCAGCCACGTCGTGGGAGGTGCCTTTCCCTTCAAAAGCGCTTGACATGGAGGGCGTATTCCCCTATAAAAACCAAAGTCTCACATCGGCTCGGGAGGGATGGATGGCAAACATTAGATCGGCAGAAAAGCGCCTCCGCCAGGCCAAGAAGCGGACCCTGCGGAACCGGGCAGCGAAGACCCAACTCCGAACCAGCATGAAAAAGGTCCGTCAGGCCATAGAGACGGGGAACCGGGAGGCGGCTATGGCTGCCTTCCGAGCGGCGGTAGTGGTTATCGATAAGACGGCCTCGAAGGGAATAATCCATTCCAGGACAGCGGCTCGGTACAAATCCCGCCTTGCCCATCGGTTACAGGCCCCTGAAAGCGCTGCCTAATTGCAACTTCATCCGCACAAATCGATAATCGCCAATTCCAGATAGAGTAATTGGCCTCTCCCCCAGGATTTGAGCACCCGGTCCAGGTCCAGAAGGCGGACGAGTCCTTGCTCCAGGTGCGGCAGGGATGAGATCCTGGCCCCGTCAAGGATCTCTGAAACAAACTGTCGTGGGATCCCCAGCAGCCGGCTGATCTCGGCAGGAGGGCGGGACTGGACGATGAGTTCCTTGGCCCGCAGGAGCAGGCGAACTTGACGCGCGAGCATCCCGAGGATTCCGAGCGGCTCTTCCCCCCCTTCTAGCAACCTCCGAAGGCAGGACAAAGCTGCTTGCAGATCCCTGCGGCTGACGGCTCGGGTGAGCTCAAAGATCTCCCGTACCCTCCCTTCGCCGACAAGGGCCTCGACTGCCTCGAGATTGATATCACGCCGCTCCCCCACGAAAATGCAGAGCTTGTCCACCTCCTGACCCAGGCGCAGAAGATCCGAACCTTGAAGGTTCAAGAGCAGTAATTCTGCTTCCGGGTTTAGAGATTTCCCCTGCTGTTGGGCCCGCTCCCTTATCCAGCGCTGACACCATCGTTGACGCTCTTCCTCTGACCTCGGAGCGGCAAACCGAAGGGTCTTCCCAGTTCGCTCTATTTGCTGCACTGCGGGATTCCGCTGGTCTAACCTGTCAGCAATACAAATGAGGCAGGTAGTGGGCGATGGGACTTCGAGATAGGCCAAGATTCCCTTCCACGCCTCCATGCGGAGGCGGTCCGCATCTTTCACCATGACGACCCGTCGTGGGGAGAACGCCGGGACGGTTCGGCACCGTGCAGCAACGTCTGCCCCGGCTGCCTCATATCCCGAGAGGATTTCCAGGTTTAGCGCTTCCATTCCTGGAGGGAGGAGGGCTTTCAGGAGTCGAGAAAGGAACTCTTGACGAAGGAGGATCTCCTCACCCAAGAGGAGATAGATGGGAGCTACCTGGCCCCGGCTTACAGCTTGGAGGACTGGCTCGAACAGTGTCGTCCCTCAGAATAAAGGTTCGGCTACCCTTGTAACAACCTTATCGGCAAGATCACGAAGGGCCCGACGGATCGCATCATTTGCCGCCACCTCGGTCCCGGTGATCCCAGAAGGGGCAGAATAGTACGCCTCTCCCGAGATCTGCTCTTTTGCCAGTTCCACCTTGCCGCTCCGCTGAACCACCTCGACGTCGAGGACGACCACCGTACGAAACCGTGTGGCGATGTCCTGGGCATCGAAGGCCACGGGGTTTTCCCTGAGGGAGGTGATCGCACCCTTGATCGTGGCGTCCGCCTGAGACTTCTCCGCCACCACCTGCCCCCCGGCACTCAGGATGCCTTGGGTGAGGGCATGCCTGACCTCGGCCTCCATTCCGGGACGAGAGGTTCCTGGGTTGCTGATGTCCAGATGGATCCGCTTGAGGTCATCTGGTAGGCCGAGCTGGCCGCGATAGCCGCATCCGCACACCGTTACCGCCAAAAGGAAAAGTCCAATCGAAACCACCCTCTTGTTCACCAGATCTCTGCTCTGGCTGTGAGCACACAGCGCAAATGAAGTGCTGCGAGCCAATTACTCAACGTTGGTCACTGGCAGATAACTTCCGAAAAGAAAATTGCTGGCTACAACCGGGCGGTGACGATGTTCACCAGTTTCTTGGGAACTACGACCACGCGCTTGACCTGCTTGTCCTGCAGCCACGTCTGAACCCGACTGTCCTCCAGTGCCGCTGTGCGGAGCTCATCTTCCCCAGCATGCGCGGGGAGGAAAATCCGGCTCCGCAGTTTCCCATCCACCTGGACCACCACCAGAATCTCCTCTCGCTCAATTACCGTGGCGTCGTAGACGGGCCACGATTCCTCAAAGATACTCGAGCCGTGTCCGAGGCGCTCCCAGAGTTCCTCCGCCACGTGCGGGGCAAACGGGGCCAGGAGGACGAGCAGGGTCTCCACGGCAAAGCGGGCCACGTAACGCCGTTCTGCCTCCTCCGCGGGATCGCCGCGAAGCTCAAATTGCCCCAGGACATTAACCAATTCCATAAGGGCCGCGATGGCCGTGTTGAAGTGAAAATCCCGGTCGAGATCTTCGGTCACTTTCTTGATCGTCAGGTGGGCCTTCTGGTGCACTGCCCGGCCGACGGTGAGATCGTTGAAGGAAATAGGCGCCGCCGGACGGGACAATTCGTCCGCCCAGCTGTCGACCAACCGATAAACCCGATTCAGGAACCGGAAGGCCCCCTCTACCCCTTTGTCGGACCATTCCAGGTCCTTCTCCGGGGGTGCGGCAAAGAGGGAAAAGAGACGGGCCGTATCCGCGCCATATCGCTTTAAGAGGTCGTCCGGGTCCACCACGTTCTTGCGTGACTTGGACATTTTCTCGGTCCGGCCGATCTCAACCGGGTGAGCACACTCGGTACAGCGACCCTGCGGGTCTATCTCTTGAGGGAAGCGCAACCCATGCGTGGGACACCGGTAGGTTTCCTTGCAGACCATCCCCTGAGTCAGCAGGTTCACAAATGGTTCACTGTGTGGGACCAAGCCCAGATCCCGGACCACCTTGGTAAAGAACCGGGCATACAGCAGATGAAGGACGGCGTGTTCAATACCCCCGATGTATTGGTCGACGGGCATCCAGTAGGCTACCTTCGGCTCATCCACGGCCCGGTCCCGGGCGTGCGGATTGCAAAACCGGAGAAAGTACCAGGATGAATCGACAAAGGTATCCATCGTATCGGTCTCTCTTCGGGCCGGCCCCCGGCACGTCGGACACCACACATTCACGAAACTCTCGACTTTCGCAAGCGGAGAACCACCCTTCATGCTGATCTCCACATCTTTCGGGAGCAGCACCGGAAGGTCGTCATACGGGACCGGGACGGTGCCGCATTGGTCGCAGTAAATAATTGGAATCGGCGTCCCCCAGTACCTCTGTCTGGAGATTCCCCAGTCGCGCAGCCGATAGTTCACCGCCCCTTTGCCAATTCCCCGTTCCTCCAGAAACCGAACCACGGCCTCACGTCCTTCCGGGCTTGGCAGGCTATTAAATGGGCCGGAATTTACCATCACCCCTTCATCTTCATAGGCCTTTGCCAAAGCCTCCGCGGCGAGGCCTTCCTCCTCTGGCTGAATCACGACTCGGAGGGGGAGATGGTATTTTTTGGCGAATTCGAAGTCACGCTGGTCGTGGGCGGGAACAGCCATAATCGCTCCGGTGCCGTACTCAAGGAGGACGAAATTGGCCACCCAGATGGGGATTTTCTCTTCGGTCAACGGATTGATGGCATATGCACCGGTGAAAACCCCCTCCTTTTCCGTGTCGGCGGCGGTTCGGACTACCCGATCTTCCGCCCGCATCCGCTTGATGAAGGCCTGAACGTCCGCTTTGCCCTCTCCGAGCTGGAGGGCCAGGGGATGCTCCGGTGCTAATACCATAAAGGTGGCCCCGAAGAGCGTATCCTGTCGCGTCGTGAAAATGGTGATAGGGCTTTCCCCGTTGACCAGCGGAAAATTCACCTCGGCGCCGACGCTCTTGCCGATCCAGTTTCGCTGCATTGTCTTGACCCGGTCGGGCCATCCGGGGAGCTGATCTACCCCCTCGAGCAGTTCCTCCGTATAGGCGGTGATCTTAAAGAACCACTGCTCGAGCTCTTTCTGAATCACCTCTGACTCATCGCGCCAGCAGCGTCCTCCCTCCACCTGTTCGTTGGCCAGGACCGTTTGACACTCCTCGCACCAGTTGACGAAGGCGGGTTTCTTGTAGGCCAGTCCCTTTTCATACATTTTCAGAAAGAGCCATTGATTCCACCGGTAGTAGTCGGGCTCACTGCACGTGATCTCCCGCCCCCAGTCATAGGAGAAGCCCATCCGCTTCAGCTGCTCTCGCATGTAGGCAATGTTGTCATATGTCCACGTGGCAGGATGAAGGCCATGTTCGATGGCCGCATTCTCCGCTGGCAGTCCAAAAGAGTCCCACCCCATCGGGTGAAGGACGTTATAGCCTCGCATCCGGAAGTACCGGGCGACCACATCTCCGATGGAGTAGTTTCGAAGGTGTCCCATATGGATTTTGCCAGAGGGATACGGATACATCTCAAGGCAGTAGTACTTTGGCTGCCCGGGATCCTCCGTGACCCGGAAAGCGTCCCGCTCCTCCCAGATCCGCTGCCACTTGGTTTCTATCGTCTTAAAATTGTATGGTTTTGCCATCCTGATACTCTCACCTCTCGAGAATTTCCGCTTATAGATAGCACACGCCTGCGGCAGTTGCAACTGCCGCACTTGGCCGTGTTCGCTGCCGAAGAGGTGTGTCGCTTTGCCGTGATAAGTCCGCTCACACCTACGGCATCTCTAAGACCGCCCCCGCCCGCAACTCGGCCGCCTTCAGGCGCTGCAGGGCATGGTTGGCGTCCCGAAGTGGAAAAATCTCGACTTCCGCCCGAACCGGCACCTCAGCTGCGAGCCGCAACAAGTCTTCGGCATCCTGGCGCGTGAAGTTGGTCACACTGCGGATGGTGCGCTCGTGGTAAAGCTGTGAGTAGTCCAGCGCAGGGATGGGACTTAAGTGAATGGCATTGATGGCAAGCGTACCCCCTTTGCGCAAGGCGCGTAACGCCTCCGGCACAAGGGTGCCGACGGGAGCAAACAGGATGGCACTATCGAGAGGATGCGGTGGGATCTCTTCCGCTCTCCCCGCCCATGTGGCTCCCAGGTCCCGGGCGAGCTGTTGATGGGCTTGACCCCGGGTGAAGACCAGCACCTCACAGCCCCAGTGGCGCGCGATCTGGATGACGACATGCGCTGAAGCCCCAAATCCGTAAAGGCCCAAGCGCTCACCAGGCCTGATCTCGCTCAATCGCAGTGAGCGAAAGCCAATGATGCCAGCACAGAGAAGGGGTGCGGCCTGCACGTTGGTAAAGGTGTCAGGAATCGGAAAGGCAAAGGTTTCATCCATAACCGCATATTGGGCGTAGCCTCCGTCAACGTGGTAACCGGTGAAGCGTGCCGCTTCACACAGATTCTCCCGACCAGCTGTACAATAGTGACAGCGGCCGCAGGTCCAGTTTAGCCAGGCGATTCCAAGTCGATCACCCAGACGAAAGCGACGCGATCCGGGCCCAACCGCATCCACGATCCCCACGATCTGGTGCCCAGGGATCACTGGTACCTTCACCGGCGGAAGGTCCCCTTCCACAATGTGGAGGTCCGTCCGACATACCCCACAATGAGTCACTTCCAGACGGACTTGTCCGGCACCAGGTTCAGGGATCGGGACGTCCGCCTCCTTCAGGGGGTTGGTCGCGACTGGTCCGGGATGATCCAAACACATTGCCTTCATGATCGGCGGAGTTGAGGGGTCGGGTGCAATAACCCACTCACACGGAAATGCGATGTTGGCGGCAGTAGTTGGCGAGGATGAGGATAGCCTGGTTCAAGCGTTGGATGCGGAGGTTCTTCTTTCGGACCGCTTCGTTGTCGCCTGGCGAGGGCGTCTCTGCCCGTGCATCTCGGAGGACTTGTCTGAGGCTGTTGTTGATCACCTTCAGATCGGCTGGCATGAATCTCTTTAGAGTTGCCGGGGTGAGAGGATTAAAACCATCGCCGATTTCTCTCGCCATCGTTACGGGATTCCCACTGATAGCCATTTCTCCTCCCGCCCGCTCAATAGCTAACTTCCATAAGACAGAGACCGTGGGGACGCGCCGTCTTCCCAGCATGCTGCCGGTCTTTGGACTCCAAGATTTTCCGAAAGGTGGCCGGCGTGAGCCTCCCTCTGCCAACATCCAGGAGCGTCCCCACCACGATTCGAATCATGTGTTTCAGGAAGCCGTCTCCCGTGATCACAAACTCGAGTCGGTGACCCTGAGTCAAAAAGGAGGCTTCATACACTCGACGGACCGAATTGGGGGAGTTCCCGTCCGCCGCCCGGAACGCGGAAAAGTCATGCTCCCCAATGAGGGAGGCTACGGTATCAGCCATTGAGGCCACATCCAAGCGGTCCGGAATGTGAAGGAGCCAGTGCCGGTCGAGTGCCGAGGGGTGAGGGGCGTTCAAGATGCTATACCGATAGGTCTTCTGCTTGGCCGAGCGCCGGGCATCAAAGCCGTCAGGGACTGTCTCGGCGCGTCGCACCACGATATCGGGCGGGAGCAGGCCATTAAAAGCCCGCTGCCAACTTTCACAGGCGAGATCCTTTGCTGTCCAAAAGTTCGCCACCTGCCCAAGGGCATGGACCCCGGCATCGGTACGGCCCGCGCCAGTGATGCGTACCTCTTCACCCGATATACGTTTTGCCGTTTCCTGCAAGAATCCCTGAATGGTGGGCAATCCTGGCTGGACCTGCCAGCCATGATAGGCAGTCCCGTCGTATTCTACGCTCAGTTTGAGGTTGTGCACGAGCCAGTACCCTGCTCCGTCACCCCCAGGACCAGCTCGACGATCTGTACGGCGTTGAGCGCAGCCCCTTTCCGCAGCTGGTCGCCTACAACCCAAAAGTTCAGGCCCGTCTCGCTCGAGAGGTCGTGCCGCACGCGGCCCACATAGCACTCATCCTTCCCAGTCGCCATGAGAGGTGTGGGGTACTGAGCTTTCGGCGGGTCGTCCCAAAGGCAAAGTCCCGGGAACTTCCTGAAGAGATCCCGCGCCTCTTTGACCGTTACCTTCCGCTCGGTCTCCGCGGTCACCGAGACCGAGTGAGCATACCACACTGGAACCCGAACCGTGGTGGCAGCAATCTGCATCGAGGCGTCCCCCAGCAGTTTTCGAGTTTCGTGAACGAGTTTCATCTCCTCTTTGGTATAACCGCTGTCTTCAAAAGCATCCACCTGGGGAATGAGATTAAACGCAATGGGATGCGGGAAAACCTTAGCTTCTGCCTGCTCCCCCTTTGCCCACGCCAGGACCTGTTGTTTCAGCTCCTCGATGGCCTGCGTCCCGGCCCCTGAGACCGATTGATAGCTTGACACGATGACACGCTTCACTCGTGCGGCATCGTGGAGAGGCTTCAGGGCCATGACGGTCACAGTCGTCGTACAGTTGGGGTTGGCGATCAGACCCTTGTGCTGAAAGGCGGCTTCAGGGTTGACCTCCGGGATGATCAGCGGGACTTCCGGGTCCATCCGGAAGGCGGAGCTGTTGTCGACCACTAATGCCCCCGCCTTCACCCCTGCTGGAGCGAATGTCTTACTTCGGCTGGCGCCAGCAGAGAAGAGGGCTACTTCAATTCCCTGAAAGGCGCGTTCTGTCAGTTTTTCGACCTTGACTTCCTCGCCGCGAAAAGTGAGGGTTTTCCCCTCGGAGCGCTCGGATGCCAACAGCCGGACACCCCGCACTGGAAAGTCGCGCTCCTCCAGGATCGAAAGCATCGTCTGCCCGACTGCTCCCGTTGCCCCCGCAATTGCTACCCTGTATCCCGTTCCCGCCACATCTCCCTCATCGAAGTTCACCGTTCACGGTGGATCGCATCAGTTCCTGTTGATGAACAGGGCCACTTTTGTTTTCTCTCAACCCTGAATTCTGAACCCACAACTCTGAACTCTTGACCCTGAACCTTCAGTACCCGGTCACATAAGGAAGGCTCTTGGCCACCTGTTCGATCTCCTCCCCTGCCTCCAACAGGACAAAAGTGGCGTTCCACGTGCCTGTCAAGAGCTGCTCTTGGTGGCCTTTCGGAATCATGGCAGGCATGGCTCGCTCACCAAAGAGTACCTCTCGGTTCTCGACATCGAGCACAATCTCGCGTTCGGGATCCTCCGCGACGGCCTCCATCAACCAGTCCGCATCTTCCACATCTACGGTGAGACAGGGGATCCCGAGGGCGGTGCAGTTTCCCAGGAAGATGTCCCCGAACGACTCGCCGACGACACCGCGGATTCCCCATCGCCGCAGCGCCTCCGGCGCGTGCTCCCGCGACGAGCCACAGCCGAAATTCTGGCCGACCACGAGGATCGTGGCCTCCCTGTACCGGTCTTGGTTGAACGAATGGTCCGGGAACTGGAGACGATCATCTTTAAAGAGGTGCTCCTCGAGCCCCTCAAACGTGACGCTTTTCAGGAACCGAGCAGGCATGATTCGGTCCGTGTCGATGTCCGTACCCGGCAGGGGGAGACCCCGGCCGACGATCGTCCGCCGGATGGGACTCATCGCAGCAACTCCCGCACGTCAGTGACCTCTCCGGTGACGGCCGCCGCGGCCACCATGGCCGGGCTCATCAGCAGCGTCCGCCCCGTCGGCGAACCCTGACGCCCCTTGAAATTCCGGTTGCTCGAGGAGGCACAGATCTCCCGACCCTTGAGTTTGTCTTCGTTGATCCCCAAACACAGAGAACAGCCGGCCTTCCGCCACTCAAACCCGGCCTCTTGGAAGATTTCGTGCAACCCCTCAGCCTCGGCCGCCTCGGCCACCGCCTGCGAGCCTGGAACAACAAGCGCCCGCACGCTCTTCGCAATCCTCCGCCCCCGTGCCACCGCGGCAGCAGCGCGCAGATCAGAAATTCGCGCATTGGTACAAGAGCCAATGAAAGCCACGTCAATCGGGGTCCCGACGATCTGCTGGCCCGGTTCAAAGGACATGAAGGCCAGCGCTTCGGCCCAAGCGGCTCGGTCGGCTTCCGGGGCATCAGCTGGATCCGGAATCCGCTCGTTCACCTCCACAGACTGCCCTGGGTTGATTCCCCATGTGACGACAGGCTGGATTGACCTACCGTCCAACGTGACCACGTCATCGAAGCGAGCACCTGGGTCTGTCGCCATCTTCTTCCACCACGCCACCGCACGATCAAAGGCCTCGCCGTGCGGTGCAAACGGGCGACCCTTCATATAATCGAACGTCCTCGCGTCGGGATTGACGTACCCGAGCCGCGCACCTCCCTCAATACTCATGTTACAGATGGTGAGGCGTTCCTCCATCGACATTGTCTCGACCAGTGATCCGGCGTACTCGTAGGCATAGCCCACGCCGCCCTTCACCCCAAGCCGCTGAATGATCGCCAGGATCACGTCCTTGGCGTAGACACCCTGCGCAAGCTCACCCTCTACCCGGATCTGCCGGAGCTTCGGCTTGTCCAATGCCAAGCACTGCGTCGCCAGAACGTCCCGAACCTGGCTGGTGCCAATAGGGAAGGCGAGCGCACCAAGGGCTCCGTGCGTCCCGGTGTGACTGTCGCCGCAAGCAATCACCATTCCCGGTTGAGTCAGACCCAGTTCAGGTCCGATGACATGGACGATCCCCTGCCGGCCACTATCTAGATCGAACAGCGGGATGCCGAACTCCTTACAATTCTGCACGAGGTGGACGGTCATCTCCTCGGCCAGGACATCGCCAAAGGGGCGAAGCTGCGACGCGGTCGGCACGATGTGATCAATTGTCGCGAACGTCCTGTCCGGAAGGCGGACGCTGAGATTCACCTCGCGAATCATCTGGAAAGCCTGGGGGCTCGTCACCTCGTGGACAAGATGTAAGCCAACAAAGAGCTGCGTCTGCCCCGACGGAAGCGTCCGGACCGTATGGGTACGCCAGATTTTGTCGAGGAGTGTTTCAGCCATGCCCTGTTACTCTCCCGAATCGGACACTCAACTGCCCGTCCTCATGGGCACCGGAGTTCCCATCACACGCCTTCTTTCACCTCTTTTCCAGGAGGGGCTTTCCGGCCCACCGCTCGGTTGATGGCGTTCAGATAGGCCTTCGCGCTGGCCTCGATGATGTCGGTGGAGGTCCCCCGACCGATGATCGTCTGTCCATCGATCTCGATCGAGACCATCACCTCCCCTAGGGCATCCTTGCCTGATGTTACCGCCCGGATGCCATAGTCCTTCAACGTGGGGTGAATCCCGGTAACCTGGTCGATGGCCTTGAAGGTTGCGTCCACCGGGCCATCGCCCCAGCCTGATTCCTGGTGGATCTCGTCCTCTTTTCGTAAGCGGACCGTGGCGGTGGGGATCATATTGGTCCCACTTGCAAACTGCAGATGGTCAAGCACGTACGTTTCGGGCAAGGTGAGCACCTGTTCCTCGACGATAGCCAAGAGGTCGTCGTCGAAGATTTCCTTCTTCTTGTCGCACAGCTCCTTAAATCGCTGAAACGCCTTTGACAGATCCTCTTCACCGAGATCCATGCCCAGATCCTGAAGCCGCTTCTTTAAGGCGTGGCGTCCTGAGTGCTTGCCCAGGACAAGACGGCTTTGGGGTACCCCCACCGACTCCGGGGTCATGATCTCGTAGGTCAACGTGTGAGAAAGCATCCCATGCTGGTGGATTCCCGCTTCGTGGGCAAAAGCGTTGGCGCCGACAATCGCCTTATTCGGCTGGACTGGAATGCCGGTAATGGTCGTGAGCAGCTTTGAGGTCTTGTAGATCTCCTCGGCCTTGACGCCCGTCTCGGCATCAACGATGTCTTTGCGGGTCCTGATTGCCATGACAATCTCTTCAAGGGAGGCGTTTCCAGCTCGCTCTCCAATGCCGTTGATGGTGCACTCGACCTGCCGAGCTCCCTCTCTTACTCCCGCCAAGGAGTTGGCGACGGCCAGACCCAAGTCGTCGTGGGTGTGGACGCTCACGACTACCTTGTCGATGTTGGGAACGCGATTCATGAGATCCCGAATCCGCTCGCCGTATTCCCAAGGAATCGTATATCCCACCGTGTCGGGGATATTAATCGTCGTGGCCCCCGCTTGGATGGCTGCCCCCACCACCTGGCAGAGGAAGTCCTGATCGGTCCGGCAGGCATCCTCACAGGAAAACTCGACGTCGTCCGTATACCCTCGGGCCCTCTTCACGGCCCGGACGGCGGACTCAAGTACCTCCTCCCGGCTCATCTTCAGCTTATGCCGCATGTGAATATCGGACGTGGCAATGAAGGTGTGGATCCGCGGGCGCTCCGCGTGCTGGAGCGCTTCCCATGCCCGATCGATGTCCTGCTCTCGGGTCCGGCAGAGTCCCGCAATGGCAATCCCGTCCCGGACATTTTGCGAAACCACCTTGACGGCCTCAAAATCATCCGGGGACGCGATAGGGAAACCCGCCTCAATGATATCGACCCGGAGCCGGGCGAGCTGTCGAGCGAGCTCCAGTTTCTCACGGGTATTCATGCTGTATCCCGGAGACTGCTCTCCATCGCGCAATGTGGTATCAAAGATCAGAATCCGCGTCGCCATTCTGTTTCTCCTCTCCATGCATGCACGGCATTGCTATTAGGGCATACGAAACCTGAAGATTCATTCCATCCGAAAGTCACGATTGGTGCTGCCACGCCGGGGGAACCCTCCCTCAGGGGGAACGCGGCTCCCCCGGCGTAAGCTCGAGCTCTTCACCCAAGTCAACCGCGACCCGCTTGCGCCAGATGGGAAGGTACCTGAAGAAACCGGAGAGGGCATACAGGAAGAAAAAGCCAAAGAGCAGGAGACGCGGTTCCGAGGCGATAACGAGCATGGCCAGGATCACGCTGATGAGGATCGTAAAGGGATGTCGCCGAGAAATGTCGATTTCTTTCAGAGAGCGGTACCTGACCTTGCTGACCATGAGAAAGGCAGTCACGGTGACCAACACGACCATCAGTGCCGAGGTCACCTCCGGTGAAAGCAGTTCGTAATCCAAGACGACCAGGGAGGGAGATTCTCCCAAAAAGAGTACGCTGGAAACCACGATCCCCGCCGCCGCAGGGATTGGAAGGCCAACAAAGTAGCGCTTGTCGAGCTTCTTGGTCTGGATGTTGAATCGGGCCAGCCGGAGCGCTCCGCAGGCCGCAAAAAGAAAAGCCGCCAGCCAGCCAATTCGCCCAAAGGGCTGCATGGCGAAGACGTAGGCCAACATGCCGGGGGCGACGCCGAAGGAAACGAGATCGGCCAACGAATCCAACTCCATTCCGAAATCGCTGGTCGCCTTTGCGAACCGCGCGACCGCCCCATCCAGAAAATCTATTACGAGGGCTATGATGATCGCCAGCACTGCCTTGGAAAAATCGTGCTTATAGATCGCGATGATCGCGTAGAATCCGCAAAAGAGATTCCCAAGCGTCAAAATGCTGGGCAGGATGTACACCCCGCGGCGAACCTCTCGGCTCATGAGACTACCCCCATGACGCTCTCGCCGCCCCTCACCTGATCCCCGATTTGCACCCTCGGACGCACACCCTCAGGCAAGAGCAGATCGACCCGAGACCCAAACCGAATCATACCAATACGCTCTCCTGCCCGAACCTCCTGCCCAGGTCGAACCCATGTGACGATCTGCCTGGCTAAGATCCCGGCCACCTGCCGAACGAATATGTCCCTTGGACCCCCTTTGAGGTGGATCAAGGTCTGGGCGTTTCTTCGGGAGGCTTCTTCCTTCCATGCGACCCGAAAGGTCCCCGCACTTGGAAGCACCTCCTCGATCCGGCCGGCGCACGGGGCACGGTTGATGTGGACATCGAAAAGGGAGAGGAAAATGCTGACCTCCGTCCCCCTCCGCCCGTCTATCGAAGGGCCAATCCGGACGACCCGTCCATCGGCCGGAGCCAGGATCGCCCCGACCTCCGCAGGTGGACACCGCTCTGGATCCCGGAAGAAAAAACCGACCGCTGCTGCGAGCAGGACCAGGAACAGGCTTCCCAGCGTAATCCCCGTTATCCAAAGAAGGAAAGCACCTCCCAGAAGGGGCACGATAAATGGCCACCCCTCCGAGGCTACCGGAAACTTTTTCCTCCGTCGGTCGGCTGTCAAAGGCGATGATTCCTGAAGTTTCTTGTATACCACTCGCCCTCCTGCATTTCAAGCGTCAGGATCCCTTCCCTCCGTCCTCACCCAACAGCTGGCGGACGAGTTCCGGGACATGACCAAGGGCATGATCGAGCCTCGACGGATCCTTCCCTCCGGCCTCGGCTAAGTCGGCCCGACCGCCCCCCTCTCCTCCCGTCATCCGGGCCATCTCTCGCACCAGCTTTCCAGCATGGACTCGCGGCACGATGTCTGGTGTGATCCCGGCAACCCAAGCCACTCTGTTATCCGCGAGGGTCCCGAGAACCACCACTCCCGAACCAAGCTTCGTCCGGACTCGGTCTACGAGGTCTCTAAGCCCCTTCTGGTCGAAATGTTCCACGCGCCCCCGGACGACCCGAAGCCCTTCGACGGCTTCAACCTTTTTGAGCAACTCCTCTACAACGGTGGCTGCAACCCGGCTTCGAAGTCGCTGGATCTCCCGCTCCAGCTCTCCGCCCCGGTGGGTTAGCCTGTCCACTTTCTCCGGAAGCTCGAGCGGTCGCGCCTTCAGCGCATCAGCCGATTCCTGAAGGGCAGCTTCCTCCCTCAGGAGGTAGTCGTAGGCTCCCGGACCGGTATTGGCCTCAATACGCCGGATACCCGCAGCAACCCCCCCTTCGCTGGCGATCTTGAAGAGGCCAATCTCGCCAATGGCCTGGACATGCGTCCCCCCGCAGAGTTCAAGCCCGAATCCTGGTACCGTCACGGTCCGAACTCGGTCTGCATATTTATCGGCAAAAAAGGCCTTGGCCCCTCGGGCTAGCGCTTCCTCGTACGGGACCCCGTCCTCGATCATCACTGGGAGGTTCCGCCACAGCTGCTCGTTCACCATCCGTTCGATGCGGGCAAGCTCCGCAGCCGTCGTTGGTCCATAGTGGCGAAAGTCGAACCGAAGACGGTCGGGAGCCACCAAAGACCCCTCCTGTCGGACATGATCCCCCAGAATTCGATGAAGGGCTTCATGAACCAGGTGGGTTGCAGTGTGGTTCTTTAGAATCTGCGCTCGCCGTTCCGCATCAATGGCTGCGCGCAACCGGTCTCCTTTCCGAATCGACCCATGTGCGATCAGGACCCGGTGGACCGTCAACCCAGGAAGGGGCCGTTGAACATCCAGAACATCGGCCACGCCCCGTGAGCCCTGCAGGGTCCCAACATCTGCTACCTGCCCCCCCCCCTCGGCATAAAAGGGCGTACGGTCCAGGATGATCGCTGCTTCCTCCCCTTTTTGGACTGCTTCGGTACTCTGCCCCGCCTTCACGATGGCGGTTACCTCGGCCTCAACCTCGGTCTGGTCATACCCGACGAAGGGAGTCGAGCGGGAGGTCGCCAGCTCCTGCAAGACGGGCGAGACTTCAGCCCCTTTGAACATGGCCACAGCACTGGCCTTGGCCAGGACTCGCTGACGTTGCAACAAGTTTTCAAAGGTTTCCCAATCGAGCATAACGCTCTGTTCCTGGGCGAGTTCCTCTATAAGATCGCGCGGAAGACCATAGGTGTCATACAGCTTGAACAATTGATCTCCCGGGATAAGCTGAGCATCCAAGGGCTTGGCCTTCGCTTGTCCGATTTCCTCGTCCAGTCGAGGAATAGCCATCTTGAGGGTATGGCCAAAGCGTTCTTCCTCGGCAAGCGTCTCGCGCGCCACGCGGTCTCGACTCGCCTGAAGCTCCGGGTACTGTTCCTTCATCTGATCGACCACACGCTCTGTCATCTGGGCCAGGAATGGTCCTTCAAGGCCTAAAAGCTTCCCGTGCCGTAGAGCCCGTCGGACAATTCGCCGCAGCACGTACCCCCGCCACTCATTGCTGGGCAGGATTCCGTCGGTTAGCAGGAATGTGGTCGCCCGGGCATGGTCGGCAATGACCCGCATGGAGACATCGTCCCGTTCCAGTGTGCCGTAC